>NZ_JBDWVM010000458.1:0-30798 GCF_039984035.1 Planktotalea sp. | reverse complement strand
ACCGGTTTCGGTAAACGTGCGGGTCACATCGCGTGCGCCATATATCCAGAAAATAGTCAGCGGGCCGTCGCCGATATTGCGAAAATAGTGGGGCAAGTTGGCGGGGATAAACGTGCTGTCCATCGATGCTAGATTTTGGATGTCGCCATCGATCATCACTTCGGCGCGCCCCTCAAGAATAGTCACCTGCTCAGAGCAATTGTGCGAGTGCAAAGGAGCTGCACATCCAGCGGGGAAAATGGTGGTCCCTGTGGTGAAGGGAGCATCCTCAGCGTTGCCCTTGCCGACCATCAAACGCGTTGTGACCCCATCGCCGCGGCTAAACGGATTGATAGCGCCATATTCGACGACGAGACCTTTGGACTTGTTAGGATTTTTGTGCATTGCTTACCTCAAAGGCCATAGATTTTTTCAAGGAGACGATAAATTGTCCGACGCCCCACACATCGTGAGCCATGCTGATTTGCAGGATTTTATCAAACGCGGCTTTGCGGCCAGCGGGTTGTCTGATCACGATGCGGGCAAGGTCGCTCAACTGATGTCCCAAGCGGATTTGATTGGGCAAGACGGTCATGGCGTCTTTCGAATGTCGCAATATATCAAACGTTTGCAGGCGGGCGGCATGAACCCTTCGCCAGTCTTCAAAACGCTTGAAGACCGCGCGGCAACTGCGCTTGTTGATGGTGATAACGGGCTGGGGCATCTGGTGATGCAACATGCCACCGAGTTGGCGATGAAGAAGGCGGAAACCACAGGCGTTGCTTGGGTTGGCGTGCGCAATTCCAACCACGCGGGGCCCGCGTCGCTTTATGCGATGATGCCGCTCAAGAAGGACATGATCGGGCTTTATGTGGCTGTGGCGAGCGCGAACCATATGCCGCCTTGGGGCGGTACAGAGCAATTGCTGGGCACCAACCCGATCGCCGTTGCACTGCCGTCGGGAAAGAACCCGCCAATTGTCTTGGATATGGCGACGACCGTCGCGGCTTATGGCAAGGTGAAGACGGCCAAACAGCGCGGCGAAACCATGCCCGAGGGGTGGATGATTGATAAATTGGGCCAAGCGTTGACCGATCCGCAAAAGTCCTCTGAGGGGTTTTTGCTGCCGATAGGTGGGCCAAAAGGATACGGGCTTGCACTGATCTTTGGTATACTGGCGGGCACATTGAACGGCGCGGCATTCGGGCGCAATGTCGTGGACTTCAATGCCGACGCGACGACCAAGACGAACACGGGTCAATTCATCATTGCGCTCGACATTAAGGCCTTCGCTGACCCTGAAGTCTTTCGCGCGGGCATCGATCAGCTGTGGGATGAAATGAAATCTTCGCCGCGTCTGCCGGGCGTCGAGGAAATTCGCATCCCGGGTGAACGCATGGATGCGATCAGAGCGGAGCGCGCAGCAAGCGGCATTCCAATTGCGGCCGCACTGAAAGCGGAACTTGATACGCTGGCGGCGGCGCTCGACATCAGGCCGCTTTAGACGCGAGGGTATGGAGCGCGCTTGGATCATTATGCGTTGGGGAGCACAGGTGTTCGAAGATCATCAGGCAGCGCCATACGCGTAATTCGACCACCACGGTCCAATGGATCATCAATGCCCATCATGCGCAGAGCGTACCAATAGGTTGCGGCATTTGAAGAAATGATTGTTTTGCCAAGCCGTTCCTCCAATTCGTCGATCATATCAACGACACCAAGCGCGCCGCCAACATGAAGGATCGTATCGACGTCTTCCGTTGCAACGCGTTCAAATGCGGCGATGATATCTTCGGGCGGCACGTCAATAATGCGTTTTGAGGTGGCGACCTCTAGCCATGTGGCCTCTATGATTTCGATGCCATGCGCGCCGTAATAGGCGGTTACGCTTTTGGACATGTCTTCGGTCATCGGGGAAATAGACCCAACCTTTTTCGCGCCAGAAGCTTTGAGCGCAGCAACTGTTGCGTCGGTGGCATTGATGGCGGGGACGTCCGACTCTAGGGCGTCACGGATCTGCTGGCGGTAAAGCGCTTGGCGCTCAGGTGACCACCAACGCATTTCTAAAGAATTAGAGCAAATGACCATATCCGGCCAACACCCATGGACCTGCGGCAGCGTCGCAAGCACGGCTTCTGGTACGACGTGCTGCTCAGCAATGTTGAAACGATACATTTGGTGCGTCACGCCGTCTGGGCGCATGGCCTCATATTCTGGCTGCATGTTGGAGTTTTGCTGGGGAATAGCGACAGCAATCACGCCGCGTGGACCAAATCTATCTGGCATTATCTACAGACCTGTGTGTGAAAAAAAGGAAGCGTCAGGGCCATGCAAGGCTGGCCCTGACGACAAGATGTTATTGCGTGATCGCGTCAACAAGCTCTTTGTAGGCGACGCTTTGTGCTTCGCGCAGTGCTTGGTACTCATCACCGAGCATCAGATCGACATTCTCACCCAAACGGCCCATCAGGCGCTTGTATGTTTTGTCTTCCTGAAGCGCTGTGAAGGCAGCTTCAAGTTTCGCGACAACGTCGTCAGGTGTACCTGCTGGTGCAAGAACAACGCGGTGCATGAAGCCGATGTCGCCCTCGACGCCAGATTCTGACAGTGTTGGCACGTCGTCATAGATGCGCTCAGGGCCGGACGTTGCAAGAACGCGAATTTTGCCGGCTTCAAGTAGGGGACCGATCACGGATGGGAAACCCATTGTCACATCTGCATCGCCTGACAGCATCGCCTGTGTCGCCGGTCCACCGCCCTCATAAGGAACGAGGTTGAGCTGAACACCGCGTGACTTCATGATCTGAGCCGCTGGCACAAAGAGAGCACCCCAGTTACCTGAGTGCGCCATAGACACGCTGCGTGGCTCTGCTTCGGATGCTTTGATCATGTCTTCAAACGTCTGGAACGGGCTGTCCGCATTTACGATTACTGCGATAGGTGCGTAGTTCACACGCGCGATTGGAATGAAGTCTTCCATCGCGTTGTAGGGCAGGTTGTCGACGTGTGGTTTCAGCATGTCGAGGTAGTTGTGCGAGAACAACAATGTGTATCCATCCGCTTCGGAGCTCGCGACTTCCTGAGATCCTTTTTGACCACCGGCACCCGGCGTCAGGCGAACAATCATCGCTTGGTTGAGGTAGGTTGGAATAATCGATGTCACAACGCGTGAATTCAAATCGTGGCTACCGCCCGCACCGAAAGGAATAACCAAAGTAATTGGCTTTTCTGGGTACTCAGCTTGCGCTGTGCCTAAAGACGCAGCAAAGGCCGCCCCGGTGAAGGCAAGCAATTTGCCAGCGGTTTTTAGTGACTTAACAAACATATTTCTCTCCCATTTTGCATCTCGTTTGTCTTGACGAACGCGGCTGCTGGATGCCTTTTCAGCCGCGTCGTTTCCTTGAATTATTAGGCTGTCGACTTTCTCAGGCGTTGCCAGAGGTAGTAGCCAATCAGCGGGCTCATAATCAGAACCATCATTGCGCCCCAACGTTCGGTCAGGAAAAACCCGACAAAGTTTCCGTTGGACAGGGCCACGGTTTGGCCAAAGGCGTATTCAAGAGGTGGCCCGAGGATAAAGCCCATGACCATAGGCATCACATCGAACTTTGCGCTCTTGGCGAGGATACCGAAAATACCGAAAATCACCAACATCAGCAGGTCGATGCTGTCAGAACGGAATACATATGTGCCTGCAAAAGCGAACATAATGACCAGCGGGATCAGTACGGACACCTTGATTGTGACCAAGCGTGAGAACACCGGAATGGACAGGTATCCGATAATCAAGAACATCAGGTTGGCAAAAACCATGGCGATCAGGATTGCGAACACGGTCGCGCCTTGCTCTTCAAAAAGCTGGGGGCCGGGGCGCAATCCTTGCGCGACAAAGGCGCCAAGCAAAATAGCCGTGACGTTGTCGCCCGGAATGCCGAGTGTCAGGAGCGGGACCATCGTTGGCCCGTTTACTGCGTTGTTGGCGGCCTCTGCTGCGGCGACGCCTTCGATCTCACCTTTGCCGAAGTTCTCAGGGGTGTCTGAGGCATTCTTAGCAGCGGAATAGCCCATCATTGCAGCGACGACCTGTCCGAGGCCCGGGATCGTACCGATGCCAGTCCCAATCACTGTGGATCGGCAAATCGTTTTGAAACAGCGGCGGAATTCAGCAAAGGACAAGCGTTCGCCCATGACCGACGCCAATTGGCGCGCTTTGGTATTTTCCATCACAACTTTTGCGACTTCTGGGATGGCGAAAACACCGATCAGCATTGGCAGCAGCGGGATGCCAGAGCGAAGATCAAACAGACCGAACGTAAAGCGTTCAACACCGCCCAAGGGATCCGTGCCGATCTGCGCCAGCCACAAGCCGAGCATCATCATGATAAAGGTTTTGATAATGTTGGACCCAGATGTCGCCGCGATGATGATAAGGCTCATCAAGAGCACAGAGAATACTTCAGGGGGGCCAAACTGCATCACAAGCAAAGCGATTGGGAAGATCATGAGCATCGTGAAGATGTCGCTGGCCGTGTCGCCGAACACTGAGGAAAACAGCGCCATATCGAGCGCTTTGCGCGACTTGCCTTGTTGGGTCAGTTGATAACCATCTCGCGATGTCGCAACTGCCGCGCCTGTGCCAGGCATGGACACCAGAATAGCAGGGATACTGCCGCCAAAAATGCCGCCTTTGTAGATGCCGAGGAGGAAGGGAATGCCTACCAGCGGCTCGAGAAAGAAGGAAATCGGCAGCAAAATCGCCATCGCCATCAAGGTTGTGAAGCCAGGAAGAGCGCCTACAAGCATTCCACAAAACAGACCAACGGCCATGATCAAGAATGTGTCGACCCGCATCGCCATTGCGAAGCCTTCTGTAAATAAGTCAAACATTAGGAGCCCTCAAAGAGTGGTTATTAAAGTGCATGTCGTTCATCCCAAGAGCCGAGAAATTGCGAGTTCGATGACGTCGAGTTCTGGCAAGTAGACTGCCAAAAGACGCGTCGCGCTGAGGTAAAGAAAGATCGGAGCGAGTATCGCAATAAGAGCGATCTGTAGCTTGGAGCGATTTCCTGTGTACCAAGACAACACTGCGATTGTGATCGAAGACGATATGATGAATCCGAGCGGCACAAGAACGAGGCCATAGACGGTCATGATCGAGAAAAAGACCGCGCCCCGCCCAATCCCGATGATGCCTTGCTCATTGCTGGGAACGAAATTGCGTTTGGCGATGATCAAATGCGCTAAGCACAGCAAAGCCAACAAACCAAGGATGATACTTGGAAAGATCGACGGCGTGATTGCGGTGAGCGATTGGCCAAACAGAACCTTTGGTTTGGCGACGAGAGCACCCATGAACACAAAACCAAGCGTGCTAAACACGAGGCACACAAGTGCGAACATGTTTTCAGGTTTTCTTATAAAGCTACTGTTCATAGCTGCTCTCCATGTTGTGCTGTCAATTCGCTTTCAAACAACGCGACGAGTTCTCCGCTGAGCGCGGTTCGCGTCGCATCGACCTCTTTCTTGGTGGCGTTTGCAAAAGCTGTGCGTTCCATTTCGGTGAGCGTCACAAACGTGACGCCCTGCTTTTTCATCTGCTCCATGCAGCGCGCATCTTCTTGTTGTGCCAATTGCCGCTGTAGTGTCCCAGCTTCTTCTAAGGCGTCTTGAACCGCAGCTTTCACCTCTGGCGACCAGCGCGCGACGGCGCTTTTATTAAACATCACCATTGCTACACCAAGCAGATGGCCTGTTAACGTGATGGTGCGATGGGTATCGTGGAGGCCGAAATTAAAGGTATTGGTGAGCGGGTTTTCCTGAGCGTCGATGCGCCCTGTTTTGACTGCGTTTTGCAAGGCGCTGACATCGACGATCTGTGGGTCGAAACCCAAGGATGCGAAGATGCGTTGATGCTGTGGGCTGGGCAATGTGCGTAGACTAAGTCCCACACAGTCGCTAGGCGTTGTCAGCGCTGTGCCGCTCGTTGAGATATGGCGTAAACCGTTGTCCCAATAGTCGAACACGATATATCCTGTGTTTGCAGCGACCTCTTCGGCCATACGTTGGCCTACGGGCCCATCTAGCAGGGCATAGGCCTGCGCGCGATTGGGCACAGCGAAGTGTTGATCGAACAGGATCAACGCTGGCACGCGCGCGGTGAGATAACTGGACGAGAAATAAAACCCGTCGATGTCATCGCGCTCGACCATATCGAACAGGTCTGCCGCTTGATGGCCGTCATCTGAGATGTTCGGGGTAAAGTCGACAGTGACTGCGCCATCAGTGATGCGAGCCAACGCGTCTGCAAAACAATGCACCGCTTTGGTGTGTACAGATGTTTCGGGCTGGTAGCCGCCAAATGTAATGCGCTCACCCATTGTTCGAAATCCACAAAGCAGCAGTGATGAGGGCAGGTAGACACAAGAACGTTAGGAACGTGGAAACGGCAACAGCGCCTGAAACAGCGGTGCCGTGATTACCATAACGGCTTGCGTAGATATGGTTGACGATGGCGGTGGGCATTGTTGCCAGCAAAAAGACCGTCCCAGCGGCCATGCCGTTGAGATCGAGCAACCAGATCGCCAAGAGCGCCGATGTGATGCCAAAGATGAGCCGCGCAAAACCGATGCCAAGCGCTGGTCCAAGGTCTGAGACCTTCAAGCTTGCTAGCGAGGCGCCGAGTAGGATCAACATGCAGGGGATCATCACGCCACCGAGCATTTGGGTCGTGGTCATCACGATTTCTGGAACAGCAACATCAAAGCGCGTCACAATCAAAACCAGCGCGACTGAATACAACAGCGGCTGGCGCGCGAGATAGCGCAGATCAAACTTTCCAATTGCAATGGAAAACCCGATTGAATGTTGAACGATTGAGACCATAAAGAAATACGAAATCCCTAATTTCATACCTTCATTTCCAAAGGTAAGGAGCACCAGTGCGAGGCCCATATTGCCTGAATTCGGAAAGACGAGGCTGGGCAGAAAGGCGCGTAACGACGCGCCGGAAAGCAAAAGAACCAACATGCCGAAAACGGCCGAAGCGCTCATCGCGAGTAGAGCCGCGAAGGCCATCGTCCCGAGCGTTTTCGTATCCACGTCCATTGAAACGAGCGTGTGAAAGATCAGGGACGGCGTTGCGACCAGCAAAACCATCGCGCCAATCGTGTGCGTGTCGAGTCCGACCTTTAGCCGTTCGAGCAGGTAGCCAATCAAAGTGATGATGGCGACCGGCCCGAGGATATTGGCAAGCTCTGACATCTTTGCAGTCTAGATCAATATCGGACGAAAGATACCGCATGCCAAGGTCATCCCTCAGCAATCTCTTCACCATTCAAGATCCAATGTTCTGTAACGCGAGTCCCGCTTTCGCGAAGCATTTTGGACACTGCGCAATGCGCGCCAAGCTTTTCAACGACCGCCATCGCACCTTCGCGCGGACCATCGTAGTTGGCCGTGATGTGAATATCCACTTCAGGAAACGGGATGTCGATCGGATTGATCAAACGGGTCCCATGGCTGTCCATCATGACCTCAATTTCGATGTCCATATCACGAAATTCGATACCGTTTGCTTTAGCTAGTTTGTTGGAAATGACGTGCGTGCAGCCTGACAGCCCCATGAATACATATTCAACGGGCATTGGTCCCAAATCTGTTCCGCCGCGTTGAACAGGTTCATCGATTATAACTTTTTGAGTGCGGGCAGATGCCGTCGACTTTGTTGACGTTTCTTGCTGGCCATTGATCTTAAACTTCCAGATCGGTTTTTCTTTAACTGCCATTACGCCCTCCCAAACGAATGTCTTGGTTTGAGTATGCATTTCTAAGAGGGCAGAGCTAACGATGCTTTTTGATGCTTGGTATCGATTTTAATAATATCGATTCTCTGCAAACGGCTCTGAATTGGCGTCAAAAACAAAAAAAGCCGCCCAAAACGAGGGGCGGCTTTAGTTCAGGGAGATGGTACTTTTGTGCTTACGGCGTGTAGGTGCCGCGCGCTGGGTAATTATGTTCAAGAGCGTAGCTCACCTTGCTGAGCAAGTTTCCAAGGTCCGGGCGTGCCCAAGGCATATTTGAAATATCCGCGAGATAGAGAGAGCCATCAGGCTTGATCCAGAACAGACCTGGCTCTGTGAAGAAATCAGCTTCAACATCTTTGAAGGCTTTGGAAATCCAAAGGCCCCAATTCTTGGCATCTTCCATTGTGAGATCGTAAGCGACGCGCAGATTGCCCACATCCCATTCTTCGGCTGCTTTTTCTGCCAACGCCTTGTCATTCATTGACGCAACAACGACTGAGAAACCCGCAGCTTCGAAATCAGCGAGCAATTTTGCCAAACCGCCGATGTAGTTTTTGCAAACCGGGCAGTGATAGCCACGATAGAACAGAACCATGGTGAAGTTTTCAGGGGTTTCTTGTGACAGATCGAAAGTGCCACCACCGACCAGTGGGAGTTTAAGCGCTGGTGCTTGTGCCTCTGGCATCAATTTCATGCTCATAGTCTGAAGTCCTTTTTGGTTTTAAAATCAAGTGTTTGCGGTGTGTTTCATCTGCCGGATACCTGCCGGTCGATGTCGCTGTATAGAACTTCCTTTACACTAACGATGCCTACGCAAGTGTGAAATCAGTTCTCATCATGGGCTATATCAGTTTCGGTAATATGCGCTTCGCGGCGGTATGTATTTTCCGCGATGCAGAAGTACATATCGAGGTTGTCAGAGATGACCTGCTCGATATCAGGGGCGACGCGCAGCTTGAGAATATGTTTACGCCAGCCGTAGTGCATTAGACCGCCATGTATCTGCCACGCGGGCTCCAAGGCTGCCGCGCTGACGTAGGCTTCGTCTGGCATGCCCAATTCGACTCGATGCTCGCGCACCAGCTGCTTTAAGATCAACTCTTCTATCAGATGGTTATACCACTGATTAATCTCCGCATCGCGCAGACCGGCATAATAGGACAATCGCAAAGGGATAGGCGTGAACGTCGTTTCGACGTAATCGCGATAAAAGGTCTCGAACCGTTCGCGCGTTGTGCGATTGCGATCTTTGAGAGCTTCATCCCAAGCAGGATTCCAACGCTCAAGATAAACGGTTTTATAAACTGCTTCGATCAAGTCGTCTTTGGTCGGGAAATACCGATACAATAGGGGCTGGGTCACGCCAACGCGCTTGGCGATTTCGCGCGTGCTGCCCGCAAAGCCGACTTCCGAAAAATGTTCAGCCGCGGCGGCAACGATATCGCGGGCGCGTTGCTCTGTTGTGGCGCGCCGAGCTTTTTTTGGCTCGGCATCTGTTTCAACCAGATGAGTCAAATCAGTCATTGTGTCGGTCGCGCCCATTCTGTTTGCAGTAATTTACTTGCCATTCCATATAGCTTACACAGTTTTGTTATCAACTGATAACATTTACTGAGGGCAGGGAGCAACAATGCATCAGGGGATCAAGCTTTGGGGGCGCGCAACCTCGGTCAATGTGCAAAAGGCCGCTTGGGTGATCGCAGAATTGGATTTGCCTTGTGAACGTATCGATGCTGGCGGCGCTTTCGGTGGTTTGAATGATCCTGCCTATATCGCGCTCAACCCGAACCGCCGAGTTCCGACTTTGATCGATGGTGATCTGGTCTTGTGGGAATCCAACGCAATTTGCCGATATCTGGGACAGGCATATGGCCGCGCTGATATGTTCGATCCATCCAACGCAAAGGCGCAAGGCCAGGCTGACATGTGGATGGAATGGTTTCAAAACAACGTTTACGCAAACTTCATTGCGCTCTTTTATCAAGCTGTGCGACTGCCACCGTCGCAACGAGATGCCAAAAGCCGTTCGGCGGCTTTGGATGGGCTCTGTCGTGCTCTCGAAATTTTTGATGCGGCGTTGGCTGATCGCGAATTCATCTGCGGCGATCGGCTCAGCCTTGGTGATATTCCAACGGGATCATGTCTCTATCGGTTTTTCACGATGGATATCGAACGTCCGTCTTTGCCAAATATCGAGCGGTATTATGAAACGCTCACCCAAAGAAAAACCTACCACGACACAGTCATGGTAGATTACAGCTCACTGCGAGGTGTTGACTAAATAGCGTTGAGCCTAGCTTGCTTCGGCCATTCCCAGAAAATCAAGAAGGGCGTTTGAGAAAGCATCAGGGTTGTTCACGTTAATAATATGACCCGCATCTGGAATGAGCGTGAAAGTACCATGCTTAGCTGCATCCGACATGGCTTGCATCGTGTCAGGTGCCGCGCCTTTATCCTCGGATCCGGCAATAAACAGAACCGGGACATCCAAATCTCCAAGGTCTTTGAAATAGTCCAGATCTTTGAGCGCCATCGCACAGCCGCGATATCCTTCAGGCGTGGTTTTCATAAACTCGACGTTCATTTTGGCGACCGTGTCCGGGTTTGCGTCTTTGAACGCAGGCGTGAGCCAATTGCCAAGCGATCCACCCCAAAGTCCTTCGATGCCTTTTTCGTCCATAATCGCTAAACGATCATCCCAGCTTTGTTTGAACATGGGCGGCGCATCAGCGCGCGCAGCGGTGCAAACGATGCGCTCAATACGTCCTGGCGCCTTCAGCCCCATGCCCAGTGCCGTCATGCTGCCCAAAGAACAACCCATAACGGTCGCGCGTTCGATGCCATTGCGATCAAGCACGCCCAAAGCGTCCGCCACTAAATCATCAAAACTATAGGGCGCTGGCGGTGTTGGGCTTTGGCCATGACCGCGCGTGTCGATTTGGATCACACGATAGAAGCGCTCCAGCAAGGGGAGTTGCGGCGCCCACATTTCTGTGGACGTGCCGAGCGAATTCAGCAG
Source organism: Planktotalea sp. (assembly GCF_039984035.1). Classification (GTDB taxonomy): domain Bacteria; phylum Pseudomonadota; class Alphaproteobacteria; order Rhodobacterales; family Rhodobacteraceae; genus Planktotalea. The sequence continues at coordinate 19,998 of NZ_JBDWVM010000458.1, read as the reverse complement.
CAGAATAGTTTGGCCGTCAGCTTGACCGCGGATCTTTGTAAAGGGCTCATAGGTGCTCATGTGGTCTCCAGTTCTTTGAAAGTATGAATATCGTTTGTGTTCACATGTGGCATGACGTCTTGGACTAATCGAACCATAGTGTTGCGTGCGATTGTTGCGTCGTGCTCGGGATGCTCAATGAAGTAGAGCGTTCCAATGTCCCCAACCGTTTCCTTTAGCGCCAGAATGCGCTCTGCGACCTGTTGGGATGATCCCGCAATGACCAAATCCGCTAAGTGAGAGTCAACACAGCCCTTCAAAAGGCCACGTTGCTGAAGCGTCTCGTAGTATTTTCGAATTGGACTGTTCGGACTAAATACGTAGGTTCTTATAGTCGCAGGATCATCGTGAATGATGATGCTTCGGGCAAGTTGCCAATGCCGCGGGTTGGCGCGTCGCAGCGCGGAAGTCGCACCTGCCACCATCGCAGGCCAATGACGGGCAACTTCGGCGGTATTCAGATAGCTTGGGGTCATTGGCAGATATCCCCGCGCCGCCGCAAAAGCAGTTTCTTGCGGTGTGCCTTGCACTGGCAGGCCTAGAACCTTAGGGCAGGGCGTTTTCATAGGATAAGTTGTGCGACCTGCGTTGTCGCTCAGTACAGCATTCTGAGAAAAAATCGTTTCGAATTCTTGTGCTTGTGCCCTTTGCTGCGCGCAAGAGCTGTCACAGCAGATGTTAATACCCAAATATAGTCGTTTCTGTAGGGCCTCGTTTGCCTGTCGCACAGCATGTTCCATGTCACGCGGCGACAAACGGCCAAAAGAGGTGGCATCAAGTGCGATCTTAATGTTTCTGGTTTTTGCACCGCCGAGTGCAAGCAGCTGTTTTGGCGAAAGCCCTGGAAGATAGGCGATGCGAATGCCGAGATCATCTGCAAGCGAGAGATGTCCGAGACTTGCTGAAAGATCTGCACGAGCCGATGCGCAATCCGGCATGCGAATAAAGCCAAGTTCCATAGAGCCCTCCCAATCGTGGTGCAGGCTCAAACGCGCGAACACTGCCCGCTCAGCGTAGAGGCAGTTCACTTAACAATAAAAACAACAAAAGCTGCGATGGGCTATCAGCTTTACTGAAATCAACGGCAGTCCAACCGGTGCTGGACTGCCGTGCACGCTTCTTATTCTAGAGCGTAATCAACGGGCCAAACGTGACCAACGTCTTTGGACGCGTCGATATAGGCCTGCATGACTGCCTTACCTGGAAGGCCGCGGCCCTCAGCTTCTGCTGTTTGCAGCTTTGGGAAATCTGCAAGGCTATTCGCCCAATCTGCGCGCACGCTTTCGGGCAGCGTTTTGATAATCGCGCCGTTTTCTTCAAGCTTGCCCAGACCGAATGCTTGAACCGCATCCATCTTTTCGCCGTTACCTTCTTCCCACGCTGCGCCGACTTCTAAGATGATATTGCGCACATCTTCAGGAAGGGAATTCAGTTTTTTGTCGTTCATTGTCAGCATGATGACGGGCATCGCACCAAAACCGATAAGCGTATAGTACGGCGCTGGCTCGTAGAATTTAAAGCCGTTGTAAGCAGATGGCACCATCAACCAGCCGCTATAGACGCCGGTTTTCAAGGCTAGGTAGCCCTCTGGTAACGTGGATTGAACAGGGATCGCTTCGACATACTCGAGCCACGGCAGGTTCGGACCCGCGCCGCCAACTTTCACACCTTTGAGATCTTCAACAGTTTCCCATTCGTCTTTGGTGCCGAGATGGTAGTTGTCCCAAACCCCAAGACCAAGGAAGGTTTGTCCAAACTCTTCGTTCATCACTTCTTTGAGCCATGGGTTTGTCTCATAGACGGACCGCGCGGCCGCAATAGCGTCAGACGACTTCTGTGGACCAAAGGCTAAATAATAAGGGAAGTTGTGCAAGAACATCTTGGACGGTTCAAAGCAGATGCAGAAACCACCGATATCAAGAATACCCTGTTGAACAGATTCGAGCGTGTCAGCAACACCAGCAATTGCGCCGCCATAGGCTTCGATGAACTCAACTTTATGCTCGGTTTCTTCCGCTACTCGGCGCGAAACTTCGACAGCAAAAAAGTCTGACATTGTTGTTACATAAGGAGCTGGCCCTTTTGGGTGTCCTGATCCAATGCGCAAAGTGAATGTGTCTGCGCTGGCTGGAATGGACGTCGACAATAAAGCTGCGATTGCTGGCACCGCTATGTGTTTAAACGAAAATTTCATTATTCCTCCCAAAGGCAAGAAGCCTTGTTTGTCGTGACAGAAGGCAAAACGAGTCACTGTTTGTCCTCCCAATATCGTTACCGTAGAGAAAAATTATCGATTGATAAATGTTTTATTGCGCAGCCTGTCACTTGCCCCTAAGGTATCAAGAAATTCGCGAACTGTAGGGGTTTTGTATGAGATTCGAGTATAGCGTTAAGATCGCACGTCTGATTCACATCGTGTCATCCGTCTGGGTTTTCATTTTAGCGATTGTCATCCTGGTGGATGTTTTCGGGCGGGTTCTGTTCCTGTCACCACTCCCTGGCACCAAAGAAATTTTGCAAAACTCGGTCATCATGGTGACCTTCTTGCAAATTCCTCTCGCCATATATTCAGGGTCCATGCTGCGCACGACATTGTTGACGGATGCGCTCCCTACCTTCGCAAAACGCATCTTGCGTAGCTTGGCCTATGTGCTTGGTTTTGGATTGTTTGCCGCGATTGGCTATGCATCCTTTCCCGAAGCGATGGAGGCGCTACGCCTCAACGAATACGAGGGCGAAGGATCGCTGCGCATTTATACATGGCCAATTCGTTTCCTCATGGTTGCCACGGCTATCTTCGCCGCGTTTGCGTATCTTTCCATGTTGATCGCCGATTGGACCGGCTCCTTGGGGCCAGACGAGTCCCTAAGCAACACATGAACCTTTTCAAGCCTTTCACTCCTGATCGAACGGAGCCCTAAATGACGACTCTCATCTTCAGCTTTCTCGCTGTTCTCATGCTGCTGGTCTTTCTTGGCGTTCACGTGGCTGTCGCCCTCGGCGTCGCTAGTGCCTTTGGCGTCTACCTTATGCTTGGCAGTGCCGATATCGCGCTATCCGTCTTATCGGGCACGGCCTATGAAGCGCTTCGCAAAGATATTTTTATTGTGATCCCGCTCTTTGTCCTGATGGGAGAATTCATAAGTCGGTCAGGGGCGGCCAAAGACATCTATACGATTTGCAACCGCGCGTTTCTGAAAGTGCCGGGTTGTTTGGCCGTTGCGACTGTTTCGGGTAACTCCATCTTCGCCGCGATTACAGGCGTTTCTATCGCGTCGGCCGCGACATTCTCGCGACTGGCTTATCCAGAGATGGTCGCGCTCGGCTATAAGAAGAGCTATGCGCTGGGCGTTGTTGCGGGCAGTGCATGTCTTGGTATGTTGATCCCGCCATCTATCTTAATGATCATTTGGGCGGTTTTGACTGAAATTTCTATTGGCTCGCTCTTTGTTGCGGGCCTGCTGCCGGGGTTGCTGCTGTCCAGTTTCTTCATTGGCTACTGTGTTATCGCGGCCAAAATGAACCCCAACGTTGCGCCCCCTTGTGCACCTGATGCCTTTGCGCATGTACCAGCGGCGCAGCGACGTTCCGAGCTGATCAGTAGTCTCGCGATCATTGGTTTAATTGTAGTCGTGATCGGCGGCATTTGGGGTGGTTTTCTAACGCCCACCGAAGCTGCCGGCTTTGGTGCTATCGGCGCGTTGCTCGTCGGTTTGATCAAAGGCATGCGCGGTGCGGATCTGCTCGATGCAGTTTATCGGGCGGGTAAGACAACAGCTCCAATCATGATCTTGTTGATCACGGCTTCTATGTACTCGCGCTTTCTCGCGATGGGTGGGGCCGTTTCTGTGATCAATGGAACGATCTTTGCGATTAGTGAGAACCCGATCATCATTATGATGATGCTCTTCACAATATGGTTGATCCTCGGAATGTTCATCGACTCCACGTCGATCATCCTGTTGACCGTACCAATCTTCGCGCCAATCGCGACGACCATTGGTATCGATGAATTGGCCTTCGCGATTTTCGGTATTCTGGTGATTGAAGCAGGGTTGCTGACGCCGCCCTTCGGCTTGCTGATCTTCACGGTGAAAGCTGCCGTGCCGGACAAGTCCGTGACGCTTGGCATGATCTTTAAAGGTGCAATTCCTTACTGGATCATGATCCTGATGGTCGCGGTGCTTGTCGTTGTCTTCCCGTTCCTTGCGAACTGGTTGCCGCAAAGCTTGCTATAACGGACTTAATCATCCTCAAGAGCATTGTTAAGTTCTTGTTGTAGCGTATCAAGAAAGGCCTGCGCCGCTCGGTTGAGCGGGCGGGCCTTGTGCGAAATGCGCATGTACTCAACGGCAAGTGGAGGCTCTGAAAGCGGAATAAAGCGCCGCTTCACACCATCGCGATCCGCGCGCCCAAGGATGCCAGGTAAGATAGACACCCAATCGGAATTGGCAACAATGTCGAGCGTTCCGAGCATTGCATCAAGTTCCATCGTCTCTGCGACTTTGATCTCGTTCATCGACAGATATTGATCAATACGCGGGCGCCGCGCGTTGGCTTCTGTTGGCAGTACGATGTGCAAGGGTTCAAGGTCTCTTAAGGAGCCTGTGTTTCCTTTTAGGATGCTGTTTTTGCTTGAGCAAACAAGGCATTCGCGATCTTTCGCCAAACGAAACGTATCAAGGCCAAGGTCTTGCGACACGGATGGGACAACGGCAAAGTCCAACAAGCCTTCAGCGACTTGGTTGGACAGCACTGCTGAATAGGCTTCATGGATCGAAACCCGCACATGTTTGTATTCTTGGGCAAATCGCAAAAGCGTGGAGCTGAGGATTGAACCGGTAAAGGTCGGCATCAAGCCTACATCGATCTGACCTGATACTGATCCAGAGAGTTCTTTAAGCGCATCTTCGGCGCGCGCTGCGGCGTTCAGCGTTTCAAGCGCGCGTTTATAAAACGTGCGTCCGGCTTCCGTTGGCTCTGCGCCAGTGGAGCTGCGATTGAGCAAGGTGACGCCATACCTGTTTTCCAATTGCCGCACATGCATCGATAGGCCGGACTGGGTTGCATTGACCCGAATGGCCCCTGCAGAAAACGAACCTTCTTCATAAACGGCGACGAAAAATTTGAGCTGTTGAATCTTCATGGGGTCTTATCCAAATGCTGACGCTTGTAATATGCTATCAGGTTTTATGTTGGATAGTATAGAGTCTTATCGGTTGTTCTGAACCCTCTGCGCTACATATTATGGGTCAACCCTAATATTGATGACCATGAGGATAAGGACATGAATATGACCGTCAAAGACAACGAGACAAAAATCGACCCGCGCGCGCTGCGTGACGTTTTGGGTTGTTTTGCAACGGGCGTTGCTGTCGTGACCTCTGTGGGTGATGAAGGCAAACCAGTTGGAATGACGATCAATTCATTCTCTTCGGTTTCGCTTGATCCGCCTCTTGTTCTTTGGAGCATTGGTTTAGAAACGCCATCTCGGAGCGCCTATGCCGCGCACCCAAGTTTTGCGATCAATATCATGTGCGCACAATCCAAAGAGCTTTCTTTGCACTTTGCGCGGCCCTCGGAAGATAAATTTGCGGGCATCGATTGGCGACCTGGCATTGATGGCGTGCCTGTTTTAGACGCGGCGCTCGCGACCTTTGAGTGCACTGTTGAGGACCGCATCGTGTCTGGGGATCATGAAATCTTTATCGGGCGGGTTATGTCCATGGGCCAACGCGAGGCTGATCCATTGTTATTCCATCGTGGGAAATTCGCGCACCTCGGTGAGCTGGTCTAAATCATGTCGAAAAAATCTGGTAAATCACCTCTACCTCGCTTGATGGTAGCGCCAAATGGCGCGCGCCGTTTAAAAAGCGACCATCCCGCCATTCCTTTGACGGATGATGAATTGGTCGCGACCGCCTTGAGCTGCGAAGCGGCGGGCGCTGACGGCATTCACATCCATATACGCAGTGGCCAAGGTCAGCACCTTCTGGACGTCGGCCGTTATCGCGCGTTGCTACAGCAGTTGTCCGAGGCTGTTCCATCCTTGTACCTGCAAGTCACGTCTGAGGCCGCAGAACGTTATGTCGCCTCCGCGCAGCAAACCATGGTTAAAGCACTTGAACCTGACCATGTTTCTGTCGCTCTCCGCGAAATGGTGCGCACGGAAGAGGATTGGGCGGCTGCGAGCGAATTCTATGATTGGGCGGAGGATGCAGGCACGGATGTGCAGCATATCGTCTATTCGCCAGAAGAGTTGCGTTGGTTCCTAGAAAGCTGTGACGCTGGCCGCATTCCCGGTGATCATCATCTCCTGCAACTGGTGTTGGGAACCTATGACGGAAGCAAGATTTCGCGGCCACAAGACATCAAGCTCTTCACAGCGTTAATGGATGAGGCTGATATCTCGCTTGATTGGGGCCTCTGCGCCTTTGGTCGCGAAGAGACGGAATGCCTCGTTGAGGCCGCGCGACTGGGTGGCAAGGGGCGTGTTGGCTTTGAAAATTCGCTTTGGCATTCGGATGGTAGCATCGCGCCAGACAACGCCGCACGCGTGCGCGAAGTGGCAAGCGGAATTGCTGCTTTGAGTGTGAATTCACTAGAAACCACCTAAACGCTCTCCCGCGTTCGAAGGCGAAGGCATCGGATTGATCCGGTGCCTTTTTCTGTTGAAGCGGTGAAAATCCTCTGGCTGAATGTGCGCGCTAATTGTCCAAGGTCTTGCTCTGCCACCGCGAAAGAGGGACCTGTTCAAAACTACGATTGGATCGCCGGACCTAACAAACCTCGGCCGGGTTTGCGCCAATGCCTGTTTCACTCTACGATTATTAAAGGGTCTCTCAGGAATGCATACGATGAAAATTCCAAAACTGAAGCGAATAAAAATATCAACGGAGCAGGAACTTCGTAATTGGCTCGTAAAGAACTCAACGAACCAACAGGCGGTGATGATTGTGACTGCCAACAAAAAATCACATGACAAACACGTCAGCAGCGAACAGGTGCGAGATACACTGAGTGAAAATGGCTGGACTGCTCGGCAAAGCTATACCCTCGATGGAAACCTTGTCGGACACGTCGCCAGCCACATTTGATCAAGTTAGGTTGTCATGTATTGGGTCAATGACAATCTATTTCCACTTGGGTCAGTGAACCAAGCGATCTTGTTGCCATCAGGGGTCGTCCAAACACCTAACGCGTCCTGAGGAAGTTGATCGAAGCGCTGGAATTGTACGCCTTTGGATATCAATTCCTCGATGGTACGCGCGATATCGACCACTTCCCAGCCGTGAACTGTGTAATCCGCTGGTTCAAGTTCAGAGACAATCTGCACGCGGAGCACGTGGCCGCAATCAACGAATACCAATGCAAAAGGACTCGCTTCACGAAGCTCAAGCGCCATGACGTCGACGAAAAAGGCCTGAGCGGCATCAGGATCGTCTGTCACAATAAAAGAAACGGGCTGTCGATTGTTTTTCATCATCTCATGTTAACAGATATTGAAGCGAAGCGCAGCATTGCTCGAAATGGACTATTTCATAACATTCTGTTCTTAACAAAAAAGGGCACTGGATTGCTCCGATGCCCTTGGTTTGATGTTCAGTTGATAGAAACGCTTTTAAGCTTCCGGCTGCCAGTCTGGTTCGGACTTCGTCGCCTCATCCAAAATCGGCATTACTTTCTCACCCATCAGGATCATTGAGTTGCGACCTAATTCGAGATCGGTCCAATCGTGCCCCGCATAAACAAGGTGTTGGAACGGGCCCATATCTTCGCGCAGGGCGAGAATTTGATCGGCGACGGATTCTGCATCGCCGTGGATCACCAAGCGGTCCAGAACATATTCGAGCGTCACATCTTCATCGGGCATGTTCTGATCGTGCTTGAACAGGTTCAAACGACCACCCGCGCGCATCTTGGTCAGCAGCTGCGAATAGTAGAGAACATAGGGGCTGCCCGGATCACGCGCATAGCTGCGCGCTGTTTCCGAGTCCTTGGCGACACAGATATTTTTAGCAACGCGCCAGTCCTCATAGGAGGGCGTATATCCACCTTGCAAACATCCTTCGACGTAGTTTGGCCAATGTGTTTTGGCCCACTGTGGCAAAAGGAAGTTGCCAGAAATCGGTTGCCACCCACGCGCGGCCATTGCTGTGACGCCCTTCGAGAAAGGCGCAACCGCTGTACCAACGATAGGGGGGTGCGGGTCATTCTGGTAAGGCTTCATAATCTCGCCTTGGCCGATCTCTAGAATCTTGGTGCGCTCTGTGGACACTTCCCAGAATTCGCCCTTCAGATTGTACGGTGCTTCACCTGCCCAGATATCCAGCACCATATTGATGCACTCTAAAAACATCGCGTTGCGGTCTTTATCGATGGAGCCGAACACTTCGGCGTCGGTCATTAAACCACCGGGCGAAATCCCGAAATTGAACCGACCTTCAAGCATGTGATCCAGCATCGCAACTTCGGCAGCAACGCGGGCAGGGTGGGAATTGGGCATGTTGATTGTGCCAGTTCCCAAACGAATTTGTTTCGTTTCATAGGCAAGGCTAGCCAGAAACGCGACGCAAGAAGTAATGACCTCCGCTTTGTCTGTGGTGTGCTCACCGCAATACGCTTCTGCAAACCCCAGCTGGTCAGCCAGCAAGAAAGCTTCACGATCTTCCTTAAAACTCTGCGCATGCGGCTTATTGAGCGGATGGATTGGCATTGTGAAGAACGAAAGCTTCATATTCATCTCCTATCGGTTTCATCCACTTTCACTCGGAAGAGATGTAATAAAAAACGATACTTTCTGATGCCTCTTATGACGCAATCTAATAGCCAGCTTCGCTTGACCAAATTCAAAACTGAGCCATACCGCCTGTATCGGCTTAAATTTGTGGCGCGGCCTAAACGCCAAGGCTGTTTTTTTAACGACTACTTTATGAGCATTTTGGCGCGTTATTGTGCGACGATCGCGCCGCTCCTTGCACTTTTATCTTTAGCGTCTTTGTCGCATGGAGATCGCCCTCCAAGCGGCGTTAGTCGGAAATTGTGCAGGAAGATCTTAAAATACTCGTCGTTGAACTCGACCAAGCCAAAGCGCGCGACATTATCGATGCGCTCAAGGATGGTGGTTGGAACGACGTAACAGTCATTTCGTCCGAGGGTGCGCTAGAGCGCACGCTTAAACAACAAGACCCGGATATTATTCTGATCGATTTGGCTAACCCAAGCCGCGATACGCTGGAGCACCTCAGTCTCGTGTCCAACGCGCGCAAACGCCCAGTTGCGATGTTCGTTGATCAATCGGACGAAGGGATGACTGAAGCTGCGATAACTGCTGGTCTAAGCGCTTATGTCGTAAACGGGTTGCAAAAGGATCGTATCAAGCCGGTTCTGGAAACGGCAATTGCGCGCTTTAAGCTGAACGCAAAGATGCAATCCGAGTTGGATGCCGCCAAGCAAGCGCTGTTGGATCGTAAAACGATTGATCGCGCAAAAGGCTTGTTGATGCGCGCACGCAAGATTTCCGAAGAAGAAGCCTACGGGCTCATGCGTAAGACTGCGATGGATCAAGGGCGCAAGGTGACTGATGTTGCGACGGCTCTTGTGACTGCAGCAGAGCTTTTACAATGAAGATGACGCAAGTACATTGTGGGTATCTCCCTCTGGTGGATTGCGCGCCACTGGTGATCGCTAAGGAATTAACGTTCGCTGCGGAAGAAGGCCTTGATCTGGTCTTGATGAGACAACCGTCTTGGTCAGCATTAAGGGATCGTTTGGCCGTCGGGCACATACAATTTGCGCATATGTTGTCACCAATGCCGATTGCGATGTCTCTAAAGCTGGGTGGCATACCAGCGCGCATCGATGCGCTCATGGTAATGTCTGTAAACGGGACGGTTATCGGGGTTTCCTCTGATCTCGACCGCAAGATGCAAGGGGCAGGCTGGCGCAACACGTTTGATGATCCGCAAACGACGGCCAAAGCGATCTTTGAAGTCAGTTCAGCGCCCATTCGTATTGGCGTGCCGTTTCCATTCTCAATGCACCGCATGCTGCTGGAGACTTGGTTAACTCAATCGCCTGATTATTCACCTGATAAGATTGAGGTGGTGACAGTGCCGCCGCCCCAAATGGCCGCAGCGGTCAAAGAAGGTAAGCTCGATATGTTCTGCGTAGGCGAGCCATGGGGGAGCGTCGCGGTTCAGCAGAGCGGTGCCAGCCTCGTGCTCCCGGGTTCAAAAATCTGGCAGTTTTCACCAGAAAAAGTGCTCGGTGCGCGCCATGAGTGGGCGGAAGCGAACCCGTCACTTTGCCATGCAATGATCCGCGCGCTTTATAAGGCTGCCAATTGGCTGGATAAGCCTGAAAATATTCCACTTGCGGTCGATATCCTCGCGCGCAGTCAACATCTGGACTTGCCGGAGAATGCGATTGACCCTGCGTTGTCGCAACGGATTGTGACCAAGTTGGGAGAAAGTGCGCAACAGACCGAACGGTTCCTGAGCTTTCACCAAAGTGCTGCGAACTTCCCGTGGCGCAGTCAGGCAAGCTGGATTGCGGATTGTCTCGCGCGTTGGCACGACTTGGACCAAGAGCAAGCCCGCGCAGTCGCGCGGTCATGCTTCCGCACAGATATCTATCGTGCAGCACTTTCGCCAATGGGAATCAATCTTCCGGGGGCGTCGGGCAAAGTAGAAGGCGCGATGGACACGCCAACCGCGGTGGCTTCAACGATGGGAGAAATGATTCTTGGGCCGGACCGCTTTTTCAATGGCGCAATTTTCGACTTTGAAGGTGTTTAGTCGCACAAAAAATAGGCAACTTTTTTGATCACCTCGAAAATTGCTGCAACTGCGAAGTAATTACCTAGAAACCCGATTTAGAACGAGTCAAATTAACTCCAAGGCAACGATGCCTGTCTCGATTGGCAAAGCTGCCAATCAACGAATTACAAGAGCAAAGCCGCTCGATTGCACGTGCATCCTCCCTCCCGCACGTGGCAGTCGTGCGGCTTTTTCATTTCTAACAGGGACCAGAAAATGCACACTTTTAAATGGCTACTCGCCTCCTCCTTACTATGTGCGAGCCCAATGTTGGCTCAGGATCTAGACCTAGAAAAAGACGAGCTGACGTTCGGCTTTATTAAACTAACAGACATGGCGCCTTTGGCTGTGGCCTACGAAAATGGCTACTTCGAAGACGAAGGTCTGTTTGTAACGCTAGAAGCACAAGCGAACTGGAAAGTTCTTCTTGATGGCGTGATCGACGGTCAATTGGATGGCGCGCACATGCTTGCGGGTCAGCCTCTCGCGGCGACAATCGGTTACGGCACCAAAGGCCACATCATCACACCATTCTCCATGGATTTGAACGGCAACGGCATTACCGTTTCCAACGAAATCTGGGAGCAAATGAAACCACACGTTCCGCTTATGGACGATGGTCGCCCACAACACCCAATCAGCGCCGCATCCCTTGCGCCTGTTGTTGAAGATTACAAAGACCAAGGTATCCCATTCAACATGGGTATGGTTTTCCCTGTATCCACACACAACTACGAGCTTCGCTACTGGCTTGCAGCTGGTGGTCTTGAGCCTGGCTATTACTCACCAGAAGATGTTGGCGGCCAAATCGGCGCGGATGTTTTCCTGAGCGTAACACCTCCACCACAAATGCCTTCCACGATGGAAGCGGGTACGATCTTTGGTTATTGCGTGGGTGAACCATGGAACCAACAGGCTGTTTTCAAAGGTATCGGCGTTCCTGTGATCACCGACTATGAGCTCTGGAAGAACAACCCTGAAAAAGTATTCGGTCTTTCTGCTGACTTCGTCGAAGAAAACCCGAACACAACACTTGCTCTGACCAAAGCGCTTATCCGCGCGGCGATCTGGCTGGACGAAAACGACAACGCCAACCGTGAAGCAGCCGTCGAAATCTTGGCGCGCTCTGAATACGTTGGCGCGGACGCAGCGGTTATCGCGAACTCCATGACAGGTACGTTTGAGTATGAAAAAGGCGACGTTCGTGAAGTTCCAGACTTCAACGTGTTCTTCCGCTACAACGCGACATACCCATTCTACTCTGATGCGATCTGGTATCTGACACAGATGCGTCGTTGGGGCCAAATTGCTGAGCCAAAGTCCGACGAATGGTTCTTTGAAACAGCGAAATCTGTCTACCGTCCTGACATCTATCTTGAAGCAGCACGTATGCTTGTAGACGCGGATATGGCGAATGAAGCGGACTTCCCTTGGGATAGCGATGGCTTCAAAGCACCAACACCTGCGGAAGATATCATCGATGGCATCGCCTACGATGGCCGTACACCAAACGCATACCTCGAAAGCCTGCCAATCGGCTTGAAAGGCACGCAGACTGTCTCTGGTTCAGACATCGTTAACTAACCTCAAAATTCGAGATACCTGCTTTGCCTTGCGAGGCGGGTATCTCTTGCACCTTAACTTTAGATCGAAAGTTTCTCGACATGACCGCAATTGACCCAGATACGCTCCAGGCAGAAGAGCGCCGCGCCCGACGCTTCACGCGGATCAACAAAGCCGACGCATGGTTCCAAGTGCTGGGCCTTGCGTGGTTAACACCAATCTTGAAAGCCGCAGCAGGGGATAACCCGCGCGCGCAAATGTCTGAAATCTGGCGCCTTCTCGGTGTTCCTGTTCTTGCGATTGCCCTGTTCCTGTTCGGTTGGGCCACTCTCGCGCCGACGGTACAAACCTCCCTTGGTGCGATCCCGGGACCTGGACAAGTTTGGGAACAAGCGGTCAATTTGAACGCGGACGCGGTACGTGAACGCGAAAAAGAAGCAGCCTTTTATGTGCGCCAAGATGAGCGCAACGCCAAGCTGATCGCCGATGGCAAAGAAGACAAAGTAAAAGAGCGTGTCTACACGGGCAAGCCGACATATTATCAGCAAATCTGGACCTCGATCAAAACCGTCTTTTTTGGTTTCTTGATCGGTTCAATCATTGCGATCCCACTTGGCATTACAGCGGGTCTTTCGGCCACAGCAAATGCCGCGATCAACCCGATCATTCAAATCTTTAAACCAGTCAGCCCGCTTGCTTGGCTCCCTATCGTGACGATGGTGGTGTCCGCTGTGTATGCAGGCAATGACGGAATGTTCACAAAATCCTTCCTCGTTTCTGCGATTACCGTGACGCTGTGCTCGCTTTGGCCCACTTTGATCAACACCGCATTGGGTGTGTCTTCTATCGATAAAGACTTGGTCAGTGTCTCCAAAGTTCTGAAAATGAGCACTTATGCCAAAATCACCAAATTGGTTCTGCCATCCGCTTTGCCACTGATTTTCACAGGTCTGCGTCTGTCCCTCGGTGTGGGCTGGATGGTTCTGATCGCGGCGGAAATGCTCGCGCAAAACCCCGGTCTCGGTAAATTCGTATGGGATGAATTCCAGAATGGGTCTTCACAATCCCTCGCGAAAATCATGGTCGCGGTTCTCACCATCGGCGTCATCGGCTTCCTGCTTGATCGTGTGATGTATGCGCTGCAGTCCATGTTCACATTTACAGAAAACCGGTGAGCGACATGAGTATTCTCAAGTTTGAAAACGTCTCCAAGGGTTTTGGGCAAGGCACCAGCCGGAATGAAGTTCTCAAGAACATCAATCTGGACATCAAAGACGGTGAATTCGTTGCGATCCTAGGCTTTTCCGGTACGGGAAAGTCGACCCTGATGAACCTGATCGCTGGGCTCGAAATGCCGGATCAAGGCAGCGTCACTTTCAAAGACGCACCGATTACTGGACCTGGTCCAGAACGCGGTTTGATCTTCCAAAGCTATTCTTTGATGCCTTGGTTGACTGTGGGCGGGAACGTCGGCCTCGCGGTTGATGCGGTGTTCCCTAAGCTGTCTAAGGATGAGCGTCAGGCCAAGATCGATCACTATGTTTCGATGGTTGGCCTGTCACACGCGATATCGCGCCGTCCGGCAGAGCTATCAGGCGGTATGCGCCAGCGTGTGTCGGTGGCCCGTGCTTTGGCAATGAACCCAGAAATGCTTCTGCTCGATGAACCACTCAGCGCTTTGGATGCACTGACACGTGCCAATCTCGCAGATGAAATTCTGGAAATCTGGGAGACGGACAAGAAGACCTGTATCCTCATCACCAACGATGTGGACGAGGCAATCTTGCTCGCGGATCGGATCATTCCGCTTAATCCTGATGGTACTTTGGCCGATCCTGTTGAGGTGAACATCCCACGTCCACGCGATCGTACAGCGATGAATGATGATGCTACGTTTAAGGCGCTGCGTGTCAAAGTCACCAACTACCTTATGGACGTTGGTATCGCGGCAAAGGTTGAAGAAACGCGCAACCTGCCAGACGTCACGCCGATCCATTCGGTTCCTGCGGCTGTTGCCAAGGCCCAAGCAGGCGGCGGCATTGAAGAACGCTATTTGACGTTCTCGCAATTGCACAAAGTCTATCCAACACCAAAAGGTCCGTTGACCGTTGTTGAGGATTTTGACCTCAAGGTGAACAAGGGTGAATTCATTAGCCTGATTGGTCACTCTGGCTGCGGTAAATCCACGGTTCTGACGATGGCGGCCGGTCTTAACCCGATCTCTAAAGGGGCGATCCGTCTTGATGGCTGGAACGTTGAAGGCGCAGATCCTGAACGTGCGGTTGTGTTCCAATCGCCGAACCTCTTCCCATGGCTCTCCGCCAAAGAGAACGTCGCGATTGGTGTGGACAAGGTATATCCAAAGGCCTCCCAAGCTGAGCGCCAAGATGTGATCGAATATTATCTCGAACGCGTTGGTCTTGCGGACAGCATGGACAAGCAAGCGTCGTCCATGTCCAACGGTATGAAACAACGCGTCGGTATCGCGCGCGCCTTTGCTTTGTCGCCTAAACTGCTGCTTTTAGATGAACCTTTCGGCATGCTCGACAGTCTGACCCGCTGGGAGCTGCAAGAGGTGCTGATGGAAGTCTGGTCACGCACCAAAGTGACCGCTGTTTGCGTGACACACGATGTGGATGAGGCGATTTTGCTCGCGGATCGCGTTGTGATGATGACCAATGGCCCACAAGCGACAATCGGTAAGATCACGGACGTCAAACTCCCCCGCCCACGCACGCGCAAAGCGCTGCTGGAGCACCCAGATTACTACAAGTATCGCGCTGAAGTGCTCGATTTCTTGCAGGAATATGAGCACGGCGCAAAACCCAAACCCAAAGCAACGCCTGCGGTGGCGGCGAAGTAATGCGCGAAAAGCTGATCATTATCGGCGCGGGCATGGCCTCGGGCCGTGCTCTGGAAAGCTTGCTAGAGCAGGGCGGCGATTTCGATGTCACCCTGTTCAACGCAGAGCCGCGCGGCAACTATGACCGCATCATGCTTTCGCCGGTTTTGGCGGGGGACAAGGCCTATGATGATATCATCATTCATACGTCTGACTGGTACGCCAAGAATGGCGTGACTTGCCGTTTTGGCGAAAAGGTTGTCGCGATTGATCGGGCTACAAAGACAGTCACGGCGGAAAACGGCGATGTTCTCAGCTATGACAAGTTACTCTTTGGCACCGGATCGAATCCTTTCATCATTCCGCTGCCAGGACATGATTTGGAAGGCGTCATTGCTTACCGCGACCTCGAAGATACGACCCGTATGATGAACCTTGGACCAGCACATAAAGCGGTTGTGATTGGTGGTGGTCTGCTCGGACTAGAGGCCGCCGCTGGCATGGCAACGCGCGGCGTAGATGTCACAGTTGTTCACATCATGGGCCATCTGATGGAGCGGCAGCTTGATGAAGCGGCTGGCGCTTTACTGCGCGATGCATTGATCGACAAAGGCATCACCGTCAAATGCGCTGCGAACTCCAAGGAAATCTTGGGCGCGAATGGCGCGGTTAAGGCGCTCTCGCTGGATGATGGTACCGAACTGCCTTGTGATTTGCTTGTGATGGCCGTGGGCATTCGCCCGAATGTGCAGCTCGCCAAGGACGCAGGCCTGTCGGTCGACAAAGGCATCCTCGTTGATGATCAAATGCGCACCTCTGATGCGGATATCCTAGCCGTTGGTGAATGTGTGGAACATCGCGGTGCGATCTTTGGCCTTGTTGCACCGCTTTATGAGCAAGCCAAAGTGGTCGCTAAAACACTGCTCGGCCAAGACGCGCAGTTTATTCAGAAAGAACTCTCAACGAAGCTGAAAGTCACGGGGTGTGATTTGTTCAGCGCAGGTGATTTCGCAAGCAGCGAGACGCGAGAAGACATCGTCTTCCGTGACCCCGCGAACAGCACTTATCGTCGCTTGGTGCTAGAGGGCGGCACCCTCGTCGGGGCGGTCATGTATGGTGATACCTCGGACAGTAGTTGGTTCTTTAACCTCATTCGAGACAAAACAGATGTACGCGATATGCGGGAGAGTTTGATCTTCGGATCAGCCTATCAGGGGGGCACCCCCTCGGACCCGTCCTTAGCCGTTGTAGCCTTTCCGCATGATGCGGGCAGACATAGGCACAACGGCATGTTTCCCAGACTAACTAACTTAGAAGAACAAAGGAGTGCCGCATGACCCTTACGCGCACGGCTTGCCCTTATTGCGGCGTTGGCTGCGGTGTCCTTGCAGGCGCTGACGGCACGATCAAAGGTGACCCCGAGCACCCTGCAAACTTCGGGCGGCTCTGCTCGAAAGGCTCTGCGCTTGGCGAGACCATTGATATGCAAGGGCGCCTTTTGGCGCCGCAAGTCGATGGTAAAAATGCGTCATGGGATGATGCGCTTGATTTGGTTGCAGAAAAATTCAGCGCAGCGGTGCGTGAACATGGCCCTGACAGCGTCGCGTTTTACGTATCAGGTCAGCTGCTGACCGAAGACTACTACGTCGCCAATAAGCTGATCAAAGGCTACATCGGCACCGCAAACATCGACACCAATTCAAGACTTTGCATGGCCTCCTCGGTTGTGGGACACAAGCGTGCCTTTGGCTCCGATACTGTGCCAGGCACGTATAGCGATCTTGAAGACGCCGACCTAATCGTTCTCGTCGGCTCTAACCTTGCGTGGTGTCACCCGGTTCTGCATCAACGCATTGCCGCTGCAAAAGCAGACCGACAAAACATGAAGATCGTAAACGTTGATCCGCGCAAAACCGCGACGAGCGCGCTTGCAGATCATCATCTGCGCATTGTGCCCGATGGGGACATCGCGCTGTTTAATGGCTTGCTTACGCATTTGGCAGATGCAGGGGAACTCGATCAAAGCTACCTTGATCAACATGTGAACGGCGCTGAGGCCGCAATCGACAAGGCGCGCGAAAGCGACCCAACGCAAAGCGGTCTTTCCCAGCAAGAGCTCGATATGTTCTATGCGCTTTGGGCAGGAACGAAGAAGGTTGTCACTGTCTATTCGCAAGGCGTGAACCAATCCGAATGTGGGTCCGACAAGGTTAATTCGATCCTGAATTGTCATCTGGCTACTGGACGGATTGGTAAACCTGGATGCGGACCATTTTCTGTGACGGGTCAACCCAACGCGATGGGGGGCCGTGAAGTAGGCGGTCTGGCCAATATGCTGGCCAATCACCTCGATATCGAAAACCCAGATCACCGCGCGCATGTGCAGGAGTTTTGGCAAAGCCCAACGATATGCACTGAAGCGGGGCTAAAGGCTGTTGATCTCTATCAGGCCTGTGCTTCAGGCAAGATTAAAGCGCTCTGGGTGATGTCAACGAACCCCGCAGTCAGCATGCCGGATGCGGAAGGTGTCGCAGCGGCGATTGCAAATGTGCCCTTCGTCGTTGTCTCCGACATTATGGAACATACGGATACTGGCGATCTTGCCCATGTGCTTTTGCCAGCAGCAGGCTGGGGTGAAAAGAACGGGACTGTCACAAATTCTGAGCGTCGTATTTCGCGTCAACGTGCCTTTCTGCCAGCGCCGGGGCAAGCACGCCCTGATTGGGAAATCATTTGCGATGTAGCAACGCGCATGGGCTGGGCTGATGGCTTTGACTTTGAATCGCCAGAGGCTGTTTTCGCAGAATATGTGTCTTTGTCCTGCGCTGGCCGTGACTTTGGTCGCGATCTCGATCTCAGCCTTTTTGCGGATGCCGATTATGCCAAACTGATCCCGCGACAGTGGCCAGACAACGACATTCGTTTCTTTGCAAACGGCAAGTTCTTCCACGCGGATGGCAAAGCCAAGATGCTGCCTATCACCGCGCCAGAACCAATCGCGCATGATCGCTTTACCCTGAACACAGGGCGTAACCGCGATCAGTGGCACACGATGAGCCGCACAGGTAAAGCCCCGCGTCTTGGTGCGCATTTGGCGGAACCCTATGCGGAAATCCATCCAGAGGATGCGATGGATCTAAAGGTGGAACATGGCGACTTGGTTGCTCTGAAAAACAAGTTTGGCAATGCGGTTTTGCGCGTGCTCGTCACGGATCGCACGGCAAAGGGACAGATTTTCGCGCCTATGCACTGGACACGGCAATTGACGCGCGGTGGTTTAGTAAACGCTCTGACGGCGCCTGTGACCGATCCGTTTTCGGGCCAACCCGCTTTGAAAATGAGCAAAGTCAGCGCTGAGCGGCTTGATGCGGCATGGTATGGTTTTGCTGCGTCAAACGCGCCGATCAAACAAGGCGGCGATTATTCTGCTGTGGCGCGTTCGCTAACGGGCTGGCAGGCAGAGTTTGCGGGTCGCGAGGTGCCTGAGGATTGGACTGTCTGGGCGCAGGATCATTTGGGTGTCGAAGGATGCACAGCCTCTGAAATCACCGATGCCAACAATGGCACGACCCGTATCGCATTCTATAATGGTGATGCTATCGCAGCCCTGTTGTTCGTTTCTCGCGAACCGGTGTCGTTGGCGCGCAACACAGTCATTTCACTAATTGAAACGCAGACCTCCCCATTGAAAGCACTTGCAGGTAGAAGCGCAGCGGATCAACCTGATCCCGGCGCGACCGTTTGTGCGTGCTTCAATGTGGGAGTGAATACTTTGCGAGATGCGATTTTGAATGGCGCGGGCAGTGTCGACGCCTTGGGCGAGGATACCTGCGCCGGAACAAACTGTGGATCATGTAAACCCGAATTGGCGAGCCTTCTGGAGCAGTTTAGCCTGCCAATGGCAGCGGAATGACCCTCGCGCCATATGTTCGTATCGTGGCCCAAGGCAAGGGTCGCGCACGTCCTTTAGAGCTGAGCGAGGCCCGCGAGGCCATGACGCTTATGTTGTCTGGCAATGCCGCGCCTGAGGCGGTGGGTGCGTTGCTTATGGTCCTGCGGCTTCGTGGTGAAACAGATTCCGAGATCGCAGGTTTTACGGCCGCGTTACGTGACGCCTCGGCGCAGCTGCCAAAGTCCGATTTGGATTGGCCCTGCTATGCCGCAGGTCGCACACGCGGCGCGCCCTTGTTCCTGCTGGCGGCGAAACTGGTCACGCGCGCGGGCTATAGCGTCGCAATGCATGGCTGGAATTCCCATCAAAGCACCGGCGCTGATCTACGCGAGGCATTGACGTCCATGAACTTCGAGGGCGATGGGTTCAGCTATCTTCCTCTGGAAACGCTCAATCCTGCGGCGTTTGATTTGCTCCGTTTGCGCGACACGTTTGGTCTGCGGTCCTGCGTCAATACTGTGCTGCGCATGTGGAATCCGACGGGGGCAGGGGCCTCTGTGCAGGGTGTGTTCCATCCCTCCTATCGTGGCCTGCAGTCGCGCGCGGCGGCGTTGCTCGGCGATCAGAACCTCACGGTGATCAAAGGTGGCGGCGGCGAATTCGAACGCAACCCGAGCAAGGGCACGGCGGTCTTTGGCCTGCGTGACGGTGAAGAGTTGAATGAGCTGTTTGCGCCTGATTTCTCAGACACGCGACGTTTGCATGATGTGGACAAGCCTGTCGATTTTGTTGGGCTTTGGAATGGCGAGCAAACTGATGACTTTGCGCAAACGACTGTGGTG
>NZ_JBDWVM010000457.1:0-4486 GCF_039984035.1 Planktotalea sp. | reverse complement strand
CAGCGTTACCATATCGCCCAGCGTAATGCGTGCCTCGCGCCCAGCGCTCAGAAATACATTGTGACCAAAGCCACAGGACTGCCCAACAGACACATGCGACGGTACATAAGCCACACGCAAACGCCCGTAGAATCTCGTGCTAAGCGGAACAGGCTTATCCCAGACAAAAACGGTCACCTGATACCACAGCCACCGCAGCATTAGCGCTGAACGTTGTAGCAGCGCATGCACAATGCGCACTGCAGATTTCAAAGGAGAGCGGTTCATAAATTAGATCTCCGTTGCACGCGCGGCGCTCCAAGACGGAAATGATATTTGGAGATTGCCCTAAGCGACAAAATCACCACCAAAAGGAATGGAATAGAAACAAAAAACTTGTCGTGACCGTGGGTGAAAGAAACCAATACTTTTGGCAAAAAGCACATGTAGGCAACCTGCGCCCAGATAAAACCAGCCTGCCCGCGAACAAACATAATTTTAAGAACATATCCCATCACGAAAAAGTAGATCGCGCCCATATAGCCAAAATCACTGAAGGCCGACCCAAATCCTGTCGATGTTGTACCAACTGCGAAGTCAAAGCTATAGACCAGATGGATATCTTCAAAGACATTCCTGGCCTGTTCAAAGAAAAGCGATTGCTTAAAATCAGCGCCTAGAATTTGTCCTGGGATATAGAGGCGTACAAATCCGTTCCAAAGCGATAAGCCAAAATTGTAGCTCCAATGTTCAGCGGTATAGTCAATGACATAAAGCGCGTTTCGAACGTCGTGCGCTTTTTCCAAATTTCGCGCAATCGTCGCCTCAATATCGATATTGCTCCACAACACAGGGTCGATCAAAAGCGGGCGTTCACCGGTGGTTTGCTCGATATACAAGGATACCCCTCTTAGGGGACCAATGACATAGACGACTATGACCAAACCGACACCGAAGACGGCCAGAATTGGCGGGCTGATGGTCTTGCGACGCGCAAACCAATAGGCGCAGATAAGCGCCGCAATTAACCCGATCATCTCTGAGCGGCGCAAGAAAACCATCGCAATTGGTAATGTGATGGCAAGGTTTGCAGCAAGCAGAACAAAGCTGCGGCGATCACGAAGCTGTAAGAACAGTAGGAGTGAAACGACAAGCGCGACTTCACGAATTTGGGCGAAGAACGCCACAATCGTAATCGGACCACTCCATTGTTGGCCGCCTGACCATTCCGCGCGATACCGCGCGAGCAGTAAATTGATCCCTACGCTGGCTATCGTCAAAGCGAGGGTCGGCAAAACCATTTTATTGAAGTCAATGGGCGGCGGCATTGGGACGGCGCGCGCCTTTTGATGCCACCCTAACCACAGGGCGACCAGGCAAACGCTCATCATCAAAATCAAGCGATTGTAACCCGAACCCGGGACAGAAATATCGTTCGATAAACTTGCGATCTGAGGCAAGAACCAAAGCAGATAAAGTACCGCGACCAAGACAGGTAGTTTTAAGTACCCCGCTTGTCGGCGAGTCCCAAATATAATCACAGCTGTGCAAAGAAGAATGAGTAGGATCATGGCTTGCTCAATGCTCCCTCCCCAAAAACGGCGCTCCTTATTGAATTTCCAAACTCTTCCCAGCCGAATTCAGACGCGCGTCGCCGTGCATTGCTCGCCATTGTGTCGCGCAAGTTTCGATCTCGCACCAACGTGGCAATCGCATCCGCAAGAGCATGCGCATCGCGTGACGGCACAATCAGCCCATCGATCTTGTCTCTCACGACTGAGCCCGCCTCATAAGTCGTGACAACTGGCAAACCGCACCCAAGTGCTTCATAGGTAACGCCTGCGGACCCTTCAGCCAGGGAAGGCAAAACCACGACATCTGCACTTTTGTAAGCTTCTTCCAACTGCGTCGCATTCAAGCGTCCTAAAAAGCTCAGCGCATCACATTCCTGACGGGCGCACAACTCTGGCCGCGCATCGCCAGCGACACAAAAATTAGCGTCCAGCCCGCCTTCACGCAAAATTTGCGCAGCTTTGGCATATACGTGAATGCCTTTCCGCAGCTCTGCTCCTCCAACAAAAAGGATGCGGCCCCTCTGCGGCGCGGTCTCAAACATTTGCCATTTTGGGTTCACAGCGTAGGGCACCAACCGCGTGCGGTGAGCCTCAACGCCAAAAGTGTTCATCAAGTCGTCGCGCACAAATGACGAGGGGCACAGAAAAATATCCGTCGCGGCCAAGACATCGTCCATGATCGGCGCGAGGCCACGGGCGTAGGATGCACCATGATCTTGTCCATAGTAAATTTTTGGCGCTTCCCAATCAGGGTTCCGGTTTTGCTCGTCATTTACAATCGCTTCGGTGCTTGGCGCTATGTTCATGTCCATCACGGTTGTAAGCCCGCGCAGTTTTGCAGCGCGCTGAAAAGCCGTTGCTTCTCCGAACATTGTTAGAACGTGAGTTGCGTTGCCAAAGCCTCTCTTCAACATGCGTTCCGACGCGCGGTCATGGGCACGACGGATCAGTTTTATCCGCTCGACTGGGTCGGCCCCGTGACGCAATGCAGCGCGCATCTCCCAAAACCAGCTTGGGAACACATGCGTTTTGTTCAAAACCTCGGGTGCTGGAACCCGTCTACTTAAACTGAGGCGTCGCGCGACTGGGGGTATTGCTGAAAGCATCGGCGCGAACCGGCCCAGCCCGCGCCCGGCACAAAGGTCCGTATAGAGCCCATCTAATTGGCCTGTTTGTGCAAATGCCGCGGGCACAGCGTATTGTCTACGCGCGCCAAGCTGAATCGCCAAAACTGATTGTGGGTTCGTCACGCGGCCCCCTTAGACGAGCGCATATATTGCTTGGCTCGCGACATCGTTTCACGCGCGCTATCTGCTGACCGCGCAAGCAAGCCCCCCAAAAGCGGCGTCCCATTTGCGTGCCACTCATCAAAAGCTGGCATAATGCGTTCGTCTATGCATTCAAGCCAAGTGGCAGCGATCGCTTCGTGGCTGACCTCTGACACGCGCGCGCGTCCTGCCTCAACGATGCGTTCGTAGTAGCCAGCTTCATTTTGCAAGCGCGTAAGAGCTTGATAAAACTCATCCGTGTTTTGAACCCGAATGTAATCAACCCCTGCGTCCCCGACTGTCGAAAATGCGCTGTCCCAGCCGGCAATTAGCGGCACACCTGCCCGCCAAGCGGAAAAGAGTTTGCTCGGTGGTTTGGTGTTGTGTTCAGACTTATCAAAACTGCGGATCGCGACGAGTGCATCAATGCCAGACAAGTCGTGCCAAAGATGTGGCTCAATTACACGAAACTCAACCCCATCGACTGGCACGTTTGGATCACGCAAACCATTCACCAGATTGCGCGGTCCCAAACGTCCAGCATAAGCTAGCGTTTTCAAACCTTTGCGCGCAGAATCGCGTGGAATAAGGCCAGGTACAGGCCAATAAGGCAAATAAGCTTGTTGGGCCGAAACACTGACCGCAGGGTTTTGCAAAATTTCGAAATCTACGTCGAACATCCGCGGATAGTCAGCGCGAAAACTGACCCTAAATTCACCGACACGCGTGCCGCTACCACGCCAACCCATGACGTGTGCAAAATTGATCTCGCCGGGTTGCGGGGCAGTGCCGATGGTCAACCCTTCACGATATTGTCTTAGCACCAACCATGTTTGCGCAACCCAATTGAAACGCCCACCAAGCCAATAAGGATAATCGCGCTCAAGCGATTGATCCGACAAAACGGCAACCTGCTCAGCAAAAGAAGGCGGGACTACGAAATGGATTGGCATGTTCACGTCCTTCTTTATTTAGCTTCGAACAGACAGTTCTTTTTCAGCGTCGCGGCTGATAGTTCGGCGCCCCTGCACCGCACTTTTATAGAGCGCCTCGACCCCTGTTCGAATCTTCTCATGCAACTCCACAATCATCACATCACAATTTGCGATCCATTCCTCAGACGCCTCAAACAGCTCGTATTCCGCGCCTTCGATATCCAGCTTAAGCAAATCAACGTCAGATGCGTTGAATTGCGTCATCAAATCGGGCAACGAGATAACCGCTACAGCTTCTATGTCGCTCTGTCCTTGGTCAGAGGCGGGCGTGATCGTGAAACCCCATTGCCCCGTACCGCGATCTCGCAATGTGGCATGCCCACTTTGAGGTCCCAGCGCTTTGTTCAACACGGTAATGTTCGGATAAGGCGCACAGTTTTCACGCGCCAGAGCATAGTTTTCTGAAGAAGGTTCGAGGCAAACAATCTGCGCCTTTGGAAATCGGCGCGCGAACAAGATGGACGCCAGACCTATGTACCCCCCCGCATCCACGATGAAGCGCGCGTTTCGATCCGTATGATCCATAGCGGCTTCAAATTCGCCAAGCAAACAAGCCCGAACAACCGTCAGATCTGGCGATTGGGAACGGATTTTAAGATTGATCGCGCCAAAAGAAAGACGATGCTGCCTGTCTTTTCCTCTCAGTTTATCAATTGCAAATCGCAAGCTA
>NZ_JBDWVM010000456.1:0-15968 GCF_039984035.1 Planktotalea sp. | reverse complement strand
ATGCCATGTGTTGGGAGAACTGCCAGAATAGTTCCTCTGAAACTGCAAATGGGTGCTCCCCTTTTGCGTTTCGGACGCGAAGTCGTGCAAGGCAGATATCATCAGGCACGTCCAATATATGCAGCTTGTTTTGCGCTTTGGTCTGCTCAAGAATACCGCGCATCCACTTGCGTGATTGGACCGTGTTCGCTTGAAAATCCAACACGACCGAAGACCCTGCATTGAGCATCGACACCACCATGGGCGCAACGACTTGCCTGATCTTTTGCGTGCATCGCACAAAATCTGCGATTGAGCTGAGCTGATCCGAGTAAAGCGTTTGAAGCCAAGCATCCTCCGACAGAACAATCGCATTGTCGCGTTTGGCCAAATCGGCGGTCAATGTGGACTTGCCAGAGGCTATTTTCCCACAAATCATGTGAAGCCTATGTGTTTGATGAGGCATCATAAAAACCGAAATTCTGTTGCGTAAATCGCTGAACTTAAAAGACTAAATTTCCCGACCCAAGACTTCAGGTCGGGACGGTAATTCGGCCAAGGGAAATAGCGTTATTTAGCGCGGCTAAGGTTTTCATGCGTCCACTTTGCCATGTGTCCGCAAAAGGGTCCATCACAAAGGGCCAGGAAATTTCCTCATCAAAGGACGCTTGATTAAGCTGCGTGTTGTGGGAATGCCAAAGCTTCAGGCTCAGCAACTCGCTCAGAATACGCACGCGCAGTGAGCGGCTCTACTCC
The DNA here is from genome assembly GCF_039984035.1 of Planktotalea sp. GTDB lineage: Bacteria > Pseudomonadota > Alphaproteobacteria > Rhodobacterales > Rhodobacteraceae > Planktotalea. The sequence continues at coordinate 15,233 of NZ_JBDWVM010000456.1, read as the reverse complement.
ACCATCAACAACAAGACTGGCGACTGGCATATCGTTAGCCCAAATGATCTCATGCTCATCAAACAGGATATGAAAATAGTTTACAGGATCGACGTTTCTCTCCATAGAAACATCCGAAAGCGCTTCTAAATCTGTCGCGGGAACAAGCACTTCCTCGCAAGCACGCTTGCCTTGAACATACTCAGCGCCGCTCAAAACACGTTGTTGCTGTGACACTGTAAGATCATTCGACGGTACATTGTGCGCAAGCGCATGGGCTGGGATCTTCAGCGGGCGAAGGTTCGGGTTAACCGCCATCTCCATCTCTGAAACACTATGATTTCTGATCAAACGAATAGGTTGATAACCACGATCCATCGTCAAAACCAGATCGCCGACGCTCAGATCTTCGACCTTAACATGTCCGCGTTGGGTCTTAATAAGCGTGCCCGTCGCTAAGCTAGCTGCGCTAAACTCAGCGCCATTGTTTGGAACACATTCGATATGATCAGCTGGCGCGAGGGCGATATAGGGGCGCTCAAAGGCGAAAACGCCGTCAAAAGCCTTCACAACAACTCCGTTCGCAAATGTACGTGCAGTGTTCGTCATGGTCTTCCCCTCATCTCATTGATGCACCGCCAATTTGCCCATTCAACGAAGCCTGCATAATGGGAAAACGAGCGCAGAAAGCTCATGATTGAGGCGATCCGTACACGTTCGTTCACAGCTCTGTGTATTTTCAACAACCTGCACTTCGAACGCCCTGTAAGGCTCGCTTTTTACTCCATCGGACCCAACGACAGTAAAAGCACCGCACATTTTCATTCTTTTCCACCCTAGCGGCGCGCTTCAATCAGGCCTACATAGTCGCCTAGAAACGCACCAAGGAGAAACGCCATGAATGCATCAACACGTGGTCGCATGACAAAAGACGGCATTCGCATTTATGAACAAAGCGATTTCGCTGGCATGGCGGCGGCGGGCAAACTGGCCGCAGAAATCCTAGACGAAATTGCCGAACACGTTGTTCCCGGCCAGACCACTGGTGCATTGGACAAGATGATCGAAGATCGCGTGAACGCCGCTGGCGCCACCTCCGCAACGATTGGTTACAAAGGGTATAAGCACGCAAGCTGCATTTCGGTGAACCACGTTGTGTGTCACGGCATCCCAGGAGACAAAAAGCTCAAAGATGGCGATATCCTAAATATCGACGTCACGGTCATCGTTGATGGCTGGTTTGGCGATACGTCGCGGATGTACGTCGCGGGCAAGCTATCGCGCAAGACTGAGCGTCTTTTGCAAGTGACCCATGATTCTCTGATGAAGGGTATTGAGGCAGTAAAACCTGGCAATACCTTCGGTGACATTGGCGCAGCAATTCAAGCATTTGCGGAAAGCCATCGCATGTCCGTTGTTCGCGATTTCTGTGGTCATGGCTTAGGTCGCGTCTTTCATGCGCCGCCCAATGTTTTGCACTATGGCCGCAATGGGACTGGTGCGGTGCTAGAACCTGGTATGTTTTTCACGATTGAACCGATGGTCAACTTGGGACGACCAGAAACAAAGGTTTTGGCCGATGATTGGACCGCTGTCACGCGCGATAAATCGCTGTCAGCACAATTTGAGCATTCGATCGGCGTGACTGAAACAGGGTGTGAGATCTTCACATTGTCCCCTGCTGACAAGTTTCATCCGACATACTAACCCAATGTGATCCTACAAGATCCGGCTAGCTCACAAAGGAACCACAAAATGAGCCAGCACATGAAAGGAAGATGTGCCTGCGGCGCGGTCACATTTACTGTCACAGCACCCAAAACCTACGGCGCTTGTCACTGCAAAATGTGCCGACAATGGTGTGGCGGTGTGTGGATGGGCGTCGTTTGCGAAAACATCGTGGAGCTTAACGGACCATTGCAAGAGTGGCAGTCTTCCAAGATAGCAAAGCGTGCGAATTGCCAAACTTGTGGATCATCGGTCTGGCACAAGCCAAAACACTCTAAGCACTTCACTTTCGGTCAGGGCTTGTTCGATGATCAAGACGGTTGGACGCTATCTCGTGAAATCTGCGCCGATGATCAACCTGATCACTACAGGCTCGCTGATAAGGGCCAAAAAGCCTTTACGGCTTGGGGTACATTGGTGGCCCTTATTTTCGGTCGATTGCCAAAATAGGGATCGCGCGCAAAAAGCGGGTTATCCGGGTGTAAGACCCTCGGTCGCTGCGACAGGTCTGCGCTGGGTCACCTTTTCAGGGCGTCGTTTTTCATAAAACGCGTTGCCGCCAGTGGTCAGCACATAGTGGATATTGTTGAAATCCGCTTTGTACCACGCTGCGTGAAAGAAGCGTGCTTTAGGTAAACGAGGGTGTCTTTCTCCGCGCAATACCGCAGCGGCAGAGGACTGCGCCAAAGGCAAACCGCTATCAGTCATTGGCTTTGTCATAACACCGGGTGCAAACTGGTTCTTCTGTCCCACAACGCCACAAACTGTATTCGGGAAATCGCCCGAGTTAACACGGTTCATCACCACAGTGCCAACAGCGATCATGCCATCCCGGCTAGAACGGTTCGATTCAAAATACATCGCGCGCGCCATGCAATTCGTATCAGAAGAACTAACTGACGCGCGTTCCACTTTAGGCGCTTTTCGCTTCCCGCAAGCAGACAAAACAAGCAATCCGCAGAGCGCCGCGGTGATCAGTTGGGTGGAATAACCTTTTGGCATTGTCGAAACCCTCTTGTTTTATGTTCAAATAGAAAACACGCGAAAAACGCCGCGTGTGTCAAACTTAAGCAGCGAGCCCCTGTGACCCCATTGCCAAGAACTTCTCTCGGCGTGCTTTGATCAACGTGGGACGATCCATATCTTTGAGCTCGTCAAGCATCGCTTCAATCGCGTTGCTCACAGCATCCATGGAATGAGCCGGGTCACGGTGCGCTCCGCCCAATGGTTCGCTAACAATACGGTCCGCAACACCCAGCTGCAGCAAATCTTGCGCAGTCAAACGAAGAGCTTCGGCAGCTTCGCGCATTTTCTCTGCATCTTTCCAAAGGATAGATGCGCAACCTTCTGGCGTGATGACGGAGTAAACCGAATGCTCTAGCATCGCGATCTTGTTTGCCGTTGCAAATGCAACCGCGCCGCCTGAACCACCCTCACCGATGATAACGCTGACCAGTGGCACACCGATTTGCAGACACATTTCTGTTGAACGCGCGATAGCCTCGGACTGACCGCGCTCTTCTGCGCCTTTACCGGGGTAGGCGCCGGGCGTGTCAACCAAAGTCACGACAGGTAGTTTGAAACGATCTGCCATTTCCATCAAACGGATGGCTTTACGATACCCTTCCGGGCGCGCCATGCCAAAGTTACGCTCAATACGGCTGGACGTATCATTGCCCTTATCTTGACCGATCACAACAACGGGACGATCTTTGAAACGAGCCAGTCCGCCCATGACCGCGTGATCATCGGCAAAACCGCGATCACCGGCAAGCGGCGTGTAATCTGTAAAAATCGTGTTGAGATAGTCACTGCAATGCGGGCGTTCAGGATGACGTGCCACTTGGCATTTGCGCCAAGGTGTCAGCCCCTCATAAAGCTCAACCAACATGTCCGCCGCTTTCTTATCAAGCGCGGCTGCTTCGTCTTCAACGTCAGTTTCTTCATTGGCACGCGCCATCGCGCGCAGCTCTTCAGCTTTGCCTTCAATTTCGGCCAACGGTTTTTCGAAATCGAGATAGTTCATTGCGCGCCTCATTCACTGGAAACTAACGCCGTATATGGCGCGCCTCTTTGTCGGATGCAATAAAACAAGCTTATTCTTTGTGTTAAGATATCAAAGCCCTGTGGGACGCTTCATCTTTGTCGATATTAAGTCAAAAATATCGGATAAAGCGACAAAATAAGAAGCCCTGCCATGCTCCAATTAAACGTTCGCAAACGTGCGGTGCTCGTCAAAAAGCGCGCCAACTGCTGGCCCAACACTGTCCAAATTGAAACCGAGGGGAAGTTAACAACCCCAAAGGCAAGCGCTACGATGAAAACAGACCGCGCACTTTGATCCTCTGCGTAAACCGTTATTGCGGTCAGCGCCATCGTCCAAGCCTTTGGATTAACCCACTGGAAGAGCGCCGCTTGAAGGAACGTAAACGGTTTTGCGCTGGTGTTCACTTCGCCCTCTGGCGCGGCAGAATTTGCAATCTTCCAAGCGAGCCAGAGCAAATAAACAACACTCACGACCTTCAACACTGTATGTAGGATGGGGAAGCGATCAAAGATTTGCATCAACCCAACGCCCACACAAAAGATCATGAACGCAAAGCCTAGACCGATCCCGAACATATGCGGAATCGTGCGACGAAACCCGAAATTTGCACCAGATGCCATGAGCATCAGGTTGTTCGGCCCGGGGGTGGCCGAGGAAACGAAGGCAAACAATGTCAGCGCGAAAAGAAGGTCATAATTCATGTCCTATCATTAGGGCAATTCTACCAGCTCTCAAACGATTTTATTGTACCAAGAAATGACGATGTAACCGCGCTTTCAGGCCATCAGCTTGGGCAATTCTTCTGCGAACAAGTCAAAGACCAAGCGAATGCGCCGCGATGTATGCAGCTCTCGGTGCGTGACTAGCCATGTTGGAAACAAGATTGGATCCATCTGTGGCAACACTTCTTCGACCTCAGTGCTTGCTCGGGCAACGTCCACCGACATTGGGCAAATCCCGAATCCCTTTTTCACCAACTCCCACGCGACCAACCCGTTGGTGGATCCAACTTTAAATTGCTCGCGCGATACATCGAGACCAAATCCAGTATAATACTCTAGCATTTGGTCGATATCACCAAAACTCACAAACTCATGCTTTTGCAGATCTTTGAGAGTTTTAGGACGGCCCCGTTTGTCCAAATAGGTCTTCGACGCAAAGAACGCACCTTTTGATTCATGAATCATCCGCGCAACCAAATCAGGTTGCTCCGGACGTACATTGCGCACGGCGATGTCCGCTTCTCGTTGAACCAAATCGCTCACGCTATTGGTGGCAACCACATCAACCTCGATCAAGGGCGCGATAGAGCGTAACTTGTGTAAGATCGGCGGCAAAAGGTGACATGCGAATAAGTCTGACGCTGTGATGCGAACCATCCCTTCGATGGCTTGCGACTGACCTGACGCCACAAGCGAAACGCGCCCCGCGGCTTCCGCCATTGCGCGAACATGATCCGCCAGATCGCGCCCTGTTTGCGTCACTTGCAAGGATCGACCAGATCGCTCGAACAGCGTGACGTTGAGCTCTTCTTCAAGGGCGGCAACCTGTCGCCCGATCGTGGGCTGGGTTTGGCGTAGAACCCGCGCAGCCGCAGACAACGATCCTTCCTCAACAACAGCGAGGAAAGCGCGCGCGTGGGTCCAATCGAATGTTATCGCCTGCCAATTCATACATTAATGCATAGCATAAAGACGGTTTTCGGCAATTCCCCAATGATATTCGCATGCGTTACATATGAGCCAAAGGAGATCACAATGAAAAACGAAGCAACTTTTTGGGACAATATATCAGAAAAATACGCCCGCGACCCGATCCGTGACATGGCCGCCTATGAATATACGCTAGAGCGCACGCGCAGTTACCTGAAATCTGAAGATACGGTGCTTGAGATTGGATGCGGAACGGGATCGACCGCCCTTTTGCTGACAGACAACGTTGCACGCTACCATGGCACTGATATTTCCGACGGTATGATCAAAATCGCGCGCCGCAAGGTGGGCGAGACAAGCATCTCAAACCTCAGCTTTGAGGCGCATACAGCGCTTGATGGTATTTACGCCCATGACGCTTTGGATGCGGTTATGGCCTTCAATTTGTTGCATCTTGTCCGTGACGTGCCCGCAACACTCAACGCAGCGCATGCAGCGCTGCGCCCTGGTGGCTTGCTTATCACCAAGACCCCGTGCCTCAAATCAGCGAGCTTCAAATTTCAGGTAATGTTCAAAGTGCTCCCGATAGCGCAAATGCTTGGCAAGGCGCCTTTCGTGCAGTTCTTCACCGAAACAGCCTACGATAAAATGATCACGGCAGCTGGTTTCGACATCATTGAAAGTGGAAATCATCCCGTGAATCCGCCAAATCGCTATGTCGTTGCCCGCAAACGTTAAAGCCCAAAACCTGCCGCACAAGAACTAGGCGCTGCTTAGTTTGCGCGCGGCAGCCTGCAACAAAATGCGAGAATAGAGCCTATGGAAGCCCATCAACGCATTGGCGAAAAAGCCGACGCTCGGATTTCCGCGTTTGTCCTTCGCTACAGCCAGCAAAGCGCTTCCGAAATACAGCTGTGTGCCTGCTTGCAAATCAGAGCGCATGAGCCAGCTTCGGATTGGCCCATCGCCGACTCTAAGCAATATCTGATTTTCGTCGCGCTCCACCAACCGCCACATCGCGAGCTTCTCAGACGCGCCATGTGCCAACGCCTTCACATCCTCTTGGCCGGAGGATTGACGCGCAAAAATAGCGAGCAGTTTCCGTTCGAGCCGAAAAACCCAAGTATCAAAGAATGTTGCAATGAACCGCTCTAGGTCAACATGCGCAGGCACTTCGGTCACATAGCAATCCGTGTGAGCACCAGCCTCAGAACTAAATCGATCAAGGAAAGCGTGGGGAGGTAGCGGTATATGGTCAATGCGTGTCATGGGATACTCCAATCAGCCAAACATACGCTACCGTATGCACGCAAATCCCGTGTTCGTCAAAGAGATCCGAGCCAACTGCGACACTCTGCGCAAACGCAAAACGCCGCCCTGGGTTTCCCAAGGCGGCGCATTTAATCATGTTGATATTCTTTTAGCCGAGGACACGACCCAATGCTTGATCAACAGCATCTGTGATCTGGTCAATGTCATCAGGCGTCGCGATCAATGCGGGCGAAAAGCAGAGCGTATTGTTCTTGCCCGGAATGGATCGATTCGTTGCACCAATGATCACGCCTTGGGCATTACAATCGGCAACGATGGCCCCTACTGTCTTTTCATCCAGCGGTTCTTTTGTCTTACGATCTGTCACCAATTCCGCGCCGCAGAACAAACCTTTGCCGCGAACGTCACCGATCACAGCGTGCTTTTCAGCCAAGGCGTTCAGGTTCGCGATCATGCGATCCCCCATGTCCAAGGTATTTTGGAGCAGGTTCTCTTCTTCGATGATACGCATGTTTTCAATCGCCGCTGCAGGGCCGGCCGTGCACCCACCAAAGGTCGAGATATCTCGGAAATAATTCAGAGGATCAGACGAATCGTCTTTGAACATGTCAAAGACCTCTTCAGTCGTGACGCAGCACGAGATGGCTGCATAACCAGACGCGACACCCTTCGCCATCGTGACGATATCAGGTTTGATGCCATAGTGCTGATAGCCGAACCATGTGCCGGTACGACCGACACCGCAAACCACTTCATCGATGTGCAGTAAGATATCATACTTCTTACAAATCTCTTGAACACGTTCCCAATAGCCATCCGGCGCAACGATGACGCCACCACCTGCCGTTACTGGCTCAAGGCACAGCGCTCCAATCGTGTCGGCGCCCTCGCGCAGAATGATCTCTTCGATTTGATCTGCGGCCCAAACACCGTAGTTTTCTTCTGGCGCGCCGTCTTGCTCGTGCTTGCGATACTCCATGCAGTGTGGAACGCGGATAAAGCCGGGTGCAAAAGGACCATATTGTGCATTGCGTTCATCTTGACCGCCAGCTGACATCGATGCCAGCGTGGAGCCATGATAATCGCGGTCGCGATACAGAATCTTATGTTTCTTGCCGCCATAACGTTTGTGCGCAATCTGGCGAACGATCTTGAAGCCCTTCTCGTTGGCCTCAGATCCTGAGTTCGCGTAGTAAACGCGCGTCATGCCTGGCATTTTCTCGATCAGCTTTTCAGCAAAAATAGCACCGGGGATCGTACCAACCGTGCCGCCGAAGAAATTCATCTTCAGGATTTGATCACGCACTGCATCAGCAATGCTTTCACGGCCGTACCCGACGTTAACAGTCCAGACACCACCAGACACAGCATCGATGTGCTCTTTGCCATGTTGGTCCCAGACCTTCATGCCTTTACCTTCGATGATAATGCGTGGTTCGCCGGTCTCGAAACCTTTGTGTTGCACCAGATGGTGCCATACATGAGCGCGATCGGCTTCGACTATCTTCGAATAGTCGTTATCTTTAAATGAACCGTCCATAGCCATTGTCCTCTTTTGGCTGGCGTTGATGGGATCAACGCTCAGGAACACGCCCCGCCGAAAAGCGAGGAACCTAAGCTCAATTCATATGCAAAATTGAGTCCCTGATAGGGCCAGATCAAATTGCCTTTTAGGTCCAAAAAAATTTTCCGTTTAGCGCGTTTTTTGATCAGAGCCGCATATCAGTTTGGATTCCATAGATAATTTCGAGATTTACGGTTGCTTGCCTCAAACAAACGTGGCTTCCTGCTCTCAGGGCGTTGCAAAAACGATTTGCAACAAACTCGAATTTGCGCTGCTTTGACCTCACGCGACATGCGGACTCGGCATGTTCAGAAAAGCGGCACTAAGCCGATGAAGCCGCTCTGCGGCGATCAACTGGGAGACTACACATGACACTTAAAACTAAACTAATGAGCGCCGTTGCTGGTGCAGCGATGCTGACTGGTGCGCAAGCGAGCGCAGCGGATGAGATCACAGTTGCTTACTTCCTAGAGTGGCCAATGCCATTCCAGTTCGCAAAAGTTGAAGGCATGTACGAAGAAGCACTTGGTACAAAAATCAACTGGGTATCCTTCGACACAGGTACAGCGATGAGCGCGGCGATGGCATCTGGCGATGTTCACATCTCCGTATCTCAAGGTGTTCCACCATTCGTTGTTGCAGCTTCTGCTGGCCAAGACATCCAAATCGTAGACGTTGCTGTTTCTTACTCTGAGAACGACAACTGCGTTGTCGCGTCTGGTCTAGAGATCGACAAAATGTCCGCGGGCGAGCTTGCAGGCAAAAAAGTTGCTGTTCCACTCGGCACAGCTGCTCACTACGGCTTCCTGTCTCAGATGAACCACTTTGGTGTTGATGTCGCGAGCATGGAAGTTGTCGACATGGCACCAGCAGAAGGTGCTGCTGCACTTGCTCAAGGTTCCATCGACATGGCTTGTGGTTGGGGCGGCGCACTTCGCCGTATGAAAGAGCACGGCAACATTCTTCTGACCGGCGCTGAAAAAGAAGAGCTAGGCATCCTCGTGTTTGACGCGACAACAGCGCCTACGTCTTTCATCTCCGAGAACAGCGACATGCTGGCGAGCTTCCTGAAAGTCACTGCAGACGCAAACGCGATGTGGGCTGATGAAGCAAACCAAGCGAAAATGCTTCCTGTGATCGCGAAAGACGCGGGTATGTCCGAAGAAGATACAGCATCCACGCTGTCTACCTTCAAGTTCCCAACAATCGATGAGCAGCTTTCCGAAGCATGGCTTGGCGGTAACGCAGCAACATTCATGAAAGGCGTTGCAGACGTCTTCGTTGGCGCGGGTTCTATCCCTTCCTCATTGGATAGCTACGAAGGCACGGTCAACACGTCCGGCCTCAAAGCTGCAATGGGCGGCTAACGAACTGACGGCTATTTGGGGCGGTGTGTTGAGAAACGCGCCGCCCTTTTTCCAAAACAATTTAATAATATGATCGGAGAGGCACCATGAGCGGCCTTGAGATAGACAATATCTCCATGCGCTTCGAACTGCCAAATGGCGGTGCTGTACAAGCGTTGAAAGATGTCTCGTTAAACCTGAAAAAAGGTGAGTTGCTGAGTGTTCTAGGCCCGTCTGGCTGCGGAAAGACGACGCTTCTCAACATCGTTGCAGGTTTTCTTGCGCCGACTGAAGGCGTCATTCGCTTGAACGGCGACGCAGTTTATGGCCCTGATGCCAATCGCGGAATGGTCTTTCAACAAGGCGCCTTGTTCGAATGGATGTCCGTACGTGACAACGTCAGCTTTGGCCCCGACATGAAAAAAATGCCCAAGGCCGAAAGCAGCAAGATCGTCGATCACTTGCTGGACGTTGTCGGTCTACAAGATTTTAAAGACAAGATGGTCTACGAGCTATCAGGCGGTATGCAACAACGTGTGGCTTTGGCCCGTTGCCTTGCAAATGAGCCTGATGTGATCCTGATGGACGAACCTCTCGGCGCGCTTGACGCACTGACCCGTGAGAAAATGCAGGCGCTTGTTCTCAAGCTTTGGAAAGAGACAGGCAAAACCATCATTCTGATCACTCACTCTGTTGAAGAGGCTTTGCTTCTTGGTGAACGCCTGCTGGTTATGGCACCGCGCCCAGGCCGAATTCACCGCGAGTATAACCTGCCCTTTGCCGATCTCGGTGTTGGCGCAGATTTGCGCGAAGTCAAAAAGCACCCTGACTATGCGAAAACGCGTGAAGAAATCCTCACAATGATTTGGGACATGGAAGAAGAAATCATGGGCCGCACTGAGGAGAACGCATAATGGGACAAATTATTGCTGATCTCAGCGGCGAACTTTTTACGCTCTTCGGATCCATCCTAGGTGCACTACCTGCCATCGTTGGATATGTCGCAATCATCCTACTTGCGATGTTTGCCTACTCATTCATACGTCAGAAAATGGGGCGAAAGTCAGATTATACATCGCTCAAGACCGTGACCTTCGGGGACGAAAGTGCGGTTGTTTCTGACAAAGCTGCATCTGTCATTTCGATCGTTTTGATCTTTGTGATCTGGGGTGCCTTCACTGGCTCCAACTGGCTTCCAAGCTTCTTACACGCGCCTGGTCCATTCGTTGGCGACAATGAATTCACCTACACTGTCGAAGATGCGAACGGTGCAAAGGACGACGCCACAGTCGCGATCCGTGTGCACGAGAAAGGCGCCACCGTTGAGGCGCCCGAAATCGCTGAAGGCGATGGCATCGCAAAGAATGACACGATTGTTGTGCAAGCCTATCGCTCAAAACTGCTCGTTTGGGACAAAAACGATGAGGTTACGCGCAAGGATGGCGCAAAGATCGTCGCCGTCGATGGGCGTCCAATTAGCAAAGGTAACGACGTCGAAGTTGGTTTTGGCCGCGTTGCGTTGACCGACAAAGGAACGCTGAACTTTGAACCCGGCAAAGGTTGGCAGATGGAAAACATCTGGCTGCCAGCGCCTGACAGCGTCTGGAGCCGACTGATTTCTGTTGCGCGAGATGGCTATCAGAACGTCACACTTGCAGAACATTTGTCGTTCTCTTTGTTCCGCGTGATCGTTGGTTTCTTCCTTGGTGCGCTCGTGGGTATTCCATTGGGTTATGCGATGGGCCTGAGCAATTGGTTCCGCGGCTGGTTTGACCCAATCGTCGAATTCATGCGCCCTGTCCCACCTTTGGCCCTTATTCCACTGGTCATCATTTGGGCTGGTATCGGGGAGCAAGGTAAGATCATTTTGCTCTTCCTTGCTGCGCTTTGGATCATGGCCATTGGGGCGCGTTCTGGCGTGTCAGGTGTCAACATTACCAAAGTTCACGCCGCCTACTCACTTGGTGCGTCCAAGGTTCAAATCCTGCGCCATGTGATCATTCCAAACTCACTGCCCGAAATCTTCACAGCAGCGCGCGTTGCTATGGGGGTTTGCTGGGGCACGGTGGTTGCTGCGGAATTGGTCGCGGCCGAAAAAGGCGTTGGTAAAATGATCGTTGCCGCGTCCAAGTTCCAAGACACGGATATCGTTCTGATGGGTATTATCCTGATCGGTATCATCGGCTTTGGCATCGACGTTCTGATGCGTTGGGCCGAACGCGTACTGGTACCTTGGAAAGGCCGCTCGTAACCACGTAAAGTCGGATGAAACATACCGACTAACGCAACGACATCACAAAATGAGGCGGACGAAAGTCGCGCCTCATTTTTTATGAAATCGCACCATCGATGATTGAAAATCTCCTATGTCCAGTTGCAAACGCAACTAGGACCAGTTTAGGTGATCTATGGCTATCTCAATTGACACCTTCTTTCTTGACCCGGACTCGCAAGGGACGTTGCAGTCTCAAATCCAACAGATGATTGCTCAAGGCATCTTGTCAGGACGCTATGCCAAGGGTGAAAAGCTCCCGTCGTCCCGCAAACTTGCACTGCATTTGGGTGTGAGCCGCATCACAGTTACGCTCGCCTATACGGAACTCCTTTCAAACGACTACCTCACCAGCAGAGGGCGATCAGGATATTTCGTTTCTGAAAATGCGCCGGAGCCACCTAAGTTTGAGCCGCTGACCCACCGCGAAGATACGGTCGACTGGAATCGCGCAATTGGCCAAAGGTTCACTGGCGGATCGACTCCGGCCAAACCCGCAGATTGGGCCAAATACAAATACCCGTTCATTTATGGCCAAGTTGATAAATCCCTTTTTGATCATACGAACTGGCGCATGTGCGCGCTACAGGCGCTTGGCGCGCGCGATTTTTCCGCGATGACCGCAGACTATTACGATCAGGACGACCCTCAACTGATTGAATTTATTCTTCGTCACACACTTCCGAGGCGCGGTATCGTCGCAAGACCGGAAGAAGTGCTTATCACCGTCGGTGCACAAAATGCGCTTTGGTTGACTGCACAGATTTTGCTAACCCAAAGGCGCACAGCCGCGATTGAATATCCATGTTATCATGCCCTACGGGATATTCTGAACCAATCCCGTTGCCACCTATCCCAAGTTCCCGTTGATCGCGATGGGCTGCAACCCGATCTCGTTGAGGACGGCACTGACGTCATCTTTGCAACGCCAAGCCATCAGTGCCCAACGTCAGCGACCATGCCACGTGGTCGGCGCAAATCTCTGCTCAAACGCGCCAAAGAGCTAGACGCTGTTATCGTAGAAGATGACTATGAATTCGAAATGTCATTCCTTGATGCCCCATCGCCCGCGCTTAAGTCACTTGATGATGAAGGGAGGGTCATTTACGTCGGCAGCTTTTCGAAATCACTCTTTCCGGGCTTGCGCCTTGGCTATCTGGTTGGTTCGGAACCCTTCATCCGTGAAGCGCGCGCCTTGCGCGCCTCGGTTTTGCGCCATCCGCCGGGGCACATCCAACGTACCGCGGCCTATTTTCTGTCGCTCGGGCACTACGATGCCCTCGTGCGAAAAATGGGTAAAGTTTTTAAAGAACGCCGCAGTGTTATGGAGCGCGCAATTAATGAACATCACCTCGAAATCGCAGGGCGTGGGGTTTTTGGCGGTTCCAGTTTCTGGATGCGTGCGCCAAAGAAAGTAGACACACAACACTTGGCCGCCCGCCTCGCAAAACAGGACGTATTGATCGAACCAGGCCATTCCTTTTTCGGGCCGGAATCAGACGAAAGAAACTACTACCGTTTGGCCTATTCTTCGATTCCAAGCGAAAGAATACCGGAAGGCGTTGCGCGCATTTCAATGCAAATTGAAGAATTAATGAGACATTAAGTCTCACTAAATAAGCCACTGGACCTACCGCAGTAAAGGAACTGGCCCTAACTGGCCTCTTCCCGTTTCCGTATATTGGTGCCAATCCGCCTGCCCTACGTGCGGGCGCTTTTTATTCCACATGACACCCTAGGAGCGCATCCATGAAGATGACCACCGAAGAGGCCTTTGTTAAGGTCCTACAACGCCACGGTATTGAACATGCATTTGGCATTATCGGCTCGGCCATGATGCCTATTTCCGACCTCTTCCCAAAAGCTGGCATTCAGTTCTGGGATTGCGCCCACGAAGGCAGCGCCGGCATGATGTCCGACGGTTACACACGCGCCACTGGCAAAATGAGCATGATGATTGCTCAAAACGGCCCGGGCATCACAAACTTTGTGACAGCCGTTAAAACAGCTTACTGGAACCACACGCCATTGCTGCTCGTGACACCACAAGCTGCGAACAAAACAATCGGCCAAGGTGGCTTCCAAGAAGTTGAGCAGATGAAACTGTTCGAAGACATGGTCGCCTACCAAGAAGAAGTGCGCGATCCTTCCCGCGTCGTCGAAGTTCTGACGCGCGTGATTTCACAAGCCAAGCGTTTGTCTGGCCCTGCGCAATTGAACATCCCGCGCGATTTCTGGACACAAGTGATCGACACTGAAATCGTTGACCCTATTGAATTCGAAGCATCCTCTGGCGGTGCGAACTCTGTTGCAGAAGCAGCCGCGCTTTTGTCTGGCGCGAAGAACCCAGTAATCTTGAACGGTGCGGGCGTTGTTCTGTCCCAAGGCGGCATCGAGGCGTCTAAAGTTCTGGCCGAGCGTCTAACAGCACCAGTTTGCGTTGGTTACCAGCACAACGATGCGTTCCCGGGCAACCACCCTCTGTTTGCTGGCCCACTCGGCTACAATGGTTCCAAAGCAGGCATGGAATTGATCAAGGAAGCGGATGTTGTGCTTTGCCTTGGCACACGTTTGAACCCATTCTCCACATTACCAGGTTACGGCATGGAGTACTGGCCAGCAGATGCGAAGATCATTCAGGTTGATATCAACCCAGATCGTATCGGCCTGACGAAGAAGGTCACTGTTGGCATCGTTGGCGATGCTGCGAAAGTTGCCACAGGTATCCTTTCCCAACTCTCCGATGATGCAGGCGATGCAGGCCGCGGTACGCGTTCCGCAAACATCGCTCAGCGCAAGTCAGCTTGGGCACAAGAACTGACGTCCCTCACACACGAGAACGACGATCCAGGTACGGATTGGAACGTACGTGCGCGTGCTGCGAAACCTGATTGGATGTCCCCACGCATGGCATGGCGCGCGATCCAAGCGGCACTTCCTGCGGATGCAATCATTTCATCTGACATCGGCAACAACTGCGCGATTGGTAACGCTTACCCATCTTTTGAGGAAGGTCGTAAGTACCTCGCTCCAGGTCTCTTTGGTCCATGTGGCTACGGTCTCCCAGCGGTTGCTGGTGCAAAGATCGGTTGCCCTGATGTTCCAGTCGTCGGTTTCTCCGGTGACGGCGCATTCGGTATCGCGGTGAACGAATTGACCGCGATCGGTCGTGGCGAATGGCCTGCGATGACGCAAGTCGTGTTCCGTAACTACCAGTGGGGCGCGGAAAAGCGGAACTCCACACTTTGGTTCGATGACAACTTTGTCGGTACAGAGCTGGATGAAGGCGTCTCCTACGCAGGCATCGCAAATGCATGTGGCCTCAAAGGCGTTGTTGCCCGCACGATGGAAGAGCTGACAGATGCCCTAAACC
>NZ_JBDWVM010000455.1:0-2342 GCF_039984035.1 Planktotalea sp. | reverse complement strand
TGATTATGGCGCGCACTGCGCTCAGCGCGCTTGTTGATCCATCTGTTGAAGCAGTCGGACCAGAGCGCGCGCTGGCCATTAGCGCTGTTGAAAACAAGTATCTCGACTTTGGTATCTATGACCGCGCGGGTCGCTGTGTGCTTGCGATAGAGGTGGCAGGAAATACCCCTGCCCTAGGCAACAAAGCCGCAGACCGTTTGGTTGTACAAAAAGCGCTCAGCAACGCGGGGCTTCCCCTTGCGCAGCTCACGACGCAGGATACGCCTGCAGATGTGCGCACAAAGATTGCCGGTTACCTTAAGCCCACTGCGCAAAGCCGCGCGCTCACTGCGCCAGCAGGCCAATCAAAACCTGCAGCGATAACCGACCGCCAAGCGCGCCCAAGTCGCCCGAAACGCCCTGTACGCGCCGCCCATGCGGCTGCGATCGCTGCCGAATAATGTGCTCTGGAGCGCTTAGCGCTCCAGTTTCGCAATATCGTCAGGGCTGCCAACAGCGCTGCAAGACACAGTCTTCGCAATGCGGCGGATCATACCGGACAGTGCTTTGCCTGAACCGATTTCCCAAATCGTATCAACGCCTTGCTCTGCCATATAGCCAACGCTTTCACGCCAGCGCACAGAACCTGTCACCTGCTCTACAAGCAAAGAGCGGATCAACGCAGGATCGCTCACCGCCTCGGCGCGGACATTCGCAACCAATGGAACAGCTGGACGTGCAATGTCTACAGTGCCAAGCGCTTCAGCCATCACGCGTGCTGCTGGCTCCATCAATGCGCAATGGAAAGGTGCGCTCACTGGCAGCATCACAGCGCGTTTCGCGCCTTTTTCTTTCGCGATGACCAAAGCGCGTTCAACCGCGCCAAGATGACCAGACACCACGACTTGCGCCGGATCATTGTCATTTGCCGCTTGGCATACATCGCCTTGCGCCGCTTCTTCTGCCACAGCCTGCGCCGTTGCAAAATCCAGCCCCAATAGCGCGGCCATGGCGCCAACGCCCACTGGTACAGCCTCTTGCATCGCTGTGCCGCGCGTGCGCAGCAAACGGGCCGTATCCGCAATCGAAATTGCACCAGAGGCCGCCAGCGCAGAATATTCACCCAAAGAATGCCCCGCAACAAATGCAGCATCCGTGATGGACACGCCTTCCGCCTCAAGCGCGCGCATCGCCGCCAGCGAGGTCGCCATCAATGCGGGTTGCGCATTGTGGGTCAGCGTCAATTCATCTTGCTCGCCTTCCCAAATCAGCGTGCTGAGTTTTTCACCCAAAGCCTCATCAACCTCGTCGAACACGGCTTTCGCTGCTGGATAGGCATCTGCGAGGGCCTTACCCATTCCGATAGATTGCGCCCCTTGACCGGGGAAAACAAAGGCTTTGGTCATATTCATCTCCAATTTACGCTTCGCACTCCTCTATCGATGCAATGCGTTTATCGCAAGTATCGCTTCATCTGCGCACAGGGTCTGTTCTTAGATAAAGGCTGCGTTGCCGCTCAAAAGTGGGTAGCCTGCGAATAAGTTGGTCCGCTCAAACGTTACCTCTTTGAACGCGCAATATTGGAGAGCAGCATGTCCGCCACAAACACCGATCGCAGCTACGGATCTGTCACCAAGACATTTCATTGGCTCACCGCCCTTTTGATCATCACCGCAATTCCGCTTGGCATTATTTCGAACAAATTGCCGTTCGAAACCGGCGAGGAAGTCGCGCTGAAGGCTTTGATGTTCTCGCTACACAAAACCGTCGGGATCACGGCCTTCTTCGTTGCTCTTGCTCGTATCGCTTGGGCCATCACTCAAACCAAGCCAGCGGGCTTGCACCCTGAACGACGCGCAGAAACCTTTCTTGCTGAACTCGTCCATTGGCTGCTCTATGGCTCGCTTGTCGTCGTGCCTCTGTCGGGCTGGATCCATCATGCGTCAACAACGGGCTTTGCACCGATCTGGTGGCCCTTCGGTCAAAACCTGTTTTTCGTTCCGAAAAGTGAAAGCCTCGCAGCTGTAACCGCTGGGCTGCATGTGGTTTTCGAACGTGTACTAATTGTATCGCTCTTGCTCCACATCGCGGGCGCGCTCAAACACCATGTCATAGATAAGGACGATACGCTCCGCCGTATGTTGCCAGGCACAACGGCCGCAGGTACGCCGCACGGCTCAAACAAGGCAGCGCCGCTTGGCGCAGCAGTGCTGGTCTGGATCGCAGCGATGGGTATCGGTTCTGCGCTTGGCGTGTATCAAGGCCATGGTGGTCACGCAGACCGCGCAGCCCTTGAAGCGGTCAACAGCCAATGGGACGTGCAATCCGGCGCAATCGAGATTTCGACCAATCAATTCGGCTCC
>NZ_JBDWVM010000454.1:0-10833 GCF_039984035.1 Planktotalea sp. | reverse complement strand
CACATCCATCAGCCCTTGGATCGTGACCGCAGCCGCTCTGGACCCTTTCCGCGCACCGACGCCGGAGCGTGAAATGGAATTGCTGCCTTACCTTGATGGCTCAAAAGACGGCCTTTATGACATCGAACTGAAGGTGCTGATGCAGCCCGAAGGTGCGGACAAAGAAACCTTGCTGGCCACAACAAACTACAGCCGCATGTATTATTCCGCAGCAGAGCAACTTTGCCATCACGCGGTTGGTGGATGCGGCATGTCTGCGGGCGATTTGCTTGGCTCTGGAACTGTGTCAGGCCCAACGCCGGATGAATATGGCTCGCTCATGGAAAAGAGCTGGGCAGGGCGCGAGCCTTTCACGCTCGAAAGCGGCGAGATACGCACCTTCATCGAAGATGGCGACAGGCTGACGCTTGCTGGCGCAGCAAAGGGCGATGGCTTCCAGATCGGTTTTGGCACGTGTGTTGGTAAGATTTTACCAGCGAAGTCTTTCCCGAGCTAAGAAAACAAAGGGTTGGCGCGTAGTTAGGCTAGGTCTAGCGGCGCGCCAATCAATTCAAGCAATGCCCCGTCCTGTTCGAGAACAGAGGCATCGGAGGCCAAAATCGTAGCAATCTCTTGCGCATTGGGATCGTTCAATGGGGTTTGCTGCGCATGCTGATCACGCACAAATGCAATCCAAGTTGAAATCGCTTGCTTTGCTTGCGCGCAAGGCGTGTCATTTGCCGCGCAGCCCTCAACAATCGGGACCAACCGTTCGCGAATTTTCATGCTGCCATCCATGGCGATCTGGGCAAGTTCATGGCGCATCGCTGGAACTGCAAAACGATCAAGCAGGGCTTGGCGATAGTCAGTAAGAGTTGCTGAAGCGGGGGCAGGGACCAAGGGCGCGGCCTCATCCCAGAGCGCATTCACACCGGCGCGCAATTGTGGATCAGCGATGGCCTCATGGACAAAACGATGCCCCGCCAAAAGTCCCGCGTAAGCGAAGTAGGAGTGCGACGCATTCAAAAGGCGCAACTTGCGATTTTCAAAGGAGGCAACATCTTGGACGAAAACAGCGCCAGAGGTCTCCCACGCGGGGCGCGGACCCGCGAAGGTATCTTCGATCACCCATTCAGAGAAACCTTCAGTGCCAACCGCGCATAGATCAGGTCGCGCTGAGACCTGCGCGATTTCTTCGATAGCCTGCGGGCTTAAGCGGGGCGTGATGCGATCGACCATCGTGTTGGCAAAGCTTGTGTTCGCTTCGATCCAAGTTGTGGCCTCGGGCGCGGCTTTGGCTACATAGTCCATCACCACGCGTCGCAATTTGTGGCTATTGTCCGCGAGGTTGTCACAGGACAGGACCGTGATTGGCCCACCTTTGGCACTGGCGCGAGCAACCAAGCCGGAACAGAGTATACCGATTGCAGATTTAGGCATCTGGGCGGCAAGATCCTCTGCGATAGGGGCGGCGTTCAGATCTAAGCCTGTACCGTTGGCATTCAAATAATAGCCCTTTTCGGTCACGGTGAGCGTCACAACATGGGTGTCCTGATCGGCAATGCGCGCAATGATCTCGCCAGCCTGTTCAGTCGCAAGAAAGACGTCATCATAGATGGCAATAACGTCGCTCTTCAAACCGTATTGATCCCAGGTCCCAAGATTATAAGCGCCATCGTGTTCGTTCAATTCACGCCACAGATCGCGGTTGCTCATCACGACGCCAGTGATTTTCCAATCGCTCAAGGGGGATGTGTACCATGCCTGATGGGCGCGGTGAAAATTGCCAAGACCAAGATGAACGATGCGTTTCATATGCGTGAGCGTCCCTTTTAGATGCATATCGCTGCGCCGTAAAACGCGTAGGCGATGCCTTTGTTTCAAGCCTCATACGCGATTGGGGCGGTGTGCAAAACCAAGTTTGTGATTTTTGGAGGGGAGTAGCTATGCGCTCGTTTGGCAACAGCTTTGCTTGAGAAAGAAAAGCGCGGCGCAGATTTGAGGAACCTGCGCCGCGCTAGATTATTTGGATCGTTTAGATTTGATCAGGGTCGACGCTTGGCGCGTCTGGGCGATCTGCTTCGTTTTTGATCCGTGGTTTGCCTTCGCCGCGTTTGATATCAATGCATCCAACGCCCGGAATACGGGGCAAACCGTTTTCACAGCGCGCTGGGGCCGTTGGTTCACGGCGAATAACCACACATCCTTCTCCGGCAACAAACTCGGTTCCTGCGATGCAGCGGCAAGATGTTGAGTTCGCTTTGCGCATTTTGGAATAGCGGCACACACATTCGCCGCCACGTTTCACAGCAGTCGCACTGTTACAGCTTAGCGCTTTCGGCTTGCTCTGTTGCGGTGTGATCTTGCGCTTGATGCATCCTTCGCCTTCAACAAATTGCGTGCCTTTGATGCAGCCACAGCTTGTCTTGTCGCGTTGATACATATTCTTGTAGCGACATTCGCACGACCCATCCAAAAGCTGGGTGCTCTTTGCATCACAGACCAAGGGGGGCGGCGGCATGATGGGCAACTCAGCAGTCACACAAGACGCAGGCGCATCCGCGCTGGCAAGCCCAAGCGCATCAACCAAAGCATCATCGATCTTGCCGGTTTCTGGCAGGCCGAGCTCAGCTTGCAGCGTGCGCAGTCCCGCGCGCGTGCGTCTGCCGGGCACCCCATCGATTTTACCCACATTGATGCCGCGTTCTGTCATGATTGTCTGCAGGGTGACAGCGCGCTCATAAGGGTTGTCGCTGATGCCAATGGCCGCGCAGTTCTCAAAGCTACCACCTTTGGGCAAGCCCGGTAGGGTGAGCGTCATGCCCACTGTTGCGCTTTGCATTGGGGCAAGCGTCAAACCTGCATGCAGGCAACTCGCTGACCCACTATACTTGCTCGCGCAGCTCCACCCGTCGCCGGTCACGTTAGTGATTGCGGTGGGGGCAGGGGTGCCGAATGTGTCGGACAAGGTTACAGGAGACGTGACCTCGCTTTGGCCCGTGTTTGTGAGCTGCAATTCAAAGTCACAAGCGTAGGTTTGCGAGCCGACATTGACGCGGCACTGGCCCGATTGGCTTTTGACCAATTCCAACTCGGGTGCTTGCTCTGTCGGGATCAATTGCTCTGCGCTGCGCGTTGAGCTGACCACCTCAAATGGCGCGCAGTCGCCGCGATCGCGGTAGATATTCGGCAAAGACACCGAAGCGGTACCCGTTGCAGGCGGCGATCCTTCAAGCGCGCTAAAGCAGTTGGTGTAAGACCCCGGTGTGCTTGGCGCTGTCATGGTCACATCGAAGGTCACTGTGTCACCCGCAGGGATTTGCAAAGACGGCGTGCTGCACTGCGTTGAGGTCGTGTTGGAGCTCCAAGCAGACGGGAACGCACAAACCGCGGGAGATGAGTCATTGCTCATCGATGTGATGACCGTCGGTGTTGCGCCATTCGCGCCGCTCACAATATCGCCCAATTGAACAGGCATATCGAAATCATCGTTCGGACAACTTGAGCGCACTTTGATTTGGAACGTACAGGGCTGTCCGGCAAAGCAGACTTCCTGCTCTGAAATATCCAGCACCTTGTCTACGCGCAGATAAGGCGTGCAGGCTTGCGGCGGGTTCGTCACATCCGGCTCGTTCTTGACGCAGAAGCGGCGTTTCGCTTCATCGTCTTCAGCAACGGGGCCTGAGACCTCGTTCATATTGCCGGGGATCGATTGCATCGTGCCATTGAGCGACATGACTTGGGCAAAGTTCTCATTACATTGCCAATTCGTCGTTCCCTCGGGCGGCGCTGTTAGGTCCGCTTGGAACGTCAGGACCGCGGTCACAGTATCTGCGAGTGTTGGAATGGTCCAAACAACGTCCTGACCTGTGATCGTCGCGCTGCCGTGGCTCGCGGTGGTATTGCCAATCGCGCTCAACTCAGTCGGAACCTTGTCTTTGATCACGACGCTGTTGGCTGCTGAATTGGTGAAATTCTGCGCCCGCAACGTAACGGTCACGCGTTTGGTGGTGCCCGTTTCATTTGCGAAGTTCACGAAGGAGGGGTTCATGTATTTTTCAAGATACATGTCACCGCAGATTTCGTTCGCAATGCTGCCAAGCGTTTGGTTGAGACTATTGAATGTTGTGCCCGTGCTGGTCGTGCCCAGCAGTGCATCCAGATAGGTCGAGACAAACACGCCCTGACTGTCCGAAATACCAACGCCGATGATTGGCACGCCCGCAGAATAGATTGCGTTCACAGCAGGAATGGCTTCGTTCGTTGCTGTTAACCATCCACTCGGAGAGTTCGGCACATTGGTCGAAACACCGCTCGCGTCAAGATGTGCTGTTGGGCGGCCATCGGTGATGAAGATCACGACGGAATTGGGCGTAATGACAGTGCCTGCTTTGACAAGCGCATCTTCCCAGTTGGTGCCGCCTGCGGCTGTTGGCGTTTGGGTCGAGTTGGCAAGCGTTGTCAGGCTCGCAGTCGACATGGGCAATTGCACAGTTGCAGAAGAGCCAAACGTCACCAACGCCGCTTGCGATCCGTCGCCTTCAAAGACGCCGGCCATATTGCGCAAGGATTGCATGACCGTGCTCGCACTGCTGCCAAGGGAGGCCGAGGTATCAACGACAAACACAACATCCGAGCTACAAGAGGCCGCTTGTTCTGGTGCCTCGTCGGGCGTGTCAAATTCACCATTTTCCAGAACGCAGTCGCGCGCTTCTGGCATGTTTGCATGATCGCCTACCGCACAGTTCATAAAGCCTTCAGGCATTTCTGTGTTCGGGAAAGTCACGTTAAACACTGCGCTGTTCGGCGGAGTAAGGCCAGACAGTGTGGCGTGCGAAATCGCACAGGACATTGACGTGTTGTTACACGTCGCCCCTGCTGGTCCCGTGATGGTCGCGCCGGGGGTAGATGATAAGTTGGACACATCGCTGACAGTGATATCGCCCAAGAACGCAACGCCATTTGTTGTCAATGTAATGACACAGGCGATGTCGTTGCCCACGTTTTCACAGCTTTTGACAAGCTCGTAGCTTGGATCTGGATCTGGGAGCGGAGGGGTGTCGTCGTCCTCGTCAATCGTGAGTTCTGTGCAAACTGTTGCCAGCTCACCTTGATCGCCGAGCGAGACAGAGGCGCAGTTTTCTTCTGGATAATGGTCGTGGAACCAGAACTCGATATCAACTGTGGATGAGCCTGCCGTGTGTGGGAAGTCATCATTGCTGATGCTGCACTGTGGCACAGCAGGGTCTCCGCCTGGCGGTGTTTCGCAATTCCATGCGTCTTGGCTTGAGACATCATTAATGATTGGCGGGAAGGGAAGGGTTGAGCCCCAGTCCAGCGTATCCGTGATGGTCAAGTCGCCGTCGAAAGGCGCGCCGTTGGTTGTTACAGTGATCGAGCAGTCAAAAACGATTGGATTGAGCAGACCATTTTCAACGTGCTCGCAGGTTTTCTCGATAGAAATATCTTCCGGCTCAGGCGTCTCCTGGCTCCAGCAAGCTTCGTCCGCAAGGGTCGGGCCCGCGTCTACGCTGACGCAGTTTTCGAAACCTGTCTCTTCGCCCTCAACTTCAACGATCAAAGAGGAGGTCCAATCGCTCCAATCCGCGTCTGGCGCATCATCCGCCGTGATTTCACAGGCAATCATATCGTTTGCGGCGCCTTGATCGGCGTCGCAGTTCCATGGGTCCGTCATCATCGGCCCTGAGCTGCTGGGCAAAAATGTACCGCCAGTTAGGTTTTCAGTCAGCGTGATAGGAGTATCGGCGCTTGGCGGTGGACCTGAATAGTGAACCGTGATTTCGCATTGGTAGGGTGCAGGTGAACTTGCCGAAGTTTCACAGGTTTTCTCGACTTCCAAAGTGGGCGCTTTGCACTCAAGGGTTTCGGGAATAACGATCTCCATTTCGCCCATACAGCAGGCATCCAAGCCTTCGGCGCTGCCTCCGCCGATCTCTACAGAGGCTGTCGAAATCAGGATTGTTTGGCCCGCGCTGGCGCCCGTTAAGGCAACACTCATCGGGCCACGTTGGGCGACGCTCACACCAGAGGTGTTCGAGCTGATCTGAACATGAGAGGGGTCGAACTCACCAGACAAAGCATTGCTTAAAGTCACCAAAGTCTCATGCGTGTTCGGATCGCAGCTGACCTCTGCGACAAAAGGAACGCAGGCTTGGGGTTCAATATCTGTTGTGTCTTCTTCAGTTTCTTCTGGTGGTTCAGGGGGGACATCATCGTCGTTATGCGCTGGGCAAAAATCCTCGAACTCGACGAAAGCATTGTCCACATTCGTTGGATTGCTCATCGTGATCTGAAGGCGATAGGTGGTCCCCGCGCTCAACGTTGCGGTGCCCGTCACAGGCGTCCAAGGATCTGTTTCAGAGGTGCCGCCCGCAAACGACGCGGCCGCTGGACCTGCGACTGTGTTGGAGCCGGTTGCATCCAGAATGCTGACGGAAGCCGAGCCGGATGCGTTGCCGCGCGATGAAAAGGAGGCTCCGAATTGCACGAGCCCATCACATTGCGGCGTGAACTCTTGATACAGCTCATTGCTGCCGACGATGTCCAGATAGTGTTGATTGCCTGTGCCACCCGTCGCATCGGACGCAGGGCCGTTTGATCCATAGGAAGTCTGCCCACCTGGGCCATCGACTTGCACGACATTGGCTTGATCGTTGCCGGTCAATGTCCAAGGGGCGATGCTCCAGCCAATGTTGTTGCCGTAGCTTGAGGGCGGGTTTTGCTCAAAGTCGCCATTTGTGATGACGGGCGCGGCCATCGCCATTGTGCTTGAAACAACAAGCGCCAAAGTAGCGCGGGATAGAACGGGGGGGAGGGTGCGAAAAACGTTCATCATTCTGCCTCCTTCTCACAAAGCGCATTGGGGATTTTGAAGGAGACCGTTTGGTTACAACAGTCATAAGGTGCGCCGCTGGCCTGATCCACGCCGTTAAAGGCGCATATGTTAACGTGACCGATTTGACCTGCACTCATGCCGCTCAGAGATACGCTTGTCGGCGCATTCATCCCAGTTTGAAGCGGCAAAGCACCAAGAGGCGGGGAAGCGGGCAATAGTTTCAACTCATCCAGCACAGGTGCGGCAAGACGATCTGCCGCTTGAACCTGCAGAACATAATCACCGGTTTCAGGATCACAGCTCAACGCGTGCTCAACAGACATGCAGGCGTTTTGTTGCGGTGCGCACAGCGCTGGATTTGCAAGGCAAACCAACGTGACACACAAAGGCGACGTGCAAAGCTTGGGGTCTTTAGGCAGGGGCGGATCGACCTTTGCCAACTGTGGGTCTGCGGGTGCTGCAGACGCTCTTGTTCCAACACATCCCAGAACTTCCACATCTCCCATATGACCTGAACGGACGGTTTCGTCGTAAACACCATCAAAATCGTGGAAGTAGCTGACCCAAGGCGGAGTGTTCTCGCGCGCATCCATCATAACAGGCTGGGCTTGCGCACCATGAACTGTCAGCGCGCCGCCCAATTCGAGCGCAGACTCGAGCGTCGGCTCGTCCCGCAGCGCATCGCCTGTCGCCCAAAGCGTTCCCTTACAATCGCGCGGCTCCAAGCTGCCGCGTACCGTGTAGTTTGGGCCAAGAGCGACGCCGCCGTTGGCATTTGTGTGCGTGCCTTGAAACCCGATACTGTAATCAATCGGTTCTTCCACCCAATCGGATGGGGTTAGCGCGGATTTGGGATCATCCGGGTCTTCGAGCACAAACCGCGTCACGGCGACCTGACCCATCTGTGTCATTTCGTTGTAATCAAAGGGTGCAAGCGGTGTGGCGCGCTGGGCTACAACCAATGAGCCACTCGCGGTGAAATCCAGATCAGAGATGTCAAAAGGTTCGAAACGCTCTGGGAGGCTAACCTCCCAACGGGCATCCTCTAAAAAGACACCGGTTTTTTCATGTAGTCCGATGGACCAAATATCCGGTTGCTCTGTTTTGCCTGTGGCAACTGCGTAAAACAGACGTCCCCCACGCACCGCGAGGCCCCAGACGCGACGTTTTTCATCCGCAAACCCCCAAGTGTCGGGAAGGTCGGGGTCAAAATCACCGCTGGTGATATCAGCGCGGTTCTCTGCGTCATGAAGAGACGGTTCTAGCTGCTCGTTCGGGCGTCCATTCATGCCGTGATCGAAGGTTTCCAACTCCTCGCCATCAAGCGAAAGGCGATGAATGACGCCCGTATCCAAGTCAGAGATAAACAAAACCTTATGCGCTGCATCAAATGCGATATTGCCAAGGCCTGCTGCGCTGTTTGGCACGCCGTCCAGTTCAATATTCGCGAGTAAGGAAACCTGCCCAGTGCGACCGTCGACTTTATAAACAGAACCGGGTCCAGACGCAGGGGTAGGCCCAAATTGCGCCTCTGCCCAGACCGCATCACCAGCGCCTTTGCGCAAGCGATCGGGAAGCATATCTTCATTTCGGTCCGCACCATTGATGTTGAGCCCAAAGGCAGAGGTTGCGGACAGATAGAGGTTCGGCGGTGTTTGATCGTCCAATGCAATGCCGAAGACTTGCCCCACATCGCGTGCAATAATCTTGTCATAGGCGCGGCGTTTGATTTCTTGCCCCGCGGGCCCTGCGTCAAACTGAGCAATGCTCAGCAACGTCACGACTGCGCCATCGGGATCGATAAATTCACGAAGCAGCGGTTTGACTGCATCAACTGCGCTGCCATCGGGCGAGAAGGGCTTGCGCACATGCGTTCCCGAAAAGCCAGTTGTGATCAAGGTATCTGCCTGAAACAGCGGCGCGTTCGCGCGCCCTGTCGGGATTTCAATAGCGTCCGCAAGGGCGGGGGTCGCAGCGACGAGCGCCATGCCTGCAATAGGCCAAAAATTATGGGAGCGTCTGCGTGTGGGCTTTTGGTGGAGTTGGAAATTGTAGCAAAAAAAAGACAGCAGCTGTGAAACCAAAGACATAAAAAGCCCAATTCAGTTTGAAATCCCCTCACGCTAACCTCACGTAATCGTGAGGTCGAGGCGGGAATACCTGACCTTATGGTTAATTTTTGAAAATTACCCCTTCATGTTCAATGTATTGGCATATTGATCAAAGTTCGCTTTGGTTTGGGCGCCGAAGACCAGCGCAGAGCCATCTGGGAAGCCTTACTGCGGCGCTGAAACATATTGAACGACGACTAACAAACGAAAAACGTCGCATCATTTTGTTGAACGAGAGGTCGATGATTGTTCGAGGTTAGTACGAAAAACACATGCCTGATTTATACGCGTTCGACCTAGTTCGTCTTCTCAAATAACGATGTGCCTAAAGTCTAAAAACGATCAAAGCCTCAGCAGTTTCCTGCTAAGGCTTTGTTTTTAAATGGAGGCGAGTACCGGAATCGAACCGGTGTACACGGATTTGCAATCCGCTGCATAACCACTCTACCAACTCGCCGCCAGTAGTGCCGTGCAGATAGCTGATCTAGGAAAAGGCTGCAAGGGCCAAGCGATGCAATTTCTTGCGAATTGCATGAACAGCGAACGTTGTAGCCCTGCGCGTGATGTGGCAAGACAGTTGAAAGGATTCTGAACGAGCGAGTTTAGCACATGTCTGATTTTGCAGCGCGTCGCATCATGATGGTCGATACACAAGTACGCCCCTCTGATGTCACCAAATTCCCGATTATCGATGCGATGCTGGATGTGCCGCGCGAAAACTTTGTGCCGCGTGATCGACGCGAAGCCGCATATATGGACGGCAACATTGCAATTGGCGAAGGGCGGGTCGTGCTTGAGCCGCGCACGCTGGCCAAGCTCCTTGACGCAGTAGATTTGCAAAACGACGAGCTCGTGCTCGATATCGGGGCAGGGTTTGGATACTCCTCCGCGATCATCGCGCATATTGCCGAGGCGGTTGTTGCTGTTGAATCGGATGAACGTATGTCTGAGGATTCTCAATCGGCACTCAGCGATGCAGGCGCGGACAATGTTGTCGTACACGCTGGCGCGCTTGACGCGGGCGTTGCGGAACATGGACCTTATGACGTGATTATTCTTCAGGGCGGTGTTGAAACCGTGCCGGGTGCGATCTTAGATCAACTCAAAGAAGGTGGGCGTATCGCCGCGATCTTTATGAGCGGTGCATTGGGCGAGGTCCGCATCGGACATAAGATTGATGGCCATATGAACTGGCGTTTGGCGTTTAACGCAACGGCGCCTGTCTTGCCTGGTTTTGCAAAAGAAAGCGCGTTCGCGCTGTAAAGCAAAACGACGATAAAAGAAAAAAGCGCGCGACGGAAAGCTGCTGATCGCGCGTTGGAGCATAGAGCTAGCTGCCAC
This sequence comes from Planktotalea sp., assembly GCF_039984035.1. Classification (GTDB taxonomy): domain Bacteria; phylum Pseudomonadota; class Alphaproteobacteria; order Rhodobacterales; family Rhodobacteraceae; genus Planktotalea. Next base: position 546 of record NZ_JBDWVM010000454.1, on the reverse strand, counting down.
AACGTATCCGTTGTGCAAGGGGATCAAATGAACGGACTTAAATTGCGCTCAAAAAGATTGTTAACTGCAATCGGTCTTTCGTTCATGAGCCTGCAAGCGGCCCAAGCTGAAACATTGTCAGATGCGCTGATCAGCGCGTTCAACCATTCAGGCCTGCTGGAACAAAATCGTGCGTTGTTGCGCGCCGCGGATGAAGACGTCGCCATCGCCACAGCCGCGCTTCGCCCGATTATCAGCTTCGCTGGGGGGCTGAACCGCAGCTTTTCCCGCACAACAGCCTTTACGACCAACACATTAAGCGAAAACAACAGCACGACTGCAACGATGACCATCAGCGCGGATTTGCTTTTGTATGATGGTGGGCAGTCAAAGTTTGCCATTGAAGCTGCGAAAGAGAACGTCCTTGCCACACGTGCACGTCTTTTGGCTGTGGAGCAGAACGTTCTGCTGCGCGCTGTGACGGCCTATTTAGAGGTGCGCAATGCCAGTGAAACGGTCGCGCTGCGCCAAAGCAATGTGCGCTTGATCCAGCAGGAGCTTCGCGCG
>NZ_JBDWVM010000453.1:0-4341 GCF_039984035.1 Planktotalea sp. | reverse complement strand
ATGGCATGCGCATCCCGAATGCGAGTTGCGCGAGTTCAGCCGAAGACGCGCCATCGAAAGCAACTGGTCTGACAGCGCCCTTCGTCGTGAAGGGCATGGGGCTTGCCCATAAATCCGAGGCGGGCGCTGTGCGTGTCGGCCTTCAAACAGGTGAGGCCGTGCAAGACGCGGCCATAGCGATGGACTGTGAAAGTTTCCTGATCGAGGAAATGGTGCAAGGCGCTGTCATTGAACTGCTTTTGGCCGTGACCTTGGACGCTGCCCATGGCTATGTCTTGACCATCGGCGCGGGCGGCACGCAAACCGAGCTGTTGCAAGACACCGCATCATTGGTTCTGCCCGTCACTGAGGCCGACGTGACCCAAGCGCTCAGCACGCTTCGATGCGCGCCGCTTCTTGATGGCTTTCGCGGTGCGCAAGGCATTGACCGCGCCGCGCTCTGGCGCGCGGTAGACGCGTTGCAAGCCTATGTCATTGCCCATCACGGCCGTATACAAGAGGTCGAAATCAACCCGCTTATCTGCACCCCAAACGACGCTGTCGCGGTGGATGCTTTGATCGTCAAAGGAGAGCTCGCATGAGCGATAGCCCCATCAAAACCGTACGTAACGGCCATATTCTGGAAGTGACGCTGGACCGCCCCAAGGCGAATGCTATTGATCTGGCGACAAGCCATATCATGGGCGAGGTCTTTCGCGATTTCCGCGATGATCCAGAATTGCGCGTGGCGATCATCACAGGCGCGGGCGATAAATTCTTTTGCCCAGGTTGGGATTTGAAAGCGGCGGCAGATGGCGATGCGGTTGACGGCGATTACGGCGTTGGAGGCTTTGGCGGCATGCAAGAGCTGCCGCATCTGAACAAACCCATCATCGCGGCGGTGAACGGTATTTGCTGCGGCGGCGGTTTGGAGTTGGCGCTCAGCGCCGATCTGATCCTCGCCGCGGATCACGCGACATTTGCTTTGCCTGAAATCCGCTCTGGCACCGTGGCCGATGCTGCGAGCGTCAAGCTACCCAAGCGCATCCCCTATCACATCGCGATGGACATGCTGCTGACGGGCCGTTGGTTCGACGCGGATGAAGCCGCGCGTTGGGGCATGATCAATTATGTCTACCCTGCCGCTGATCTGATGGAAGAAGCGCGCAAACTGGCTGAGCTTCTCGCCTCTGGCCCGCCGCTCGTTTATGCGGCGATCAAGGAGGTGGTGCGCGAGGCGGAAGATATGCAGTTCCAAGACGCCATGAACAAGATCACCAAGAGCCAGTTCAAAACCGTCGAGACGCTTTATACCTCAGAAGATCAGTTGGAAGGCGCCAAGGCCTTCGCAGAGAAACGCGATCCTGTTTGGAAAGGTCGCTGACGCCCTCTTTCATCCAAGACTGCAGGGCACGGCAAAGACGCGCCCTGCAATCATCTTCAAGTCTTAGGACTCGCATCCGCTTTGAGCGATTTTCGCGCGCGCATTGTCGCCGAACGTCGCTTTGTATGTCTTGCCACCTTGCGCAAGCATGATCCCTGCTCCAGCGATTTCACCGCCGCTCACAGTGATCTCACGCGCACCGCCCGTATCATCCACGTCCAACGTAAACGACACAGATTGCCCCTTTGGCAAAGACGACAGGCTCAGGCTTAGCGCTGTATCGCCGTCCGTCACAACCGGCGTCTTCGTTACCCAATCACCACCTGACACCAATTCAAAGGGTTGAAATACCTCAACACCCGCACCTGCGCTCGTGATGTCGAAGATGAGCCCACCTGCGGAGCCGTCAAGATTGATCGCAACATCGATTGGCCCATTCAAGCAATCAGAGTGGGACGTGATGACAAAACGATCCTTCGGCGCCCCTTCGATAAAGCGCACGTCGATATCCGCATGGAGTGCCGATCCGGCGATCAAAGCAGCGGCAGTAAGTGTGATGCAAGTGTTCATGGTTCTGTTCCCTGTGTTCTGAAAGGGGAACTGGGGCAACGCGCGCAAAAGTAAAGCCCCATCACAAAGACAGCGTTTTGGAGTTCTAGAAGAGCGAGGGATAAACGATGACGTTTAACTAGTTGGAACCTGCGAGCTTTAGGCCAAGAAACCCGAAGGTTCCCGCGAAGCTGCGTTTGATCCATGTCATCACTTTGGGCCGTGCAATGACGTAATCGCGCGCATAGGATGCGAAAGCGCCATAAAGGATGAACACCGCGAAGGTCATCGCCATGAACGCCAATGCGAGTTGCACCAATGAGGCTGTCGCATTCGCGGCGTTTGACGATACGAACTGCGGAAGGAATGCTAAAAAGAAGAGCGACAGTTTCGGATTCAGCACGTTCAAGAGCATGCCAGACAGCGCAATGCGCCCGTAGCGGCGGCGCTGTGTGTCTTCTGACACCTCCATGACCGTATCGTCATTCAGTATCTTCCAAGCCATATAAAACAAATAGGCAACGCCAAGGTATTTGATCACTTGAAACGCCAAAGCACTTGTATGCAGAAGCGCGGCGAGCCCGACGATACTGGCAATGGCCGCAGGCACGATTCCGAGCGTGCATCCGAATGCAGCGGCGATACTTGCTTTGAAACCCTGCCCCAATCCAACGGCCAAGGTGTAAATCACGCCGGTTCCCGGCAACAGGACTACAACAAGTGAGGTCAGGAAAAATTCAAACGACATGATTGGCTCCTGGCAAGGTTCAACAATGCTCGTTTAAAAGGCTCAAACTGTCAATTTCAAAGCTCTATGAACATTGGCGAAGTCACTTCGCAAAAACAAAACCCCGCCAAATCAATGACGGGGTTTCGCAAATTTCAAAGCATGGCACCAAAGGTGCGTTAGTCGATCATAGGAAGAAGCTTGTTCAAGCTTTCTTTCGCATCGCCATAGTACATGCGCGTGTTGTCCTTGAAGAACAGCGGGTTTTCGATGCCGGAATACCCAGTACCTTGACCACGCTTGGACACGAACACTTGCTTGGCTTTCCAGCACTCCAGAACAGGCATGCCTGCGATTGGAGAGTTTGGATCGTCTTGCGCCGCTGGGTTCACGATGTCGTTGGAGCCGATAACGATGGCGACGTCCGTTTCTGGGAAGTCCTCGTTGATTTCGTCCATTTCCATCACGATGTCATATGGCACTTTGGCTTCCGCCAAAAGAACGTTCATATGACCTGGCAGACGACCCGCAACTGGGTGGATCGCAAAGCGAACCTCTTTACCCTGTGCGCGCAGTTTGCGTACCAGCTCAGCAACCGCAGTCTGTGCTTGCGCAACAGCCATGCCGTAGCCTGGGATGATGATGACGCTGTCGGCTTCATTGAGCGCTGTTGCAACACCGTCGGTGTCGATTGCAACTTGCTCGCCTTCAACGGCCATTTGCTCGCCCGCGGGGCCACCAAAGCCACCAAGGATAACGCTGACGAACGAACGGTTCATCGCCTTACACATGATATAGCTAAGGATCGCACCAGAGGAGCCAACCAGCGCGCCAACCACGATCAACAGGTCGTTGCCGAGGGAGAAACCAATCGCTGCAGCCGCCCAACCAGAGTAGCTGTTGAGCATGGAAACAACGACCGGCATATCCGCGCCGCCGATGCCCATGATCAGGTGGTAGCCGATGAAGAGCGCCGCCACAGTCATGATGAACAATGGGAAGAAGCCGCCAGTGTTGCAGTACCAGATCAACGCGATGAAGGAGAGCGCAGCTGCGCCCGCGTTCAGCAAGTGACCGCCCGGAAGCTTCGTCGCTGCGCTGTCCACTTTGCCCGCCAATTTGCCATAAGCAATGACAGAGCCTGTGAAGGTCACAGCACCAATGAAGATGCCGAGGAACAGCTCAACACGAAGGATGCCGATCTCAACGCCATCTTTCTTGGCCAGAAGCGCTGCAAATCCGTCGAGTGCTTTACGCTCTGCATCGTCCATGCCCATAACGCGGCCAAGTTCGATGTGGGCGATCAAGCCGACGAAAACCGCCGCGAGACCAACCAAAGAGTGCATCGCAGCCACCAGTTCTGGCATTTGCGTCATTTGCACTTTGGTCGCCAATTGGTAACCGATTGCGCCGCCGCCTGCGATCAAGATGAGCGACAAAAGCCACAGACCAGACCCCGGGCCGACCAGCGTTGCAGCAACCGCAAGCGCCATGCCTGCAATGCCATACCATACCGCGCGTTTCGCGCTCTCTTGTCCAGACAGACCACCCAAAGACAGGATGAAGAGGACAGCTGCGACCACGTAAGCCGCTGTTGTAAATCCAAATTCCATTGATTTGACCCCTTAAGATTTCTGGAACATGGCGAGCATGCGCCGGGTGACAAGGAAGCCGCCGAAGATATTGATCCCGGCCATGAATA
>NZ_JBDWVM010000452.1:0-6199 GCF_039984035.1 Planktotalea sp. | reverse complement strand
ATGTCATGAACGGTCTTGCGGGCTTTTTGGGCGTAGATGCGCGGCTTGAAGGGTTAGATGATTCACTGAAGCCTCAAAACCCTGGGTCTTTGGAAAATAAGATCGCGAATGTGGATGATATTGAAAGCGGACTAAAACGCCTCGACCGTTTTAACCTGACGCGCACGCCGAATTTTGAACCGCGGCGCGGCGCGGTGGTTCCGAGTTATGTCGCTGCGCACAGCGCGCCGCTGCTCTATATGCCCATCCGTTCAGGCCCTGAGCAACAGGTCCTGAGCTGGTTGGCCTCGCTGGATGGTGTGGGCGTTGACGGGCTTCAAACCGGCTTTAACCAAAAGCTGCTGCGCCAATGGAAACGTGGCCATATCGGCCATCGCACATTCACCGTTCTACGGCATCCTGTTGCTCGACTGCATGAAGCGTTCTGCAACAAAATCCTCACGAAGGAAGAAGGGAGTTATACGAAAATTCGCAACACGCTGCGCAAGTTTCATAAGCTGCCTATTCCGGGGCAAGAACCCGATGAGACATGGGACATCACCGCCCATCGTGAGGCGTTTAAAGAGTTCGCAAGTTTCGTAAAAATGAACTTATCGGGTCAAACGTCTATTCGTATCGATGCGCATTGGTGCAGCCAATCGCAGGCGATTTCAAACATGGGCGATTTCGCGTTGCCCGACATGGTGCTGCGCGAAGATCAGTTGGAGCATATGCTTTCCATGCTCGCAATGTCCGCAGGGATGAGCGACGTTGCCGTGCCAGGTCTACAAGAGCCGAAAGCTCGGTTCTTTGAGCTGAGCGAAGTTTACAACAAGGACATCGAAAGCGCGGTGCGTGATGCCTATCAGCGTGACTATCTTATGTTTGGGTTCGCTGATTGGGCCTAAGTATTTAGGCGAGTGTGGAAGACGTATCGACCGTTGCAGCGCGCTCGCTTTGCGTAAAGATTTGCTCTGCGAAGTCGCTTAGGTAAATCTTGATCCAAGGTGTATACTCTTCAGGCGAAGCCGCGACGTCGCGCGTGAGGTCTGAATAGTTGACCCATTGAGTATCCATGACTTCCTCTGGATTCGGGATCAACTTTGGGCGCTCTGGCAGATGTGCAACGTAGGCGTCTACAACTTCATGCTCGATCAGCGCATTCCCAACATCTGCGCGATACTCAAGCTGACCACGGTATTCGCAGGTGTCGATCTGCAGGCCCAACTCTTCGTTCAAGCGGCGCAAGGCGCAGTCCTCTGGCGACTCATCCCAATGAGGGTGGGTACAGCATGTGTTCGCCCAGAGCCCGGGCGTATGGTATTTTTCCAGAGCGCGTCTTTGGATCAAGATTTCGTCTTCATGAAACACGAATACAGAGACAGCTTTATGGCGCAGGCCACGCACATGCACGTCGAGCTTTTCAACGGGGGTGAGAACGCCGTCCACCCAAGCAGGAATAGAGTTCGTCACGAGACGCGTCCTAAGCTGCTTTCTGACGGTGTGCTTCTGTCAAGATGGTGTAGAGCGTTTCGGAGTCTTCGTTAGCGCGGAGCTTACCGCAAATCGCTGAGTCGCGCATGGTGCGCGAGATCAATGCGAGCGCCTTGAGATGCTCAACACCTGCGTTCTCAGGCGCAAGCAGGCCAAAGAACAGATCAACGCGCTGACGATCAACCGCGCCGAAATCAATTGGTTTCTCTAGGCGGATGAAGACGGATTTGACACTGTCCAACCCTTGAACGCGCGCATGTGGCAAAGCAACGCCGTGGCCAACACCTGTTGGCCCCTGCGCTTCGCGCTCTTGAAGTGCGTTAAGTGTAGGTGCAGCGTCCATGCCATGAGCCTGTGCCGCAAGATCAGCTACAGCATGCAAAAGCATTTTCTTGCTAGAGACCGTTGAGACGAGTTTAACCGCCTCCGGTTTCAACAGATCATAGATATCCATTTGCCTGCACCTTATCGCACCAGCCTAGAGTGGCGCGTTGACTATTTAGGGTCGATCCAGCCGATGTTTCCGTCATCGCGACGGTAAACGACATTCACACTCTTGTTTCCCTCATTCTTGAACATGAGAACAGGGGTGTTTCCCAATTCCATCTGCATTACCGCTTCACCGACTGAGAGAGAAGGGATATTCGTCTCCATCTCAGCGACGATAACAGGCTGCAAAGTCTCGGGTTCCGAATCCACTTCGTCATGTTCACTGGCGAGGATATAAGAGGAAGCGCCGAATAATTCAACCGGATCGGTGCGGTCCTTGTGGTGATCCTTCAGTCGACGCTTGTATCTGCGTAATTGTTTGTCCATTTTTTCGCCACAGGCGTCAAATGCGGCATAAATTTCAGTTGCATGAGCACGAGCGGAGGCCGTCAAGCCAGTGGAAAGGTGAACGTTAGTTTCGCAGACATATTCATGCGCGCTCTTTGAAAAGATGACATTCGCATCCGTCGGTCGCTGCGCGTATTTATCAAGAATTGAACCCAATTCACTTTTTACATGGGTTTGTAGTGCTTCGCCGATATCGATTTGTTTTCCACTGATTTGGTAACGCATCCTGTCTCCTTCATTATTATGCCAACGCACGGACTCCGAGGGGAGCGTACGGTCCTATTTTCTAGGTTTGGCGGACAGAGAATGAACAATTTGCAGACTGCACAGTACCCGTCCCAAGAGAGACATGAAGTGGATGAAAGTGCCCGTTCGTACAAAACGTCATGGGTTCAGTTGACGACAAAGAGGGCCTGTCTGTCAATCAAATCCCGCAGCGGTCGCGAAAAGTTGCTTGTAGGATTTTACGAGATTTTGAAATTGTCACCCAAGTAAACGCGGCGCACATTTTCATTTTCGACCACGTCTTCCGGGGTGCCTGACATCAGGACTTGACCGTCGTGCAAGATGTAGGCACGGTCCACAATTTCCAATGTTTCCCGAACGTTATGATCGGTAATCAGAACACCGATGCCGCGTTTCTTTAGGTCTGCGACGAGTTGCCGAATGTCACCAACAGAAATCGGATCAACACCAGCAAAGGGTTCGTCGAGCAACAGATATTTCGGATCAGCTGCCAGACAGCGCGCGATCTCAACACGGCGACGTTCGCCGCCTGATAGGGCAAGCGCAGGCGCGCCGCGTAGGTGTTCGATAGAAAATTCAGACAGCAGTTCTTCCAAACGCTCGCGCCGTTTTTGGCGGTTCTTCTGGGAAATATCGAGGATAGACGCAATATTGTCTTCTACGCTCATCCCGCGAAAAATTGACATTTCCTGTGGTAGATATCCGATCCCCAGCTTTGCACGGCGATACATTGGCAGATTCGTAACATCGCGCCCGTCGATCGAAACGGTCCCACCCTCAGGGTAAACCAAACCTGCTATCGCGTAAAAACTGGTTGTTTTGCCGGATCCGTTCGGTCCGAGCAACGCAATAACTTCACCCCGATCCAATTTGATCGACACGTCGCGGATAACGACCTTTTTCTTATAGCTTTTGCGCAGATTCGTGATGTGAAGGCCAGAATCGCCTTCTGTCACAGTGAGGGTTGGCGCACTCATTCGTCGTCTTTCTTCGTATTGGAGTTTGTGCGCAGAAGTGTTTTCACGCGCCCCGTCATAAGCGCGGTGCCATCTTCCAACTCGATTGTCATTTTGTCCGCCGCAATCGCGCTGAGCTTTTGCGTCACCAAAACATCACCATTCATGACGATTTGATCTTTTTGGAGATCGTAATCAGCGGTTTCGCCCTCAGCAGCTTCATCGCCCTGAATAAGCGTTACACCATCTTTGGCATGCATGTGTGAAATGCCGCTTTGATCTTCGAGATAAAAGACTTTCACCCAAGGGGCATAAAGCGTCATCGTATCTTGCACGACAACCACGTCCCCTGTGAACAAGGCCGTATTGGCGTTTTCGTCGATGGCCAGCTGTGCCGACGTTACATCGATTGGCGCATCCGTATCCTGTTGGCGATCACCAAACGCAATCGATGTACCGCTTTCTTGAGCGAAAAGGGTGGTTCCCGCGATAGCCGTAGAGGCGACGCAAAGCGCAAAAAGGATAGATTTGATCAATTGCTCGGGCCCCTGCCTATTCATCTTTTGGCTTCTTATATACCAAATGTACGCCTTTAGTGAAAAGCAAATGCACACTTCCGCTATTTTCGTCGGTATTTACGAACATCTTGCCCGCCTGCAACGTTCCGGGTGGCCCAACGGCGGTGATGGCGCCTGCGGATTCACCTTCAACCTTTGACAAAAGCGAGGTGAGCTGGCTGGTACGCACGTCGTAGCCATCTGTGGTGAGGATGTGCACATTTCCGCTCAGGATCGCGCGATCTTGCGCTTCTTCGATCACACCTGTGTCTGCTTTCACGGTCATGACCTCACCATTGTCGAGGTTGATCAGGGCATTAACGACTTGTCCATAGGTCTTGCCCTCAATGTCTGGATCGGGACGTGCAGACTGCGCTGTCACGGTAAGGCTTTTGCCGGAATTGGTGTTGCCGTCATACTGCGGTTCGCTCAATTGCGAGCGATCAATGCGCTCACGAAAAGCTTGGTTCGATAGAGCAACCGCGGCTTCGGGATCAACCTTGCGCGACAGCATGAACATCGTCGATAGCAACACAAGCGCGACCAGAGGCAATGTCACTTTCAAGCCCCGAATAACGCGTGTGTATGCGTGATCGCCAAATGCCATGTTAGCCAAGCCCTGCGCGCAGACAGTCGTGGATATGAAGCAGCCCTTCAACCTTGCCAGCATCGTCAGTGACGAACAGGCAAGTGATCTTGCGTTCGTTCATGACGCCAAGCGCTTCTTCAGCTAGCGCACCAGCGCGCATTGTTGTGGGCCCTGTGGTTTGAACTTGGCTCGCGCTTAGATCGAGCAGCCCATCCATATTGCGCCGCAAATCCCCATCGGTGATGATGCCATGCAACGTTCCATCAGGGGCTGCGACACCAACGACGCCAAACCCCTTTTGCGAGATTTCTAGCAAGACATCGCTCATCGGGGTTTCTGGTGATGCCAATGGCAATGCGCTGCCTGAGTGCATCAGATCGCTGATCTTTGATAGTCGCGCGCCGAGCTTTCCACCGGGGTGGAAGTCGCGGAAATTTGCGGGGGTAAAGGCGCGGTGCTCCATCAAAGCGACAGCCATGGCATCGCCAAGCGCGAGGGTCATTGTCGTCGATGTTGTTGGAACAACGCCAGTGCCACAGGCTTCTTCGGCAGGGGGCAAAACAATTGCCACATCTGATTGCGTGAGCAGCGTGGATTTTTCTTTGCTCGCAACGCCAATCATCGGGATGCCAAAGCGACGCGTATGTGCGATCACATCAGCCAGCTCAGGCGTTTCGCCTGAATTAGACAGCACGAGCGCGACATCACCCTTGGCCATCATACCAAGATCGCCATGGCTCGCTTCGGCGGGATGAACAAAATGCGCAGGTGTGCCTGTGCTGGCAAAGGTCGCGGCAATCTTGCGCGCGACATGACCAGATTTACCCATGCCGCAAATAATGATGCGCCCTGGTGCATCTAGGATCAATTGCACGGCCTCAGCAAAGGGATCGCCGATGCCATCAGCCAAAAGGGTCAAAGCCTCTGCTTCGATACGGATCACACGGCGCGCGGTGTCCAAGAATGTGTTTTTATCAGCCATCAGTGAGAAAAGATGTCTACTTCGGGCCAACCTTCAAGGTCTAGCTCTGCGCGTACTGGCAAAAAGTCGAAACAAGCTTGTGCAATTTTCATTCGATCCTCGCGGATAAGGCGTTTGTTAAGTTCCGTGCGTAAGCGATGCAGATAGAGAACGTCGCTGGCCGCATAAGCAAGCTGTGCGTCGGTCAGTTTCTCTGCACCCCAATCGCTGGATTGTTGCTGTTTAGAAATGTCCACGCTCAGCAATTCCTGCAACAGGTTCTTGAGCCCATGACGATCCGTGTAGGTGCGCACCAGTTTGCTTGCGATCTTGGTGCAATAGACAGGTGCGGTCACGGCGCCAAATGCATTTTGCATCGCTGCAATATCAAAGCGACCGTAGTGAAAAATCTTGAGCACCTTTGGATCGGTCAGCATTTTGCACAGATTAGGCGCCTCGGTTTGCCCTTTGGATATCTGTACCAAATGCGCGTTTCCGTCGCCGCCAGACATCTGCACAACACAAAGACGATCACGATGCGGATGCAGGCCCATCGTTTCACAATCAATCGCAACGACAG
>NZ_JBDWVM010000451.1:0-11479 GCF_039984035.1 Planktotalea sp. | reverse complement strand
CACCAGCTTGTTGTCGCGCATGATATTGCGTGTTTCTTCATATCCCGCGCCAGTGGGCGCTTTCACGCGAATCCAGTTCGGCTTTTTCGGCTGCGGATTGTCAGGGCGGTGCGCCTTTTCAGGGTGGCGTTGCTCAGGAATGTTCAGATCACGCATGGGGAGGCCCTCGCTCAGAAGAGAATTAGGCCCTTGTAACACATTCCTTTTTAACTGCCAGTCAACTTTGCTGCATATCAGCCTTGCAAATGCGGCCCGCGCGCGGTGCGGCCCATGTCTTTAGTGCTCACCCAATAAGAACATCGCCCAGTTCGGTCTCATAGAAGACGCACAAGCGTTGGAGCGCAATACGCAGAACGATTTTACCTGACCGCGCCGACCATCCCATTCGCTTTTCCGTGCTTTCAAGACCCTCAAGAAAACAACAGCACTGCAAGGCGACATCGCCCAAACCTGGCCCTAGATACGAGAGTGCTTTTCCAACGCGATCACGGGCATCGCGCGGGGCAATATGCGCGCTGTCTTGGTCTGCGTCGCATTTTGGCGCAGCGGTCAAATAGCTCTGCCAATCCACACCGTCTTGCGGCCCCATTTGCGCCAGCTCAAAATCTTCGCGTAAACGTTCGGCCGCATTTACCAGAGATTCGTTCAAAAACGGCGCACCATCTTTTGCTTTGCGTCGAGATAAGGCCGTCACAGGCGATTCAACAACGCTATAGCGAATGCGGCGCTTCTTCGCGCTGTCAGTTCCAAACGCCATCGCGTCCGCTTCGTCCTGAACATCTGCGCTCGCGTCATAAAGCAAGGCCAATTCTGCCATTTTGGAGCGGCCCGATGCTGTGATCCGATACCGAGAGATACGCGCGGGTTGCGGGCATTCCACCCAATCATTTAACGCCAGAACCGAAACGAATTCGGCAGACACAGACGCCGTCTTGCTGGTTGCGCCACCGGCCGTTTCACGCACCACAACAGCCGTTTCCATGCCCTCAGCAACGGCCAAGACGGCCCCCGTTTCGCACAACCTGTTAAGAATGCGTAAAGTTTGACGGTCTAAATCAGGCGTGTTTGCGGATTGAATCGAAGTCGCAGACATATCGTTCATACAGGTGCTCTCCTTGGCGCGTGATTTCATATGGCCTTGGAAAAATTCAGAGCTTAACGCATGCAGCGCACGATCAACGAGAGGATCATCTCGGCGCACTTCGATCTTTCTGATCTGTCGCATCACAGTAGAGGCATGACAGCCAGAGCGACGCGCTAACTCACGAATGGTTAAACCTTCTTCCGTATGCGTGAGATAGCGTTGAACCGCCTCAGGAACCCACGCAGGGATCGGTGTTTTAGCGTCAGACAGACCCGCTGGGGCGAGGTGCATATGAGAAAGATGCGTCACGTAATTTGACCTTGTTATACACGGTTATATTCAGGATTTATCCACAACCTGAACGTTAATTGTTACCCAAAAGTTAACAATTATCGTCTGGTTAAGTATTGTTTCCAAAAGATAAACAATTCTAAACGTTGCGAACGCAAATCGGTGCAGCACCGCAACACAGCTCAAAGTTGCATATCGTATTTCTAGAAATTCGCAGCAAAGGAATACGCATGCTCGACATCAAAACACGACTCGCAAACCTGAAACGCCCGCAGCTTTTGTCAAAGGCCGCTCAACACGGCGTGAAAGACTATCGTCGCAAAACTCATTTGCCCCGTGTCTTGCAAGGGCCAATTCCTGCAAAACACCATGCTATTCTGGTTACCTTGTGTGATTTAGAAAACCATATCAACACGTTACGAAAAACGCGCGACGCTGCATATAGCGCCGCACGTCATGTCGAGGTGCTCATTGCCCTGATCGCTGAATATCAGCGTCACAGTGAAAAAGGTGCCTAGATAAAGGCGTCAGGCATCGATGCTTTCTTGGCGTTGATGTAGTCCTTCAGACCCTCTGCGATCCCGGGATCGAGTGCTGGCTGACGGTAATTTGCGAGCATCTGTTGCACACGCGCAGATGCCAGCGCTTGGGTATCACGCGCGCCGTCGTCCTGCCACGTCTCGAAGGGTTTGTAGTCAAACACATCCGTGCGCCAGAAGGCCTCTTTAAAGTTGGCCTGCGTATGTGCGCAGCCAAGGTAATGCCCCCCGGGTCCCACTTCTCGAATCGCATCCATGGCTTGAGCGTTCTCATCAACCGCCACACCTTTGGCGAGATGATGCAGAATACCAAGCTGATCGGCGTCCATGACAAATTTCTCGAAGGACGACACAAGACCGCCTTCAAGCCAGCCGCAGGCATGTAGCATGAAATTCACACCGCCAAGCAGCGCTGCATTATGCGTATGCGCGGTTTCATAAGCGGCCTGCGCATCAGGAAGCTTGGAGCCACAAAGGCTGCCACCAGAGCGGAATGGCAGGCCAAGACGGCGGGCCAACTGCCCTGCCCCATATAGAATATGGCTGGCTTCTGGCGTGCCAAAAGTCGGCGCGCCAGAATTCATATCGATAGAGCTCACGAACGCGCCAAAGATCACAGGCGCACCTGGCTTGACCAACTGGCTATAGGCAATGCCTGCCAGAACTTCAGCCAAAACTTGCGTCAACGTGCCCGCAACGGACACAGGCGCCATCGCGCCGCCGACGATAAAGGGCGAAATGATACAGGCCTGATTGTTCTGCGCATAGATTTCCATCGCACCCATCATCACATCATCGAATGTCATCGGTGAGTTGATGTTGATCAGCGAGGTCATCACTGTGTTTTCCTGAACGAAGTCTTTCCCGAACAGAATTTCGCACATCTCAACGCTGTCTTGCGCGCGGCTTGGTTCTGTCACAGACCCCATAAACGGCTTGTCAGACAGGGTCATATGCGCGTGCAACATATCCAAATGACGCTTGTTCACCGCGATATCCGTTGGCTCACACACCGTACCGCCAGAATGGTGCAGCCATTTGGACATATAGCCAAGTTTTACGAATTTGTTGAAATCGTCCATCGTCGCATAGCGGCGTCCGCCTTCAGCATCGCGCACAAAGGGCGGTCCATAAACAGGCGCACAGACCAACGTATTGCCGCCAATCACCACGTTACGCTCAGGATTGCGCGCATGTTGAGTGTAGCTCGACGGTGCAGTTTTGCACAAACGACGCGCCAACCCTTTCGGGATACGCACGCGTTCCCCTTCGATCATCGCGCCGGCATCACGCCAACGATCCAAAGCCGCTTGGTTGTTCACAAAGTTCACGCCGACTTCTTCTAGAATTTGCTCAGCGTTGGCTTCGATAATCTGAAGCGCTTCTTCATTCAGGATCTCAAAGTTCGGGATGTTACGTTCGATATACTTTGCAGTATCGAAGCTCACAGTTGTGCGCTCTGCGCGTCGCGCGGCCCCGCCGCCACCTCTTGCGCGCCGTGCGCGTGGTGCTGTTTCTGCCATGTGGTTAATCCCATCGAAATCTGAATTGCTGATTTCCTTAAAGATATCCCGTCTACAACACCGACCGTCGTGGAATTACGGCCTCTGAGGGGAAAAAACGACGCCCAAGCCGTCGTTGTTTGACTTTCCAACCGCGCTTTGTGAGTTTTGCGCGAATGAACGCAGTGATTTTAGATAAATGGTCGGTCCAAACTGATGCGGGCAAAACAAGCGTCATCCTGCCCGATGGGTGCTGTGATGTCATAGTCTCGAAAAGCGACGGACAAGCGCCCAACGTGAAGCTCAGCGCCCTAATGCGCGCGCCGCAAACCATCTATTCAGACCAAAATGCCTATATGACGGGCTATCGCCTCAAACCAGCGACTGAAATAGATATCGACGCCCTCAAAGACCTGCTGCACGACCTCCCGCCAGAGGAAGACTGCGCAGAGGTCATCGCATCCGCGAGCAGGACCGATCCCGATTTGGAAGAGGCTTTGAAGTGCCTACAAACAAGTATCGACACGATTGAAGGCACGACCAAACGGCTTGGCGTGCGCAAGCGCACCCTTCAACGTTTGTTCGCGGCGCATAACCTGCCAAGCCCTGTGTTCTGGCTCCAACTGGCCCGCGCGCGACGCGCAGGTCAGAAAATCGCGCTTGGCGCTCCTCTCGGTGACATCGCCTATGCCTCAGGATTCTCCGATCAAGCACACATGAGCCGCACCATCCGCGCGTTTTTCGGCGTCACGCCTACGCAGCTCAAAACCCGCGTCGATCTCACGTGGCAGTTCTTTCAGCCCGCGTTTGCAACGGGCGAACATATCTCAACCAAATTGCCATCCGGATCACTGACATAAGACACGGTCTGCCCCCACGGCATCTCGCTCGGCTCTTTGACAGATTTTGCGCCACTCTTCACGGCATGGTCAAATTTACCCGCCACATCATCGGTCTCAAACGCGATTTCAAAGATCGCTTTGCTCGGATCAGCCATGCCAACGCCTTGTCCCGTTTGCTCGATCAAAGCTTTTGAGGCAAAGGACAGCTTCGTCTCGCCCGTCTGCATCTCACCGAAATCCCCAGCCTCATGCAGAAAACCCCGTGTGAGACCAAAAGCCGCTTCATAAAACGACATGGTTTTTGCAACGTTCTCAACGTATAGAATTGTATAGCGAAATTTCATAACAGCGTCCTTTTGAATTGCTTAATCTCTGGATAATCCATCACGGAAAACCCGTCTTGAAGATTTGCGTCACCCAATCAGAATTGACCTTGCGCGCGCTCTGCCCTAGAGGACGACCATGACAGAGATATCCCATGACCGCCTTCTGATTATCGACTTCGGTAGCCAAGTGACGCAGCTCATTGCGCGTCGTCTGCGCGAACTGAATGTCTATTGCGAAATCCACCCTTACCAGAACGTCACTGATGCGTTTTTGGCAGAGTTCGGACCCAAAGCCGTGATCCTTTCCGGCGGTCCTGACAGCGTCACCCGTGAGGGCAGCCCACGCGCACCCGAAAGCCTGTTTAGTGCAGGTATTCCTGTTCTTGGCATTTGCTACGGTCAGCAAGTGATGATGCAGCAACTCGGTGGCAAGGTTGAAGGCGGCAAGATTTCTGGCGGCGGCGGCACAGCCGAATTTGGCCGCGCTTATGTAACGCCAGAGAACGAGCTTACCCTGCTGAACGGTTGGTTCGCGGATGGCAAAGAACAAGTCTGGATGAGCCACGGCGATCACGTCTCCGCGCTTGCGCCGGGCTTTGAAGTTTACGGCACATCGCCGAACGCCCCTTACGCAATCACGGCTGATCTCAAGCGTAATTTCTTTGCGGTGCAATTCCATCCAGAAGTCCACCACACGCCAAACGGCGCAATGGTCTATGAAAACTTCGTCAAACTGGCGGGTTTCACCGGCGATTGGACAATGGACGCCTACCGCGAAAAAGCGATCGAAACGATCCGCGCGCAGGTTGGTGACAAGAAGGTCATCTGCGGTCTCTCTGGCGGCGTTGACAGCTCGGTTGCCGCGGTTCTGATCCATGAAGCAATTGGTGATCAACTGACATGTGTGTTTGTCGATCACGGGTTGTTGCGCAAGGGCGAAGCGGACGAAGTCGTTTCCATGTTCCGCGACAATTACAACATGCAATTCATCCACGCCGAAGAACAGGAACTGTTCCTCGGGGAGCTGGAGGGACAAGACGATCCCGAAACCAAGCGTAAGATCATTGGCCGCCTCTTTATCGATGTGTTCCAGAAATACGCTGGCGAAATCGAAGGCGCTGAGTTCCTTGCGCAAGGCACGCTCTATCCCGATGTGATCGAAAGCGTCAGCTTCTCTGGTGGTCCGTCGGTTACAATCAAATCGCACCACAATGTTGGTGGTTTGCCAGAGAAAATGGGCCTCAAGCTCGTGGAACCGCTGCGAGAACTCTTCAAGGATGAAGTCCGCGCCTTGGGCCGTGAGCTCGGCCTGCCCGCGTCGTTCATTGGCCGCCACCCCTTCCCTGGTCCGGGTCTCGCGATCCGTTGCCCTGGTGAAATCACGCGTCAAAAGCTCGACATCCTGCGCGAAGCGGACGCCGTCTACATCGATCAGATCCGCAAGCACGGTCTTTACGATGAAATCTGGCAGGCCTTCGTGGCGATCCTTCCTGTGCGCACCGTTGGCGTTATGGGCGATGGCCGTACCTATGATTTCGCCTGCGCCCTGCGCGCGGTGAACTCTGTCGATGGTATGACTGCGGATTACTACCCGTTCACGCATGAATTCCTTGGTGAGACCGCAACGCGCATCATCAATGAAGTGCCGGGCATCAACCGCGTAACCTACGATATTACATCCAAACCTCCGGGAACGATTGAGTGGGAATAACACTCTAAACTTTTAAATAACGCCCGACACTTTGACAGGTCGGGCGTTTTTGCATTTAAAGCCATGAGCGAAGATGCCTTTATGCACTTCGGCAACGAAGAAAAGGTAGTTTTCAATGACATCGCCCACGCTGCGCGCGGCCACTTGGATGATCGGCGCGATCTTGTCCTTTTCTTTCATGGCCGTTGCAGGGCGTTGGTTGTCGGGCGGCTATGATACCTTCGAAATCATGCTCTATCGCTCCATCATGGGGCTGATCGTGGTTTTGATCGCGGCCAAAGCCTTTGGCACATTGGGTGAAGTCACACGCGAAAGCGCGCCGCTGCAGATTGTTCGGAACCTGTTTCACTTTGCGGGCCAAAACCTGTGGTTCTTCGCTCTGACGCTCATTCCTTTGGCGCAGGTCTTCGCGCTGGAATTCACCTCACCCATCTGGATATTGATCCTGTCGCCTATTTTCCTCGGTGAAAAACTAACGCGCCCTCGGATTGTCGCCGCTGTATTAGGCTTCATCGGCATTCTGCTCGTCACGCGCCCAGGCGCCACGCCCATCAACATCGGCGTCATCGCGGCCGCGCTCTCCGCGATCTGCTTTGCTATGACAGGCATGTTAACCAAACGCCTCACGCGCACAGAAACGCTGACCTGCATCATGCTGTATTTGACCGCTGTTCAAGCGGTTTTTGGGCTCATTTGCGCGGGGTATGATGGGGATATCGCCCTGCCCACTTTTGAAAGCGCGCCATTATTGGCCCTTGTTGGCCTTGCCGGTTTGATCGCGCATGTGTGCCTAACCAAGGCGCTGTCCATCGCGCCAGCCACTGTGGTGATGCCCATGGATTTCACCCGTCTGCCCATGATCGCAATCATCGCGATGTTCCTCTTTGGCGAACCACTCGACATTTGGGTCTTCGCGGGCGCGGCCCTGATTTTCGCGGGCAATTACTACAATATCCTGTCCGAAACCCGCAAAGCGCAAGTTACGGGTTGAAGCCGCCACCTTATGGGCGCACCAAACGCTCATGGCACAGGATAAAAACATCTCGCCCCTCGCATGGGGTCTTTTGGCACTGCTCGGATTAATCTGGGGCGGCTCCTTTCTATCAATCCGCATCGCATTGGACGAGGTTGGGGTTTTCACCTCCGTCGCCCATCGCACAGGCTGGGCCATGCTCATTCTTTGGGGCTATGTCCTGCTACGCGGCCTGCCCGTGCCAAAAGACCCGCGCATTTGGTTCGGCTTTCTGGTGATGGGATTGCTGAACAATGCGATACCCTTCTCACTCATGGCATGGGGGCAGTTGACGATTGAAACAGGCCTCACATCGATCCTGAACGCCTCAACCGCCATCTTTGGCGTCTTGCTCGCGGCCTGCTTCTTTGCCGATGAAAGCCTCAGCGTACGCAAGGGAATTGGCGTGCTCTTGGGCTTCTTTGGCGTTGCGACCGCAATCGGCTTGGAACATTTACTGGCATTGGACATTCGCTCCCTTGCCCAGCTCGCAATCATCGCAGGGACGATTTCCTATTCCTTTGCAGGGGTTTGGGCCCGCAAACGCCTGACGGGCCTCGCGCCAGAAGTCGCCGCAGCCGGCATGCTAACCGGCTCGACGCTCATCATGGTTCCAATGGCGTGGATACTTGAGGGACCAATCACGCTCGCGTTGCAGCCGATTACATGGCTCGCCATCGGCTATTACGTCGTGATCGCGACCGCGCTGGCCTATCTGCTCTACTATCGCATTCTGGCGATCGCAGGCAGTGGCAACCTGATGTTGGTCACGCTTCTGGTTCCCCCCGTCGCAATCTTGCTGGGCGCGCTGGTTCTAGGGGAAACCTTGCATACGCGTGCATATGTCGGCTTTGCCATCCTCGCGCTCGGTCTGATCATCTTGGACGGGCGCGCCGTTGACGCGTGGCGACGGGGCAAGTAGCTAAGCGTTAAGAACAGTTTAGCACTTAGGAGCAATCACATGCTTTACCCCTCTGCACAGGCTTGGCGAGACGCCGCGCAAAAACGCGTGTTGATTTTCGCCTCTTCCGGCCTTGGAAAAACCCATGTGTCCGAATTGCTTGCTGAAAAAAACTGGTTCCACTACTCCGTCGATTACCGCATTGGCACCCGCCACATGAGCGAACACATCATCGACAATCTCAAACGCGAGGCGATGAAAAACCCGTTTCTGAACGAAATGTTGATGCAAGATCTGATCCATTTCGGCGTGAACGTGCACGACCATGATTTGCGCCCAGTCGCGGCCTATTTGGGCAAACCCGGTGATCCATCAAAGGGCGGGTTGCCGATCAAAGAATACCAGCGTCGCCAGGATCAATTCCGCGCGGCCGAAATCGCTGCGCTGGAAGATACCAAATCCTTTATCGAGCGCGCGCAATCGGTCTATGGCTACGACAATTTCATCTGCGACACTGGCGGCTCCATCTGCGAATGGGTTGATCCGAATGATCCAAACGATCCGTTGCTGACGCAGCTTGCTGAAAACTGCCTGATGATCTGGATCAAAGGCAGCGATGCCCATACCGCGACATTGGTCAAACGCTTTGATAAAGAACCAAAACCCATGTCCTATCAGCCTGAATTTTTGGCGCGCGTATGGAGTGAATATTTGAGCAAAAACAACGTTAAAGAAGACGAAGTTGATCCAGATTCCTTTATACGTTGGACCTATGAACAGGCGCTAAATCACCGCCAACCGCGTTATGCTGCCATGGCAGAACATCATGGCATCACGATTGAAGCCGGCGATTGGGAAACGATCAAAGGTGAAAGTGATTTCGTGAATGTGATTGCCGATGCCCTTGCTGCCAAACTTGGCTAAGCCTACCTAAACAACAACAAACTCCGCTTTTCTAAGCCCATGAAAGACTGACCCATGCCCATAAAGCTTCCTTCCGACCTTCCTGCCTTTGACGTGCTGCAGCGCGAAGGCGTGATGGTGGTTTCAGAGGATCGCGCGGCGCGTCAGGACATTCGCCCGCTTCGCATTGGTTTGCTCAATCTGATGCCGAAGAAAATCCAGACGGAGAACCAGTTCGCCCGCCTGATCGGCGCAACGCCTTTGCAGATTGAACTGTCCCTGATCCGCATGAGCGAGCATAAAACGCGCAACACCGCAGCCGAGCATATGGCCAGCTTTTATCGCCCGTTTTCCGAGGTGAAACACGAGAAATTCGACGGTCTGATCATCACAGGCGCCCCGATTGAGCACATGGATTTCGAGGATGTGACCTATTGGGATGAGCTGAGTGAAATCATGGAGTGGACACAGACCAACGTTCATTCCACCTTTGGCGTGTGCTGGGGTGGCATGGCAATGATTAACCATTTCCATGGGGTCAAAAAACATGTGCTGGACAGCAAACTCTTTGGCTGTTTCCGCCATCGAAACCTTGCGCCAGCCTCGCCGCTGCTGCGCGGCTTTTCGGATGATTGCGTGATCCCCGTCAGCCGTTGGACCGAAATGCGCCAAGAGGAAATTGACGCAGCGGACGGGCTCACCACATTGCTCGCCAGTGATCATTCCGGCCCCGGTTTGGTGCAAGACCCAAAGCACCGTGCGCTCTATATTTTCAACCATTTTGAATATGACAGTGGCACGCTGAAACAGGAATACGATCGCGATATCGCCGAAGGCACGCCCATCAACGTGCCTGCGAATTACTATCCAAATGATGATCCTTCTGAGCCTCCGCAAAACCGCTGGCGCAGCCATGCGCATTTGCTTTATGGCAATTGGATCAATGAGATGTACCAATCTACCTTCTACGACATGGAAAAGATCGGTGCCTAAATTGGCCTTAGTTTTACTACTGTTGATCGCTGCATTTGCAGCGCTCACCTCTTATCGCGCAGGCGCCCGCGAAGCCCAATCCGAAACGGATTACCCGCCCGAGGGTCAAATCGTAAATGTGAATGGCCATAGCGTGCACGCAGTTGTGCGCGGCACTGGACCAGACCTCGTTTTGATCCACGGTGCATCAGGGTCAACGCGCGATATGACGTTTTCTTTGGCAGGACAGTTGGAAAAAGAGTTCCGCGTCATCGTCGTCGACCGTCCAGGCTTTGGCTATACGCCGAGGCTGCACAAAAACGGCGAAACGCTCGCGGAGCAAGCGGCATTGCTGTCTGCAGCGGTCGGGGAACTCGGCGCGGAAAAGCCAATCGTGATGGGCCATTCCTTCGGCGGCGCTGTCGCCCTTGCGTGGGCTGTGCATCATCCCGAAAACGTATCTGCGCTTGTCTTGTTGGCCTCACCCTCAAACCCTTGGACAACTCCCGTCGATCCGCTGTATCGCGTAACCTCCTCAACGCTTGGCGCTACATTTATTGTGCCGCTGATCACCGCATGGGTGCCCAATTCCTACATCGCCAATGCCTTGGAAAGTGTCTTTACACCCCAAGCCGCTCCGACAGGATATTCAGAACATTTCGGCCCCGGCATGACCTTGCGCCGTCACAGCATGATCGCCAATGCGCGCCAACGCATCCATTTATTGCCCGATATCAAAGCACTGATCCCGCACTACGGGGACATCAATGTGCCGACCGAGATTCTTCACGGCGATGTCGATACAATTGTGGGTCTGTCGATCCACTCTGATCTACTGGTCGATCAAATTCCAGATGCGCAGTTAACGGTGCTAGAGGGCATCGGCCACGCCCCCCAACATGTGTCCCAACCCGACGTCATCGCCGCAACTTTGCGCGTCGCTAAACGCGCTGGATTGCGGTAGCGGCGCTGCGCAGTCATAGTGCGTTTAAAGAATTGGAGAGAAAGCAAAATGGACCTGCCTTTTGATGGTGCGATAAGCACGTTTTTCGACGAAAAAGCCCCACAAAAGATACGCGACGCCATCAAACGCGCCGACAAGGATGATATCCTCGGTGGCTCCTATCCCCATTCTGAACGTATGAAGCGCAAAGCCTACGAAAAAGAGATGGAAGCACTGCAAATCGAATTGGTGCGTTTTCAAAACTGGGTGAATGAGACAGGCCAACGCGTCGCGATCGTTTTTGAGGGCCGCGATGCAGCGGGCAAAGGCGGTACAATCAAGCGGTTCCGCGAAAACCTGAACCCGCGCTCTGCAAAAGTCGTTGCGCTGTCAAAACCCACGGAACGTGAAGCGAGCCAATGGTACTTCCAACGCTATATCAATCACTTACCC
>NZ_JBDWVM010000450.1:0-3060 GCF_039984035.1 Planktotalea sp. | reverse complement strand
TTTGTAAGCGTCGAGGTCTTCGATGGGCCGCGCTGCCACGCCCGTCTCCATCGCGGCCCTGGCCACGGCGGAAGAGACCACGCCAATGAGGCGCGGATCGAAGGGTTTCGGGATTAGGTATTCCGCGCCAAAAGTCAGTTGCTCGCCCTGATAGGCCGCTGCCGCCTCCGCGCTCGTCGTGGCGCGGGCGAGGGCGGCGATACCGTCGATACAGGCGATCTTCATCTCGTCGTTGATCGTGGTCGCACCCACATCCAGCGCTCCCCGGAAGATGAAGGGGAAGCAGAGCACGTTGTTGACTTGGTTGGGATAATCACTGCGGCCCGTTGCGATGATGGCGTCTGGCGCAACCTCGCGCGCATCGGCGGGGGAGATTTCAGGATTGGGGTTTGCGAGGGCGAAAATGATCGGCTGCTTGGTCATTTTCGCGACCATGTCTTGCTTCAGCACGTTGGGGCCAGACAGGCCAAGGAACATGTCCGCGCCGTCGATCACATCATCCAAGGTGCGTTTGTCGGAGTTTTGGGCGAAGACCGCTTTTTGCGGGTTCATGTCTTCGGCACGGCCTTCATAGACAAGTCCGTGGATGTCGCAGAGCCAGACATTTTCACGTTTTACGCCAAGTTTTAGAAGCATGTTGAGACAGGCAATGCCCGCCGCGCCGCCACCCGTGGAGACGATCTTGATGTCGGAGAAATCCTTGCCCGCGAGTTTGAGCGCGTTGGTTGCGGCGGCGCAGACGACAATGGCGGTGCCGTGCTGATCGTCATGGAAAACAGGGATGTTCATGCGCTCGCGGCAGATTTTTTCGACGATGAAACACTCAGGCGCTTTGATGTCTTCTAGGTTCACCGCGCCAAAAGTTGGCTCTAGCGCGCAGACGATATCGGCGAGTTTCTCAGGGTCTTTTTCGTCCACTTCGATGTCGAAACAGTCGATGCCCGCGAATTGTTTGAAGAGCACAGCCTTGCCTTCCATCACGGGTTTGGAGGCCAAAGCGCCGATGTTACCAAGGCCGAGCACAGCAGAACCGTTGGTGATGACGGCGACCAGATTGCCGCGCGCGGTGTAGCGGGATGCGTCGCTTGGGGTTTTGCTGATCTCGATGCAGGCCTCCGCCACGCCCGGTGAATAGGCGCGCGCAAGATCTCGACCGTTGGCCAATGGTTTGGTCGCGCGAATTTCCAGTTTTCCAGGCTGTGGGAACTCATGATAGTCCAGCGCGGCTTTGCGGATTGCTTCTTTTGCTGGGTCGGATTTGCTATCGGTCATCTGGTTTCACATCGCTCTGGAAATTGTGGTTTGATATTAAACTATATTCTTACTTTACGTTAGGCGACAGATCATAGCGAGTAAATTCGACACATCTTGCAAATCGTTCAGCGCGTTGTCACTCTGATCCAATTGCGACAACAGAGTCGCTTGCAGGGAGCTGAAATGTCTGAGATCAAAGCCGAAGTTTGTGGACCTACAAGCGATATTCGCGCGGACATTGCGTTTTTCACCAAAACGCTCGGGTTCAAGATGGATATGATCTATCCGGCTGACGATCCACTGGTTGCTGTTTTCACGGGTCATGGTGTGTCGCTGCGCCTTGATCAGGAAAGCACGCTTGCGCCGATCACACTGCGCCTGCGCTGCGATGATCCGAGTGACATGGGCGGTGTTGGCGAACAGGTTGCGCCCGGTGGCACTATCGTAGAGGTGAGCGAGATGCATCCGCCGATGGTCTTGCCGCAAACCTTGCATTCATTCGTAGTGCGCCGCCTTGCGGATCAGGCCCCTTGGGTGGTCGGGCGCGCAGGCATGCATTACCGCGATTTGATCCCTGATCGTTTGGGCGGGTCTATCATTGCCTCGCACATTCGCATTCCTGATGGCGGCCCTGTGCCTGACATGGTGCATTATCATACGGTCGGATTTCAGTTGATCTTTTGTTATCGGGGTTGGGTCGATCTGGTATATGAAGATCAGGGCGAGCCGTTCCGTTTGCATGCGGGATGTTGCGTGATCCAACCGCCAGAAATTCGCCATCGGGTTTTGTTTGCCTCTGACAATATCGAGGTGATCGAAATTGGCGTTCCTGCGGAGCATGTGACGACGATTGATCACGAGATGGAATTGCCAAACGGGCCTGCGAACCCTGATCGCGTGTTCCAAGGGCAGAAGTTTGTGCACCATAAAACAGACGAAGCCGTATGGAATGATTTCCGCCTTAAAGGCTTCAAGAGCAGAGACACGCTTATTGCGCAAAATACGCAAGATGTGGCTGGCGTTCATGTGGTGAAACGCGCAGGAGGGTCGCCTGATTGGGCGGCGCATGACAGCGACATTCATTTCACCTTTGTGATGGAAGGCAGCATGACGCTGGAGGGCGAGGGGCGGGAGCCTTATGCCTTGCAAGCGGGAGATGCCTTTGTCACGCCGCCGTCGATGTTGACGCGTTATTCGGACGCGTCGGATGATTTGGAATTACTAGAGGTGTCGTTGCCCGGCACCTTTAAGACTTGGACAGGAGAGCCTGCATGACCCTGAGAGACGCCGCCAGCGCGGTGCGTGAAAACGCCCATGCGCCCTATTCGAATTTCAAGGTGGGCGCGGCGATCCGCACGGCTGCTGGCACGGTCTATCAGGGCTGCAATGTGGAAAACGTGGCCTATCCTGAGGGCACCTGCGCCGAAGCGGGGGCCATCGCGGCCATGTGCGCGGCGGGCGAGCGAGAGATTGCAGAGGTTTACGTGATCGCAGAGAGCCCTGCGCCTGTGCCGCCCTGCGGGGGATGCCGTCAGAAGATCGCGGAATTTGCCGCGCGCGATGTGCAGGTGACCTTGGCGACGACGGATGGCAAGGAGCTGGTGATGAGCGTTGGCGAACTGCTTCCCGGTGCGTTTGACGCAAGTTTCATGGAAGGGTCATAAGTGGACGCACGTGCGATTATTGCGGCGCTTCGGCGCGGCGAACAGGTTAATTCACAGGCGCTTGCTTGGTTCGCGCAGGGTTTGGCGGATCAATCGGTGAGCGATGCGCAGGCGGGTGCCTTTGCGATGGCCGTGTGTTTAC
>NZ_JBDWVM010000449.1:0-6958 GCF_039984035.1 Planktotalea sp. | reverse complement strand
GTAAATTCGCCGTCATCAGTGACGAGGCCGTGTTCGACGATGGCAACTGGCATCAAATCACCATCACCTATGACGATGATGAAAACTATCTGGCACTGTTCATCGATGGTCAGGAAACAGCGCGGACCGAGGCCAGTGGGATTATCCTAGGCAGCTCTCGTGATGCGATTTTGGGCAACACATGGAGCGACCCCACCGTGGATGCCTATATCGAGAACATCTCGCTCAAGGATGCCCCAGAAAGCGTTGACGAAGCCGCGGTCCTCGACCAGCTCACAGCTCTTAACCTGCTGACCGTGGACGAAATATTGTTCTAAATTGGTAGGGACATCCTGCCAATAAAACGACCTTGCGCGCGCGCTGACACAGGCCCCTTAACAGTGCGCGCGCCCTCCTAAGGGATCCTTGGGGTTCTCTCTCTTTACTTGCGGTGATTTTGGCTCCAGGAAAAAGAGAGACCACCATGAATTATAACTTTGAGTCTATGACACCCGGCCTGACAGCACCGGCCAGCGATGGTGTTGCGGTTACCCCCAGCGACCAAGACGATCTCGATTTTGCAACCCGGGCTCTTTATGTTGGTGGCACAGGGGACCTTGCCGTCCAACTGATTTCGGGCAACAACATCACTTTACGCGGCCTGCAGGGTGGCAATCTCTATCCATTGCGGGTCGCGCGCGTTCTTGCCACAGGTACGACAGCAACCGATATCGTCGGCCTGCGCTGATAGGGAAAATAACATGCAAATCAGCACGTCACTGTCTCTTTCTAGACTTGGTCAGAAGAAGAGCAAGCCAAGTCAAATAACTGCGCCCGCCCTCATCAGCGACTTGCCTGATCTGCTTCTGGATGAAGGGACAGGCTTCGCGACGACCGACGTTTCGGCCTTTTTCTCAGGTGCTGATTTGACATTCGATGTCACGGGCTTTGGGGCCAGTATTCACCCCGTGTCCGGCCAGCTGTCACTGGATACAGCCGCGTCAACGTCCGCGACCATGATATCCGTTACCGCCCTGAACAGCGCGGGAACAGCCAAAGGCACGTTTGATCTCATCATTCAGGCCGCCCTAGCCCCGCCCACAAAAATCGCAGATCTGAACGATGAGATTTTCGATGAAGACACCGGCATAGAAACGATCGACGTCTCGGGTGTCTTTTTGGGCGATGATCTGACCTTTAGCGTCACAGGGCTTGCCGCCAACATTGATCCGGTCTCGGGTCTTTTGTCACTCGATACGGCAACACCCATTGATGCCGCCAGCATTGTTGTGGTGGCCACAAACGCGGCTGGGTCGGCCAGCGCCGCGTTTAAACTCACCATCGAAGCTGACGAGCCTCCGGTAGATGGTGCCCCTATCGAGGTTTACTTCACCTCTTTTGATACCGACCGGACAAGCGATTTTATCCCCTCAACATCCGGCATCAGCTCGTTAAGGTTTGACCCAACGGCCACCTTTTCTGGCGACCCGACCCCAGGCGCAATGACGTGGGGCACCCCCGGAGACACGAATTCCACCAACGTGATCTTCATTTCGGTAGACCCTAACCGAACCTATCAATTGCTTTACCGCAGCACACTATCGGGCACGGGCAGCAACACCGAAGATACGTCTTTGCGGATGCAAGATGACAGCGGCACAACGCTCTGGAACAGCGGTGATTTAGGCACGGGGACACATCTTGTCGAAATCCCCGCCAGTTCAGATGCGGCCATTGTCCGGTTTGATGCCAAGATCCGCGGGACCATCGCAAGCGGGTCTTCCAAACGCTATAGCCTGCATATGCTAGGGCTTTGGGACATTACCGATAGCGGCGGTTTTCCACAAAAGGCGGCGAAGACCCCGTTCTTTTGGAGCGAAAAACTCTATACAGGGCTGTCTTCTCGTCCGATCGACTTTACCGAGTTTTTCACCGGGAACATCACAGAATATATTTATGACGGCCCCGAGCCGCACACCTGGGATGGTGCGGTGCTCACGATTACGCCCACCGTTGATACCGCCGGACAAGGCGATGCCGAGGACGGCACTGTCACACGCCTGATCTATGCGATGAATGGTCCTCTGAGGGCTGTCGATCCGCAGGTTATTTCGATCAATGTGTCCGACAGCACAACCCTGACACCCCTGACAGAACGCACCCCCGGTGAGGATTGGCAGATCGAGGTTGGCCGCCCCATGCCGTCTTTTGCTTTTTCACGCGGAGTGTATGGCGGCGCGCAGCCGCACAGCTATACCGTGCTGAGCAAACCAGATTGGGTCACCGTCGAAGACAACGGGGTGTGCCATGGCACGCCAGACCGGCCCACACCGCGCACACCGCTGACCGTGCAAGTGACGGATGCGCTCGGCAATACGTTGGAGGCCAACGTACAGATCGAAGCCGTTGCCCTTCGTGACCGCACGCCAGTTCGCACCATTCCGTCCGGTGGGGTGATTTTCGACGAGATCCGCAAATACGCCTCCTCCGGTGGGGTGCTGGCTCTGGAAGAAGACGGCACCTACACATGGGGCAACAGCTTTGGTGCTGTGAACGCGACACAGTCAAACCCTACGATCGTCACCGGGCCCGTCACCGCCGTTGTCAACGGGCGCGTCGAGATCGACAGTTGTATTGGTTTGGTCTTTGAAGGCTTCACCGTCACGCGCAGTATCACCGAAAGCGCCAGTAAGGACTACCGCGCCCAGATGATATTGGGCACGCAGAGCAGTTGTTTGCACATCAATTTCTTTGATCTGACAATACGCGGTAACCGGCTCGATGTTGTGGCACCTGGTGCCTCTGCTGATGCAGGGGCTGACTGGGAAAACACCGAGAGTTTTGTCACCATGGGAGTGGGGATCACGACAGGTGGGAATTTCCCAGTGGTTCACCGCTGTGCGATCGAAAATGTCTATGCCGGGATCAATCTGGACAACTCCAAACATTTCACGGTGCAAGATTGTACCGTGCGTTGGATAGGGGTCGACGGTCTGACCACCAACAAAAGCATGGGTGGCGTTATCAAGGGTAACCGATTCCAAGAACCCGTGGGCAATTACACCTCTTATACCCACCGCGATCTGTTGCAGACCTTTGGCAACAATGCCCCACAGCCAAACCACTTTTGCTGGCTTGACAACTTTGCCTCTTGTTCCGGCGTTGATCTGATTCAGGGGCACCTCTTTGATCAAGATGGCTGGGGCAACAGCGATAAGACGCCGCGCAATGGCACCAACTACCGCCATATCTACCGCGGCAACACGGTCTTTAACTCGACGAACGCGCATGGAGCCAATCTCGAATATTATCACGACAGTATATTCGAACAATTCTCGATCTTGCCGCATCCAGATGTCAGCAGGACGGCGCTGATATACCTCCGCTTTGCGTGTCAGATATTGCTCAAGGATTGTCTGATTAACGGGTATACTGGCAGCGGCTACGACAGCTGGTTCCACCTGGTCGACCGTGAGAACACCATCGACATGTCGACCGCCGAAGCACCTGACTTCAGCACGATCTTCCCCAATTGGGCCAACCCCGATCTGGCCTTTGAGGACCCACGTGAAGCGGTGATCAATGGCCAACCCCCCAGTGCGGCACGGTTCTGGATAGATCCCGCCAGCAGCTGGAATGCGTCCAATCCGAAGACCGCCCCCAGTTGGCTACGGGATGGTTTGTAACCAGGGCAATACCCCCACGCACCATGAAATTAAACGCGACGTCAGATCTCTGGATCTGGCGTCGTTTTTGCCGTGGCCCTATCGCGTTTTGAGACGGCCTTGATCATGCGCGCGGGCTGCAAATCGGAAGCTGCCAGCGCGAAAATACGTTTTGGCTGGTTTACCCTTCGCCTCGAAAAATCAATCGAAGGTAGAAAATCAAACAGAAAACATTCGAAAAACGTACAAATATAGCACATTTGATATTTTTTCTTGGTTAATGTGAATAATTTGTTAACATCACATCATTGCAAAATTTTAATTTTTACAAAATTTCGGAGTTTAATGAGAGCGATGTTTGTACATAGAATCCCTGTTTTTTTTGCCGCGGCCGTTGGCGTCGCCGCATTTCCTGCTTTCGCAGATACAATTGACCCTGAAACATACAGCGCCGATCTGGCCGTTGGCGAAAGCGCAACAATCACAAAAACCGTTGTTGTCGAAGCAAGCGGCCCATCTGATGCCGTCATCGACGTGCATTTCCTGATCGACACATCCGGCAGCATGGGCGGCGAAATCAACGCCGCCAAAGACGCATCAAGCGATCTGTTCGCATCGCTTGAAACAACATTTGGCGATGTTGCCGCCAGCGTTGGTGTGTTTTCAGAAGGTGCGTTTCTCGACGATGTGCGCCCCAATGCCAATGTCATCTTTGGAAGCGGCCTGAGCACGAACAACACGACATTCACCGACAACGTGAATGATGTCTCGCTGGGCGTCCCAGACGGGGGCGGGGATTTCCCCGAATCCGGCTATACCGGGATCGCCTTGTCTGGGGACAATCTTGACTGGCGGGCTGGGTCAAACCGGTTCATGTTTGTCTTTACTGACGCCTCGGCCAAGGGTGACCTTGCGGGTGCGCAGGCCGCACTTGCCGCTGAAGACATCTCTTTGGTGACCTTGGCCTACGGCGATCTGGATACAATCACCGCATCCTACGGTGATCCATTGGGCGGCACCGTGTTCAGCAGTTCAACAAGTGCTGCAGATATCATCGCCGACGTGACCGCGGGTATCACTGCCGGGTTCTCTGAATACGAAACCGTAACGGTTGATGATCTGGGCCTTGGCCTGCCATTGGGCATTGATGTGAGCCCCGCCTGTACGTCAGCTGATATCGGCGCCTGCGTTGGTGCAGAGGCGATTGGTGATTATGACCGCTCCGAAGACAGAGCCTTCACATTTGATGTGACCTTCACGCGGACCGCAGAAGGGGATGCAGAGTTCTTTACCAACGCTTTGGTTGATGGCGGCATCGTTGCCCGTGAATTCGACAGCTTCACCGACGGTACGGGCCCCTCTCCGGTGCCACTGCCAGCTGGGTTTCCACTGCTCCTGACAGCCTTTGGTGGGCTCGCGTTGTTGCGTCGTCGCGCGGCCTGATACAGACCTAATATACCGGAATGCGGCGCAGGATCGCGGCGCATTTCCCCTCGTTTTTCAAAGTGAGACTTGTTTATGTCATCTGTCTCCTCCCGGTTCGGGCACGCGGTTTTCTTTCCGCTGATCTTCACTATTTTCACGCAATCTGCACAGGCGTCCACTTTGGAAGCTGGCCCCTTGTTGCCAGACGCGCCACAAGCAACGGCGTACCTGCTGCCCATTTCACGCGCGCTGGACACAGGCGATATCGCCGGGGCTGAAACCCTGGTGCGTGCACGGCTTGATGACGCGCCCGATGATGCGATCGCTTGGGAAGTGCTTGGTGTCACATTGAGCATGCGCGGCGATGTCACTGGCGCGGACGCCGCCTATGCAAAGGCGGTTACCCTAGAACCCAAACGTCTCAGCGCATGGATCAAGCGCGGCGATCTTGCCGATGCTTCGGGCCATACCCCTGAGGCACTTGGCCATTGGGCCGCTGCGCTTAAAATTGCGCCCGGCTATGCCCCCGCCCACGAACGTCTTGGCATCGCGTATGCCGATACCAATGATCTGCCCCGCGCCCTGACGCACCTTGAGGCAGCCGTTGCGGCACAAGACACCGCAAAGCTTGGCGCAAAGGCCGAACTGGCGTTCGTTTATAACAGGATCGGTCGTCCCAAAGATACAATCGCTCTTTTGAGCCCCCAAGACGACGGCACCGCGCGCATGAGATTGGCGCTTGGCAATGCCCACGCCCAATTGGGGGACCCCAAGCAAGCGTTAGAGACCTACCAAAAAGGGATCGATGCCGCGCCTGACAACATCGCACTTCTCAAAGCGAAAGGCGCGTTATTGGTGGAAACCGGCGATTGGCCCAACGCGGTGGTGGTGTTGTCTAAACCCGCCGCAGCAGAGCCTGCAGACGCCTTTTCCAACCTGCAATACGCCCGCGCGTTGCTTGCAATGGGGCGGTCTGTGGATGGGATCGCCGCTGCAGAACGTGCTGCCACAGCGGATGCCAACGCCGATATCTTGCACCAAGCCTTGTCCGTTACAGCACGCGCGCACCTTATGGCCCGCGATTTTTCCGCCGCCCATGCAGCAACCACACGGTTGGTAACGCAGTTGCCAGATGAACCTGCGTCTTGGCGCGAACATGCCGCGATCCAAGGGGCAACCGGGCAATATGAGGCGGCAAAATCCATCTATGATGAGGCAATCGCGCGGTTTCCCCAAGATGCCGAACTTCTCCGAGGGCGCAGTATCGTCAAGGTCCGGTTGAACCAGCTCGCATCCGCAGCCCAGGACGCCGCTTTGGCGGTAAAGGTCGCGCCGAAATGGCTCGAAGCTCGGTTTTTGCTGGGCGAAATACAACGTGCTCGCGGTGAAAACGACAAGGCAGAAGGCACGTTCCGCAGCGCCTTGACGCTGGACCCGGACCATTGGCCCAGCCTTGTGAATATTGCGACACTACGCTTGGCAGAGGGCGACGCCGCTGCTGCTTCCCGTCTGGCACAGCGCGCTGTGACGCTATCCGGGAATGCGCAACCCGCCGCCGATATCCTCAAAAAAGTGCAGGCCCAGCAATAAACAGATGGTGTACCTAATCTAAACCTTAATGCCGTCTATTCCTATCTCAACCAGACCATACCTACGGTTTGTCCTGCACGCGCCCAGTACAGAGGCCTTTCAGACCATGGGCCCTACGACAGACCAACCAGGATATCTCAGAGCATAGATGCCATTAATTATCATAACACATATTATAGTTCACTTTTGCAGACGCGGGTGCGCGCTACTTTGAAGTGCGGCTCCTATTAGAAAACAACGAGTTATCTAATAGGAGGAATATCACATGGGAGCGATCTATACGCAACTGAGCTTACAAG
>NZ_JBDWVM010000448.1:0-20488 GCF_039984035.1 Planktotalea sp. | reverse complement strand
GCACTGAGATGCACCGCCAATTAGGTTTAAAACCTTCAGCTTACAGGTCGAGCGCCTTATGCTCGGCCACGATCTTGTCTGCAGCTTCCTGCACGGATAGATCGCCATCTGTCATTTCACGGATCACACGGCTCATGATCTGAGAGTTCACGATCTTTGACGCAGTCGCCAGCTGTCCATCAGCCACGCCCCAGCGATCACCCACGGACAAACCCGCGACGATATCGTCAATCACAGACTGAGGGTAGATGTCACCCAGCGGTGCCTTGCGATCAACGCCCACGTCTAGGCCAGCCCAAACTGTCTCGAACGAAGTATCGCCTGCTTCGGCGCCGCGGCGCACAGGGAACTTGCCCTCAGGCGCTTGTGACAACCACTGGCCGTAGCCTTCGGACAAGACATACTCGACAAAGGATTGCGCAACTTCAGTATTCGCATCCGCTGAAATGCCAAGGTAGCGCACGTCGGCATAGGCGGCTCCGTCCGCATTGCCGGGGCCAGAAATGACCGTAGAGAAGCCTGTGGACATGGCCAGTTCTTTGGTCGTCGGATCATCCGAGATCGTTACCGGCGCGCTGTCACGCAGGCCACCAAGCTCATCAAGGATCGACGGAGACCAGATGACCATCGCGGCTTTCCCATCTAGGTACAGTTCCCGCGATTGGGACCAGTAAAGATCACCCTCAGGCGAATTTGCCACTAGCTCTTTGTAGAGATCAAGCAGCTCGACCAGATGTGTTGTGTCCTCATTGATAGACCCGTCTGTGTTCACAGGGGAATACCCAGTGGCAAGCGACAGATGCTCAATCAACTGCATCATGTAGCCTTCGTCGATCTTAGTCGCGGCGACAAAGCCATACATTTCAGGCGGGTTGTGCAGCGCGGTCATCGCGGCGTTCATTGCATCGAAAGTTGTCGGTGCGGCGAGGCCTGCCTTCTCAAACAAGTCAGCACGGTAGACGACCAATTGGGTCCAACCATCCGTCGGTACGGCTACGATTTCGCCGTCAGACATGGCCATGGCCACGGGGCCCTCAGCAAAGCTGTCGGTGCCAAGGTTGTCCATCACTTCGCTAGCGGCGGCTGTGTCTAAAAGACCGGCTTCGGAATAGGGCAAGATGTGTTGAACTGTCAGGTTCAGCACATCAGGCAGATCGCCCGCCGCAAAGGCAGCTGTGGCGCGCGTCTGAATGTCGGATTCCTCGACCGGAATAATCTCGACGGTGTGACCAGTCGCGGCTTGAAAACCATCTGCCATTTCTTGCTGAACGGCCATCCGCTCGGGCTGAACCTCCATGGTCCAGAACCGAATTGTGTCCGCGCTCGCCGCTGAGGCGAGCACCGTTGTCGCTAGAAGTCCGGCGATCAAGTGTTTCGTGCTTTTCATTGTAGTTCCTCCCTAGATAAAATGTCGTTCAGGGCTTGAGTGGTTGGCAAAGGCCCATCTGTATTTCGGCGTAAAAGCTGTGCGCGCTGTAATTCTTGGTGCTTGGATGGATCGTCCCCATCAATAATAGCCAGCAACATGTCGCCTAAGCGCCGCCCCGCATGCGCCTGAGGCTGCGCCATTGTCGTCAAAGGTGGGTTCGAATGGGTTCCGAATTTCAACCCGTCATACCCGACAACCGAAATGTCCTCGCCTGGCACCAGCCCCCGCGCGCGGATTGCGGCCAGCGCGCCCAGTGCCATAGTGTCTGATAAGCAAACGATGCCTGTCGGTGGATCAACAAGATCAAGTAGCGCATGCGTGGCGATTTCGCCGCCGTCATCACTAAAGTCCGAAATTTGGATGAGATCTTGGTCCACCGTTAACCCATTGCCGACGATCGCTTTTTGATACCCGTTCAGACGATCCTGCACGAACTGATACTGGAGCGGCGCGCCGACAAAGGCGATACGGCTGTGGCCCAATCCGATCAGATGGTTCACGGATGTTTCAAATGCATCCTCACCATCCACATCATACCACGCGTAGTTTTTATAGGATGCTGTGCGTCCGTGGACCACAAAAGGGCACTTCAGGTCCTGCATGAGCCGGATGCGCGGATCATTCTTGAGCGGGCGTGAAATGACCAAACCACTCACCCGACCTGAACGCACCATTCGTTCAATCTGGCTGAGCTCGTCCTTTGACGACTCGGCATGAGTCACAAGCAAATCCCAGTTGCGCTTGCCTAAGGCCTCACCCAAACCTTGCAAAAGTTGCGCAACGAAGGGCTGCGCTATCGCGCTGCTGAACCGCGGCATGAGGTAGCCAACGGTTTCGGATGTCCCCAACGATAAGCGCCGTGCATTCTGGTTAGCGCGATAGCCAAGTTCATCTGCCGCACGCTTTACGCGGTCGCGGGTTGCAGGGCTGATATCGGGATAATTGTTCAACGCTCGGCTGACCGTTGGCACAGTCAGGTCCAAGTGCGCGGCCAAAATCTTCAAGCTGATTGGCTTGCCGGTCATCGAATCCTCCCTCTCTTGCGAAAGGCTAATCGAAAGCGGTTTCGGAACGCAACAAAAATCCGAAAGCGGTTTCGGAGGCTTGGCAAATCACCTAAACTACACAAAACGAAATTAAGCTTATTCACGGAAACACCGGAGCCGCCCCCATGAAACGATCACGCATCAATGATATTATCGCGCAATCAGACGACATGATGCGCCAGTTTGGCTTTACCCTGCCGCCTTTCGCGTATTGGACACCGGATGAGTTCAAGGCCCGCAAAGATGACGCCCAAAACGTCATCGATGCGCGCTGTGGGTGGGACATAACCGATTATGGGGCAGGGGATTACGACAAGATGGGCCTGTTTCTGTTCACCCTACGCAATGGCCGTCTGGCTGATCTGCAACGAGGTGGTGGGATGTGCTATGCGGAAAAGCTGCTGATTTCGAAGCAGGACCAGCTGAGCCCGATGCATACCCATGTCTTAAAAGCAGAAGACATCATCAATCGGGGCGGGGCTACGCTGGTGGTTGAGCTTTTTGGTTCAGATACTGCTGGAAACTTCGATGAGACCGCAGGCGGTACGGTGTTTTGCGACGGGATCAAGCGGGACTTTGCAGCGGGTGAAAAGCTGCGTCTTGCGCCGGGCGAAAGCGTAACTTTGATGCCCGGCGACTGGCATGCGTTTTGGGGCGACGGCGGTGATGTATTGATCGGCGAAGTCTCAACCGTGAATGACGATGAAACGGACAACATCTTTCGCGCGCCCATTGGGCGCTTTGCCAACATTGAGGAAGATGTCAGCCCAACACATCTGTTGGTAAGTGATTATCGCGTTTGGCTGAGTTGAACTCGCGCCGGAAGCTCGAGATAAGTTTATTACGGCTAGGTCTAGCTGCTCACTTTGATCGGTGAGTTGAATTGAGCCTCGATCCCCGCGTAGCGCGGTCCGAAAATTGACAGTCCGCGTTCAGAAGTAAAGGGGGCGGGTGCAGGCAAAACCACCAAAGCGATGGACTGACCTTTGACAACATCTGGATTGGCGACGGGTGCGCCTGTATCGCGATCAAAGAAGCAGATCAGATCGGGGACCGTTGCCTTGACCGTGCCATCCAGCACACAGGCCATGTTTTCATTCTTGATGCTGATGGTCATGTCCCCTGCGTTGCCGCGCAGGACGATCTGGCCAATCGTGAATCCTTGATCCGTCTTGTAATCCACCCGCGTTGCCTGCCCGTCAAACAACACCATGCCTGCCCCGAACGTGGCAATCGCTTGCGCTGTGTCGGCTCCTGTCGCCATAGCTTCGCGGCAAATGCGCCCCATGTTAATGGCATTGGTAATCGTTCCGGGGATCAAAACATCGCGCAGGTCGCGCATTGGGAGTGCGTGATCGATCGCGGCGATGGTGTTGCGGCTAACTTGGGTCAGGGCGCGCACCAGCGTCTCGGCTCGTTGATCGTCTTTGACCTTGTCGATCAGGAAAGACTCTCCGAATTGGTTAACCGCATAGATCGGCGCCGCTGGTAGGCCGTTGAGGTAATAGGTGGAATGGGTGATTTCCGGCACGGCCCGGCCCGCTGGATCAGCGTCGATGATCTTGTGCCCGTTCATAACCGCAGGAAAGAAAGCGGCGGCAGTGTTGGAGCCGCCGAGCTCGCAAGGCGTTGTGCCATAGAAGGTTTGGCCCAGATGGTCCTGAAATTCGCCGTAAGCTTGCAACAAGGGATCAGCATCGCTGTCGGTCAGCCCCACATATTGGCGTTCTTCTGCGGCGCTCAGGGGCGTAATTGCGCCAAGCAAATAAGGTGTGCAGATCAGTGCATCGTCTGGCACCTCATCCAGTGTGACCAGATCAAACGTCTTGCCCGCCACAAGCGCCGTTTCAATCAGCGCCCGCCCTTCAGCGATATCCCCGCCACCACCTGCGCCAAGGATCACAGCCCCCAACAGCATGTCTTCAAGGTCTTGATGTGTCAGCCTGCGCATATCATCCGTCCTTTGATGTTCCGAAAAGCGCGACAAGGTCCGTGATCCGCGACAGGGCTAGCAGGATGGTGACCGTCAAAGCGACGAACAGCATCGAAGCTGCGGCCACGACGGGCGAATACCCATAGCGCACGTTGTTGAAGATTTTGATCGGCAGGGTTTCGACCACAAAGCCTGAAATCATGTTTGCGATCAGGTATTCATTCACGCTGATAATCGCGACCAAGGCAAAGCCTGTGGCGACGTATGGGGCAATAAGGGGCAGAACCACTGTGCGAAACACCTGCGCAGGGGTCGCACCCAAGGTTTGTGCGGCCTCAATCACCTCATCCGTCAGTGCAGCAAAGCCGCGAGCGATGATGACCAACGGGAGGGTGACAAGAAACACACCGTGCGAGACAATGGTTGCTTCGATCCGTCCGTACCAGCCGACCTCTGCCCAAAACAGGCTCGCGCCAAGTGCGAGGATGATTGGGGGGAGCAGGAATGGCCCCAAGCCCAGTGCAAAGGTGAACTTGGCAAAGCGTGATCCTGTCCGCCAAAGCACATAGTTGATCGCCAATGCAACGGTGGTTGCAATCACTCCTGCGATCACGGCAATCAACAGTGAACGGCCAATGGCCGCAAGCCATTCTGCCTCAGTCAGCAGTTCCTCATACCACGCGGCCGACAAAGCCTCTGGAGGAAAGGTGATGTTTTTGGACGCGCCAACCGACACGCCCAGTACGACAACAAATGGGGCGATCAGCAGGAATGCGATGATCCAGAGGTACAGCTTTCTCATATCCTGCGCCCTTTTGCGAAAAGGGCAGAGGCGAGCAAGACAATCACCGTGACGATCAGCATCACGACGGCAAGCGCAGCCCCTAAGGGCAAGTTCGCATCGCCCAAGGCTTTGTCGCTGATGATCACTGTCATCGTCCAGTCCTTCGGGCGGCCCAACATCGTGGGCATTACGAAGACCCCCAAGAGATAGACGAACATCGTCAGCGTTACCGAGATCAGGCTGGTGCGGAATGTGGGCAGCAGAACTTTGAAGAAGACAAGGGCCGGGGGAGTCCCCAAGGTCATTGCGGCTTCTTCAATGCTGCGGTCCCGGCGCGCGAGCGAGGGGTAAAGGATCAAGGCCACGATTGAGAAGCCAAGGAATACGAGACCAATGAGCATCGCGCCAAAGCTGGGAGAGAGCGATCTTGGATTATCCCAAAGCCCCAATGCTTCAAGCAAGCGGGGTAGACCTGCGCTTTCCGATAGTAAGATCAGCCATGCAAATCCCATGATGACTTCGCTCAGACACATCAAGGACAGCAGCAGGATGATCCAGAACAGTTGCCAAGTGCGGTTAAGATCAGAGACAATCAGCACCAGTGGAAAGGCAAGTGCCACGACAAGCACCGCGCCGAGCGCTGATGAATAGATCGAACGGAATGAGACCGAGTAATAGAAGCTGGAAAAGAATTTCGCGTAATTTTCCCAGACGAAATCAACCTTGTAAAACCCCATAGGGTCAGGTTGGTAAAAGCTGACAACGATCATGAAGATCAGTGGGACAACGAAGAAAACCGCCATAACCGCAAAGGCCAGCCCGCCGATCAGGCGCGGCGCATATGAAGGACTGCGGATCATGCAGGCAGCGCCCAGGCTTTGCTCGCGTCCCATGAAAGGGTCACTGTCTCGCCTTCATCAAAACCGACGCCAGTCCCTGCGATTTCGCTTTGATGCAGGGTTTGCGCGCCAACCTTTATGTCGCGTTCCAGCAAGGCACCCAAACGGCGCTGTCTAAGGATATGCCCTGTCATGCCGTCACCGGTTTTGTCTAGCGTGATGAACTCTGGCCGAACGGCTAGGGTCTGCCCCTCATGTGCGATGATGTTGTTGATCCCTATAAATTCGGCCACGAAACGGGTTGCGGGGCGCGAATAAAGATCTTCAGGCGAGCCCGCCTGCTCGATCCGCCCATCGTTCATCACAACGATCCGATCCGCGAGCGCCATGGCTTCGCGTTGGTCGTGGGTGACGAAAATGGTTGTGATGCCAAGATCGCGCTGTATCCGTTTTACCTCTTCCTGCATCTGATCACGCAAACCAGCGTCGAGAGCTGAGAAGGGTTCATCCATCAAAAAAAGTTGCGGGGATAACGCAAGCGCCCGCGCGATTGCGACACGTTGCTTCTGACCGCCGGACAGAGCCGAAACAGCCCGTTGCTCAAGGCCCGAAAGGCCGACCATTTCCAACAAGCGCGTCACATCTGTTTCGATCCTCGACGCTGATGCTCCGGCCAAACGCATCCCATAGGCGATGTTGTTTTCTACGTTCAAATGCGGGAAAAGCGCCAAGGATTGAAACACCATTCCGATATTGCGCTTGTGGCAGGGCACCTTTGTCAGGTCGGCGCCGTCCAGCAGAATGTCGCCTTGGTCGTGGGTTTCAAGCCCTGCAATCAAGCGCAGCAACGTTGTCTTGCCGCAGCCAGATCCGCCGAGAAGGCAAATGAACTCACCGTCCTCAACCGCCAAGGAAATGTCCTTGAGCGCGGTGAAGTCGCCAAAGGATTTTCGCAGTTTGGTGATGGTCAGTTCAGTCATTCTTGTCCCCGTGATGAAGAGTGGCGGGACCAGACGCCCCGCCACAAAAGTCTTATTGTGCGATCATTTCCTGATACTTCGTCTCGAGCCAATCCCCTTCACGCAGGTGAATATGGGTCTGCACGCGGATCGGTTCGATATCGCTGCCAACGGCTGCGAATTCTTCGTCCGTGAGGTCCATCGCATCACGCGGTACAATCGGTGTCGTACCCATCTTGCGCGCCATCAGCGCCTGTGTTTCCGGACGGCTCATGTAGTCCAGGAATTTCTCTGCGGCTTCGATGTTTTCAGAATCCCGAGGAACAACCCAATATGCATCCGACACGATCCCACCTTCTGCAGGAAAGGTTGAGGCCACTGGCAGCCCGTCCCAGATCGAAAGCATGGTGACGTCATGGTAATACAGACCAGCGTTCAGCTCTCCGTTTTCAAGCTGCTGCTGGAATTGTCCTTCATCGCGATACCACAGGCTGACCTGCGGTTTTAGTTCCGCGATCTTGCCGATGACCTGCTCGATCCCATCTCGGGTCTCAAGGATGTCCACGCCATCAAAGAAAGTTGCGGCAGTTACTTCTAAAAGGCCCGAGTTAGGCGTCGTTACGATGCCCAGCTTGCCGTCCCACTTGTCCTCCCAAAGTTCGGCCCAGCTTGCAGGGGCGTCGGCGGCATAATCAGTGTTGGTGACGAAGGTCGTGTAGAATGCCAACGCGCCAACGGCGTAGGCGTTACTCGCGTCGTTCAGCTTTACATAGCCATCAAGTAGGTTTTCGGTGCCGGGCATATTCGCAGGGTCCAATTCGGCCCAAAGGCCGACTTCATTACCGCGGATCAGCACCTCATCCACCACCAATGACAAATCGGCAGGCGCTTGTTTGGCGCGGGCGGCGGCCATCAGTTGGGTCATCCACGTAGAGTCCTCGGGCTGGGCGATGGACTTTACGGTGATGCCGGTTTCTTCGGTGAAGCCTGGATAAACTTCAGCGGCAAGCGTTTCCTCAAAAAAGCCGCCCCATGCGCTGATGGTCAGCTCTTGGGCAGAGGTGGCCGAGGCAACGGCGAAGATAAGCGCTGTTGTGGCGCATAAACGATTGGTGGTCCCCATTGGTAATCTCCTGTTGGCGTTTTCCCATTGCCCGAAAAGCTAGAGCCATCCAAATATCAAGACCATATTGAAGGGCTTATGTTTGCATAATTGAATCGACATGCGACGGCGTCTTTGGTTTTGTTGGCGAATAGTTAAGGCTGAGGCATCCGTGAAACTTTCCGATATCGATCTGCGTTTATTGCGTGTGTTTCAGGCCGTTGCAGTGGCTGGCGGATTTGCAAAAGCGCAAGGTGCTTTGGGGATTTCGCAGCCCGCTATCAGCGCACAAATCGCCAAACTTGAGGATCGGTTGAGCCTGCGCCTATGTGATCGGGGCCCCACAGGATTTGCGCTGACGGCCAAAGGGGAACAAGTATTGGGTGAGGTCAATCATCTTCTCGATCAGATTGACGCCGCCGCTGCGCGCTTGAATGCAATAAGCAGTCCCACAAAGGAGTTGGTGCGGATCGGGGTTGTCGACTCGATGGTCACGGACCCCAACAACCCGCTGATTGCAGTGCTCAAGGCCGCGAAGCAAAGCCGCCCGAGGCTGAAGATCAGCATTGGCATTTTCGATTATTTGGCGTGCCTCGAAGAATTGCGGGCCAACCGACTGGACATTGCCATTGTCGGTATCGCCGGGAACGAGCGGTTGCCCACGGAAACCGAAGCGCTGTCGCTCTACAGCGAAAAGAGC
Source organism: Planktotalea sp. (assembly GCF_039984035.1). Lineage (GTDB taxonomy): Bacteria > Pseudomonadota > Alphaproteobacteria > Rhodobacterales > Rhodobacteraceae > Planktotalea. The sequence goes on along the minus strand of NZ_JBDWVM010000448.1, from coordinate 11,696 downwards.
AGTCTTTATTGCAGCCCTGATCATCCCTGCGCGCGGGCAAAAACTGCGTCGGACTTTCGCGTAGCTTTGGCCGCTGCTCAAATTTCTGCGCATAGTTTTGTCTTTAATCCAATCGACCAGGACCTAGATCCAATGTTGCTTGGGGATCATGACGGGATCGTTCAGGACACGATTGAATTGACCGCGTATCACGCGTTGTCATCGACGCATGTTGGGCTTTTGCCAGACCATTATGCAACGTGGTGGGAGACAACGGGACAGCTTGTGTCGCTGGCAGGTTTCCACGATCCGATCATCTCCAAATTTCACGCGTTGCGCTTGGGCTTAGGGAAGAAGGACACATCGGTGGACTACGTTTGGCAGGCTCTCGCATCCACCGCGAAATCTTAGCCGATATTGTCTTTCTCAAAGGCGCGCTCATCGCCCTCATTTGAACGTGAGCGTCTGTGCTGCTCGCGCAATTCGTTCTGCCTGAGCTGGTCGAGACTTATCGTGGTCTGACTTTGCCCAATATTGCTATCCATAGCAAATTGTGCGGTTGCGGCCTTGTACGAAGTTTAAGAGTGAAAGCAGCGCAGAACACCTCTTCGTTTGCAGAAAACACAAGGCTAGAGGTTTCATTTGTGGGCCGCTCCTTCTGAAAGCCACACACTTTTTTGGGATTTTTAAATGACAGTTTTCCCTTTTTAGTTGCAATGCGTGAAATCCACGGTCTAAGTTTCCGCCAAGGGCTTTCTATTCTGGAGATTTTTAATGACTTTTTTGAGAGTGGTTTTTGACTGCTGCAGGGCCGCCAAGCCAGCAACGATCCTTGCCTCACTTGTGGTTACGACAATGCCAGCTTTCGCCGATGACGCGGTGCCGATCCCCGATTTCTTTGGCGCGACGGCGATGAATATGCCGTTTGATGCGCCCGCCGTACCAGTAAATGCCTCAGGCAAGGTCGACTATGCCAAAGAGCAAGAACAACTGGCAATCTACGCATGGCAAGAATTTATCGCGGCCAATTGGCCGTCGTCGTTTACATCCTCGGCACCGACACGCGGTGAGCCAGACCCAAGTAAAACCGCCGTTGATTTCGCGCAGCCGTCGAATGACGGTCAGTTGGTCTGGCAGACCTTTGCCCATAGAGCGGAAATTTATCCAGAGATTGATGCGACAACTCAAACCTATCCAACCTATCCCAAAACATTCGATACAGTTCCCGAATATGTTTATTCTTCAGCGGGCGCTGTTCCGGCATGTGGAGCCTATGATTCATCAACCAAGACTTGGGCTACGGATGCATCAAACCCGCTGAGTGGTGTTTCGCTGTTTAACAATTTGGATGAAACCAGCCAGATTGATCTTGCAACTCTGTTTGTCGATGGTGATCCAGCTGATCCGACCGTAGGCGACGCAGGCTCGCAGCCATTGTCTATGGGGCTCTCCAAACAACCACGTCGTTTCATTTATGAAGCGAAGGCGAACAGAGCGGTCTTCGATTTTGTGAACGAAAACCAGTTTTATGATCAAACGGAGCGTCTGAAAGCCCAGATCGCGACCTATATCGCTGTGCGCGACAATGATCAGGGTGGCCTTTCTGTGTGCCCAACACCTGATGAAACAAGCGGCCAGCAGATTATTTGCTTTCCACCTGCGACATCCGACACTGTTGGCGCGATGTTCGTTAAAGCAACATGGCGGCAGCTCACGCTGGATGAGTATAACTCTGGACGTTATCTGACTGCACCGATTGTGCGCTACCGCAACCCCGATCCAAATTCGACAACCGATACGTTTTGTCATGAAACCATTGCTGCAGAACCAACAGCGACGACCCTTCCATATGGGTTGACGGGCCTGCACATCATTCACAAAACGACCAACTACCCGACGTTTGTATTCGCGACGTTTGAGCAGGCGGACAATCTTTCAGCGCCGAGCGGCAGCTACAACAACCTGTTTTATTACAATCGCCACGAACAGGCACCGATTGATCCGAACCGTCAGAATGTAACGTCCCGTGCACACCCCATTCCTGATGATGTGAACGATATCACCAGCCAAGTGCATTTGCAGTTGCGCCAGCTTTTGGCGGCGAACGGGCTGAGTGATAGTGTTTGGCTTTATTACAATCTTGTTGGTGTACAAGGCACGCCCGTCTATCCGGAAGATACCATTGATACGGATTATTTCCTCGCCAACATCACGACCGAGACGAACGAAGTTTTGCGCAGTTTTTCGGGTACGCTAGACGCATCAAACGGCACAATTGATCCGAACGTTCCTAACCTTTCGCAAGGGGCTTCCCATTTTGTCATGGGCGGCTGCAAAGGATGCCACGGCAACGCACAGGTTGGGCCGGCCCCAGCGGATGGAACCGCGCAGCCTGATCCTGATACTTTGATCGCATCTGACTTTAGTTTCATCACTCAAAACGCACCGTTCAAAGGTGTGCCTGATGCAATCAACCAGCCTTTGATCGCCAGCGAATAGGGCCTTCGGCGCGCACAAAGGTGCACGCCGAAGCTCACACACATCATTATTCAAAGACTTTTTATAAGGAGCGAAAGTCATGACCAATGCATTAGTTGGTGTAAGCTCAATTAAAATTGGCCCCGGCATCGGCATGGCCCGGGTTGGAAATTCGACACTCACAGGCGGTGAAGAGTATTTCATCGGACCAGAAACCCCCGGCGTCACACCCAGCCCAGCAACGACGGGGACAAATGGGACGCAAGGGTACAAAGACGGCACAGGCGCATTGAAGCGTCAGGCGCAGCGGTTCCGTGTCTTTGGTTATGATTGCAATGGTGGCTTGCTCGGTGAGATCACCGCAGGATCAACCGTAAACGGATCGCCCGTCAACATTACTTGGGACGTGCACGTCACCAATATGAAAGCTGCCAATTACAGCTTTCAGGGCAAATATGCTTTTGATCCGAGCAAGCTTCGAAACTCGACTATTCAGCCAACCTTGCCCCCGCATTTGCGCGACAAACTGATTATCGATCCGGGTAGCATGAGCATTTCGGGGCCGAGCCAAGGGCCAGTTGAGCTAAATGATAACGGGGCGGGTAGCACGATTTTTGATATCTCGGCTGCGGATACACAACCCATTTCTAGCCGATTAAAGTACGACCCGCCCGCCACGCCAATCCCGAGTGCGCCCGTCGATCATGCAATTGCGATCACGTATAGTCCTGCGACCGTCAGCCTTGGTCGTCTTTATACCGATGACGACGGGCGTTTGATTTTCGTGGGCGGCGAGGGGCGTTCGGAAAGCTGCACGACACCCAGCGTTGTGATTTCTAAAGTCGACATTTCGCAAAGCCCTGAAGGTGGAGAGCCAAACCCAGAATACAACGGCAATTCGTATTTCAACAATCCCGGTTGGTTCGACGATACGTGTGGCGGTTCTGTCAATTGCACGGTGATAAGCACCGATGGCACGTCCGTTCAGCTCGCGACGGATGGTGATGCAATGAGCCAGGGTTGGGTGGCCGTTGCGCCACCGCATTATGCGCCAGCGTCGATCAACGTTGTATCGTTGCTGGATTTGCAAATGGACATCTACCCAGAGGCTGATCCCTATACAGGTGCCGGACCGCTTTATTTTTACGGCGGTCAGGACGCGGGGATTCAATCTGCGCTCAGTACCACCCCCGATTTCAGTGATCTGAACATTGAATCTGCTGAAGCGTTACCTGTGAGTTTGATCACGTCCTTGTCGGCAACTGTTTTGGACGGCACGCCATATCTGGCCGCATCTGACCAAAACGGTGATGTTTACTTCGGCTCGCTTCTCGTTGGTAGTCCCGTACCATTCGCACCCGTATCGGGCGCCCAACCCGCAGTAGGGCCTGGCGCTGTGACAGTGTTCCAGAACAGGGTCTTTCACGTTTACCAGTCCGAAACTGGCCTCATGACGTCCTTGTTCACGCCGAGTACGGGGCAGGTTTATGCGCCATTACCTGTTCCAATCACAACGAACCAAGCTGGCGGGGCCGCGACCACCACCTTTAACGGGCAGGTCTATGTGGGGGTTTTGTCGGGTGGTCCTGAAGCCGGTCTTTACATCGGCAATAGTAAAACCACCAATTCCGATGCATTCACGTTTAATGAGGTGCCGCTGACAAATGGCATCTATACCCCTGAGATGGTGCAAGCGCCTGTTGGCTTTGCCATGTCGGTACATCGCAATAAGCTATACATTGCATATGTGGATTCCGATAACATGTTGTCATTGGCGGTATCTGCAGATGGTGCAACCTTCACAAGCGCGCAGGTCCAAGTGTCGGGCGCTGCAGTTCCAGTCAGCTCCGAAATACGCTCGCTCGCTTTGACCAGCTTTGATGGTCAAATGTACATTTGCTATTCCAGCACAGCGGCGTCTGACAACTATGCGGTTCTTTCAAGCAAAGATGGCAAGACATTCACCACTCACGGTACAAACTTTGCCAGCCAGACAGTGCCAGCGGCCGCAACCAACGTTCCGGTGAATTTCTACCGCGATATCTATCCGATCTTAAAAACGGTTACTGACTATGCATGGACAAACGAACGTGCCTTTCATGGACACCGGCCAGGCGCCACGGGTGATTTTCTAACTCCGAACTACCTTTTGGATTTGGAAAGCCCTGAGTTGTTTTCTGTTGGGGCGTCCAATCCGAAACCCTTCCCAGAGCCAAGCCTCAATGTGGCGCGCTCCTTTGTGTACGGGTTTATTCGCCCGCCGGCCCAAGAGGTTTATATTAAAAATATCGATGGCACCGGTGAGTCTACATCGTATGATGTGCCGCCGCCTCCAATGCCCGCGGTTCCTGATGCGTTAACGCAAATCATTACGTCTGCCGAGGGCGTAAACCAGCGCGCAGACCTGATGCCGCGATTGTTTGGGAATGGTGGCTCACCCGCTGAAAACACCACCAATGGGACGACATATCCCAACCAGTGGCTGCCGTTGACCGATCATCAACTTGAAAAGTTCCAGCATTGGGTAAACGGTAATTTCCAATCCGGCGATATGAGTGATACCGCCAAACAGTACACGGTTTTGGCAAACGGTTCGCCTGTACCTGAACCCGATCAGCTGTCCATTGCAGCATTGCAGCCAACGGTCGGTGGTGGGTTTCACCCTGGCATTGAACTGACCTACCTCATGCATGAAGAAACTTTCTTTGAAGGACCATTCCGGTTTGCACAGGGTACGATTGCTGGTTCGATTGCGGCCTATATGTCTATCCCGTGGCAAGGCGATTTTTGGAGTTGCAACATCTCTTGGTGGCCTGCTTTGCGTCCGGACATCACGGTCACGCAATCTGATCCTGTCGTTAGCCCAGGTCAGGACCCAAACCCAAATCCTGTGCTAACCCACCAACCTTGGTTCAGGGGCGCGCGCATTCCACCGGATTCCGATAACATCAGCGATTATGAAGGCGGATACTCCGTGATGATCGATGATTGGTATCGTCTGGGGCTTGTGACCCCTGTGTCTGATAGCACCGATCAGGGGGAGCAAGTGTTTGCGGAAGTTGAACGCGATCCATCGTTGAACGTGCCGTCATTGTTGATCAGTGTCGCAGATAGCCAAGTGGCCACCGGTCAAGCGATGTCTTATTCTGGCAGCGCAGTCGCCACATCCGCAACAGATGCGACCCAGCCATCACAGGCTTGGACACTTTCGGCCAAGCCGGCCGCTGCAGGGCAAATCTATATTGCTGCTGGCAGCTCTGACGACGTGCTGACGGTGGATTTCGCAACAGGTAGCGTCAGCCTTGCTCCGAAATTAACGCCAGCGGATGACAGCCAGATCTGGACCTATGTGTCCTCGGGAACGGACGGATATCCGGGCCATTTCAATCTGGTGAGCAAAATCAACCTGCAACTACTCACAACGAGTTCGCCCCAGAGCATTTCCACAGCCAGCAGCGGTACAGGAGATCAACTGTGGGCGCTGGGAGCCACGAACCTACCTTCATGACAGAGCCTATGTTTCAGGTTGCTGTGATTGGTGGGGGGCCAGCCGGTGCCGTCGCTGCGCGGCTTTTGGCGACGGCTGGAATGCAAGTCGCGCTCATCGAACGTGGCCGCAAACGGAGCTTCAAGGCGGGAGAAACGCTCCCGCCTGTTGCAAATCCCGTTCTTCGAAGGCTTGGTCTTTGGTCGTTGTTGACAGAGGGGCATATGCGCTGCCCCGGCAATCGTTCGGCGTTCGGGTCCGAAGCTTTGGTTGATCTGGATTTCATCCGGTCCGCGAATGGTGCGGGATGGCACCTTGATCGGATAAAGTTTGAGACCGCATTGCAGAAGCAGGCCATTGAAAGCGGCGTCAACTTCCACAGGAATGCGCTTGTTGGTTTGAAAAGGGAGGGTACCGTTTGGGATATTCCCCTCGCGGATGGGTCTCACCTGACGGCCAATTTTGTCATCGATGCGAGTGGCGGCGCGCGCGCTGTGTTGCGACGATTGAATGTGGCAGAGGCGCGCTACGATCAGCTCGCAGCTTGTGTGGGTATTTATCAATGCGACGTACAACAGGACCACCGCACCATCGTTGAAGCAACCCAAGATGGATGGTGGTACAGCGCTGGTTTGCCAAAGGGTCAACGCGCGGTCATGTATTTCTCTGACACAGACTTAGAAAGCTATGGGCAAGTTCGCAAAAGTTTTGACGTTGAATTGAGCAAAACTCGTTTTGTGTGTCGCGAAGTTCAAAGGAGCAATGCGCTCGGCGCGCCTGACATCTTTGTCGAACCTGCATACAGCGCACATGCGGCGCAGGTTGCGGGTCCGGGGTGGTTGGCACTTGGCGATGCTGCGATGCGCTTTGATCCTTTGTCCAGCCAAGGGCTGTGGACGTCATTTCTTGGGGCTGAAAAAGCGGTATCCGCCATCCTTGATGGATCGGAAAGCACATTGCGCGGCTATGCGGGGTGGTGCACTGAAACCTTCCGAAGTTATTTATCCGAGCGATCAAAGTACTACGAAATGGAGCTGCGCTGGCCTCATCTAGAGTTTTGGCAACGCCGCAGGCTGACCTCCCAATTGCGACGCCCCGCCTGAAATTTTACAGCGAATACAAAACCGTGAAGTGATTGAGTTCAAAGACGTGGTGTGAATGGTTTTATGGTTTTTCTGACCAAAATCGCATCGTGATAGCGGCGAATATTGCGTAGGCTAAAAGCGCTATGGTCATACTTAGTCCAGCTGTTTGCGCATAGACAGCGCAGGTCACGATGGCCAAACCAAAAAGGCCAAGTGTGTCGTGATGGAGTTGCCAAAGCCAATAATCAGCTTTCCCATTCGACCGAAGGGGATATTGCAGAGTTTCAAGTGTTGCTTCTAGCGCTTCTGGATCGGTCTGAAGTTTCAAAGCGATGTTCTCAAAACGCTGTCGCAGGCGAAAAACAAACACCAAAATCAATGTATTCGCCAGCAACAGAACCCAAGCCGAACTATAAGGTATTTTTGCCCCGATGAGATCGAAATCTACGCTGCGATTGTTGCTCAAAGTTTGGAGATGTGTGTCCAAGGTCTGGGCTTTGATCTGCGCGTCCTCAATGGTTAACAATCCGTGGGCACGAAGGTTCTCCGCAAGTTGACTGACGCCGCTTGGGTTAAGGTTTTCTTGATCTTCGAACGGCCAGCCCCCGCCAAGCTGCAAGGCGAGAATCCGAGGTGTCACGAAGTTCTTTGCCACGTCGTCCTCCTGAAGGAGTGCGTGCAGTAATTTGTCTGCAATATCTCCCTCGCCAAGCGTAACGAAATCACCCGCTGCGTCAGTCTTGCGGACCAACTGACTTTGCCCCCAAACAAGGCTGTTTCGAACCCGAGGAGTACCCAAGAATTGCCCAAGGCAGCTATCTGCAGCATCGGCAGAGGCCGCATTAAGCGTGGCCGCAAGCTTAGCTGCGGTGGTCCATAGGTCCGCAAATTCACCACTGCCATTTAAGTCAATTTCGAGTTCAATATACTCAGCGTATCGCTCCAGTTGTCGATATGTCATCTGTTCGATTTCGATCGCATTAGAAGCGGCTTGCTGGAGAACAAAATATCCCTGCCGAGCTTGATTCACTTTACGGCTCAAAGCTCCAAGCTGTTCGCTGAAGCGTTCTAATTTTGTTATGTCTTCTCCCGCCTCTTGTTTCGCTTGCGCCATACAGCCGAGCGCAAAAACTTCGATGAGAAGCAGTTCTGAAACTTTAGCCAAATGTGTTTGGGGATAATCACGGCCGATCAGATTCAAGACGGACAAGTCATAGGCCCAAGCCGTTTCAAGGTCGTCAACGATATAGGAATTGTCTGCGGTACTGCCTTCTAAATGGCTGGGTAAGACCAGAGAAGCCATCGTGCCAAACGCGTCCCTTTCATCCGTCGCATTTTTCAATTGTGCGCTGCCCAATATCAAAGCAAACAAAGCAGCAGCGAAGGCACCGATTTGAACCAACATCATGCTTTGGATGCGCGATGAAATAGTTGCCATCGCACTTGTGTAGCTTTCTAGTTGGTTCATAGAGGCAACATCCTCGTTTTGGGTCAGTTAGCAAGACACACATTGAGCGTTAGACGCGTTCCAAATGGCGATGGTGGCTTGTCCTTTACTAAGTAACTTTATTGCCCCACTTCGAATTGATAAGCGGTCCCGCGCGCGACCTTCTTAATTGCACGTTCGGTCCAACTGACATGATCCATTTGTTGGCCTGCAGCGTCGCGCAAAATGAGGTTGCCGCCGTTGTCGGTCAGTCGAATTGGGGCAAGTGCGTCGCCTGCAAGCCGCAGCGTTCCGGCCGCCGCAATCTGGCCGGCAAGCGCGACGGAGCGTCCTTTTGCGTCGTGCAATGTCCACCCCTCCACCGACAAATCGTCTTCGGTTCTATTAAAAAGTGTGACCCATTCACCGATTTTGCTGTTGGGCTTTGGACGGACCATGGCGGCGTTGATCGCAACAGGACGGTCTGTCAGGGGCATGACGCCATCGCGCGGTTCGGTTAGTTTCAGGATCAGATCGTCCTTGCTGGCGATCGGGATGTTTTCGGGCAGGTGATGCACCGTGACCTTTTCGCGCTCGGCAGTTTTCCGTTGATAGATCAAAGGATTGCGGTCCCTGATCTTGTCGTCGAACTTTAGCCCTGTGAGCGCTTCAAGCTCCATTATTGTGATCTGGTATCTTTGATCTGTTTTAACCACACGCCCGCCTTTTTGCTGGGCAATCACATTGCGATCTTGAAAGACAGCGAAGGTCAAAACTCCTAACGGGTTGTCGTCGGGCGGGTCTTTCATGTGAAAACAGATCACCTTAAAGAAGCCCGAGGGCACCCGTCCGATATCGCCTGTATCGATGTGGTGGACTATGCGATCCAACGGTCCCCAAATTGGCCCAGAAAACACGCAAAGCTTGCCATTGCTGTCCAAGTCAAGCTTGCCCACGATGTCCATCTCGATGGCTTGCCACTCACTGCGGTTCAGGTTTTTGTGTTGCAGCGCAGCATTCGCGTAGATGTATGTGGCCTTGCCTGCCTCATCCATCTCTTCCAAGGTTTCTCCCCACATCGCGTTGTTCCGCATTACCATGTGGCCCTTGTCATAGGGGTTCTCGACTGTGATGCCGAACCCATAGACTTTGTCTTTGTAATATTCATCGCCAAGCTGAAAGGGCTTGCCAATATCTGCGTCGAAGGTCCAACCTTTCGACCCTTTAAATTTCTTCTTTTCCTCGTCGGTAAGATTCTGGCGCTTATCAAAATTGCTGCTTTGGTCGATGTTGTGGGCGGAACAAATTAACTGGCGCGTATCGCGATTCATCAACAAGGTGTAGTTGAGGTGATCAGAGTAGAGATTGCCGCGCAAACTTGTGCGCGATAAGGTTTGCTCAAGTAGCAGTTGGTCCCCAATCTCAGGCATCGGAATGTGCAAGGACTCGCCGATAAAATCCGGTTGGTACCCGTAAGCCATCCTTACTACCTCATCCTTTGGACATGTGTCCCATTACGATTAAAAGGCGGCGCTGAGTCAACTATAAGTAACGGCTCAAAGCTGTCGTTACCTCGTTAATCCGTATGTTGCCAAGCGGTCAGGCAGCTCGCAGCGCGAGATCAAATCAGAAAATCACTCACATCCGTGAGGCCGGTTATGCCTGCAAAGCGAATATCGCTGACGCCATTGCTGAGCGTGGTGTCCGTTCCATCAACCATGAGGGTCCAAGTTGATGGATCAAGCACATCCACGATATCAACGCCTTCTTCCCAGTTTTCGATAGTAGCAGAGTGCACTGATCCCAAGAAGGTGACGCTATCGGTATCGCTATCTTGGCCAAGGTCAATCATCAGGTTTGCCGCATTGTCATCAAAGATGAACTGATCCGCCCCCGCACCTGATGCGATACTGATTTCACCGTTGTCTGTGCCTGCGTTGATACCAAAGCTGACCTGATCCGCCCCATCATCCAGCGTAATATTAACGACCCCATTGGTTACACCGGCGTTGTTGCCAAAGCTGATTACGGTATTGCCGCCTGTATCCGTGATGCTGAGCGTCCCACTTGCGGTCGCCGCATGATCGCCCAGTGTGATACTGTCATTGCCGCCGCCCGATGCAATCGAAACATTGCCCGTCACAGCGGCGAAATGACCAAACTCGATTGTGTCATCATCCGCGCCCGTATCGAGCGTTAACGTGCTTTCAACACCGCCGCGATCTGCGAAGATAAGGGTATCTTCGCCTTCCCCCAACGAAACAGTCATGCTTGAGAAAACCGCGGGGTATTCGCCAAATGTGACCCTATCGTCGAAGCTCGATCCAGTAACGCTGCTCACGGTGGCAGTGTCACCAAAGTCATGATCAAGCGCGATGGACAGTCGCAGGGTTTGCGTCACGCTTGCACCGCTCGCATCGGTCGCGGTGACGTTCACCACATGATCGCCCGCAGCCGTGTGCGCGAGTGCAGCGCCTGTGTTCAGAACGCTGAGAACGCCATCTGTGAGGGACAGACCAGCAGACAGCGCATCTACAGAAATGGTAAAGCTGTCGCCAACAGCCGCGTCCAGATCGCTAAAGAGTGCGTTCAGATCAAAGGTTGCCGCCTCTGTGCCAGAACCAGCGAGACCCATGTCATAATAGTGATTGCCAGCGTCGTCTGTCACATCACCCATTCCTACATAGCTGGGCGCGGTGTTGTAGCTCAGACCGGACACGATCTCAGTGGCCTCAAAGCCTGCAGCGCCACTGACATTGAACGATTGACCATCAATACTTGTGAAAACTTTCCATCCGTTGGCGCCATCTACAGCCGTCCAAAGGCCAGTTGAAGCGGTGAAGGTAATTAGGTCGACGCCGTGCTCCCAACTCGAGATGCGTGTGCTTGTAACCGTGCCAAGGAAGGTCAACGTATCGCTATCGCCATCGCCCATTCTTGAAGTCCCAGAGCCCAAGTCTATATCAAGGTTTTCAGCACCTGTGCCAAAGCTAATCTGATCCGCGCCAGATCTGCTCTGAACAAAAATATAACCGCTATTGGCACCATCATTTGCACCAAAGGTTATTGTGTCATCCCCGAAACCTGCTTCCAGTTCAATGCTTCCGTTGGCTTGAGCCGCGTTATCACCAAAAGAGTAAGTATCGCCAATGGTATCGAAGGGTTGTTCAATGCTCAGCATGCCGTCCAGAAATGCGTAGTCACCAAAGGTAAGTGTGTCTTGGCCGCTCCCTAAATCCAT
>NZ_JBDWVM010000447.1:0-3963 GCF_039984035.1 Planktotalea sp. | reverse complement strand
CGACCTGACATGGCAAGCGAGGCAAGAATATCGAGCGTCAGAAGCACAAGGGCAAGACCAAGCAAGATGCCAGCGAGGGGCGTTTCCGGTTGCGGTTGGATCAGATGAATGTCGGTGCCACTGGGCCATGTTGCGGTTTCTAATTGCGTATCGGCGCTGATTACATTTCGGGCGATGCTACGCGATTTTCCCTCGTACAAACCGGGTTGAAGCGTCGCGCTCAACGGATCGCTCAACAGCAAATCGCCAGAGACACCGTTCAATGCACCCGCATCAGAGATACGGCCAAAACCGTCCAGAACGCGGAGCGGTTGCCAAGTGGTGCCAGCGAGATCATCCGCCGAAGGCGCGCCAGCAAGCGATGAAATGGCAAGGCGGTCGAGCATAGAAACAAAAAGACCAGAAAGCGGCAAGCTGGACCATTCGGCATTGGCCGTGACGTGGAACAACACGACTTGCCCCTCGCCAAAGGGTTTGCGGGTGACCAGTGGGGTGCCATCGCTCAAGCTGGCGATAACACGCGCGGCAAGCGTCGGGTCAGGTTGTGCCATGACTTGCGAGCGAATGCTCACATCATCCGCGAGGGAGAGCCCGAAAAAGGGGCTGTCTTCGGTAAAGGGAGCAAGCTCTTTAGGCGTTCCCCAACTCATCGCGCCGCCAACTGTACGCCCGCCCGCACGCAAACGAACAGGCATCAACGCGTCTTCGATAGAGCGGCTCACATCGCTCGCGGCAAGGCGGGGGCCAGCAAATCGAACGAGCAAACCACCCGCTTCGACGCATTCCTGCAGGGCTACATCTTCGGCAGGGGCAAGCGCTGCGACATCGGCCAGAATCACCACGTCAGGGGCGGCGGGCAATGTGTCGGTCAGGCTGCCCTCAAGCAGTTCTGCATTGGGTTGCAAGGCTTGGCGCAGGTAGTGCAGCGGCGAGAGTAATTCCAGCCCTTCGCGGTCTTCGCGCCCTGCGATCAACGCGACCTCGCGTCGACGAAGGGTATCGTCAGACAGCGTTTGCGCCCCCGCGGATCGAATGCCAGAAATGGCAAAATGAGTGATCCGCGCGCGCAATTCGGCTGGAAGGGAAAGTTCTGCGATAGTGCTCGTAGCACCCGTGTCGAAGTTGATGTCGATGTTCGCCAAAATGCGTGCGGCGCCAGAAGGATCCTTGCCATGCACCTCGATGTTTTCGGTGCGCGCAGGGCCGGCGATAGCGCGGCGGGCTTCCAAAATGGTGACACCACCCTCGAATCGCGATGGGGCGAGGGCGATGGTTTCATTGTCGCTACGCAGAACCCGCATCGTGCCGCGACGTTCAAAAATCGCGGCAATGTCAGAACGATTTTCTTGAGCGAGCTCATCAGAAACCCAAATCGTATCGAAGCTCGTGTCTGGCAAAAACGCTTCGATTTCTTCGGCTGTTTGACTTGGTTGCCAAGCTGAAGGCTGTAATCCCGCTAACGTGCTTTGAATATTGGTCGCGGATTGGAACGTGATTGGCTCAGGTCGGCTGAGATTCAGCAAGGCTGCAGTGCGATTGGCGCGGGCAGCATCCCCAAGGGTGCGTTCGAGCATATCGATGCGCGCGGGCCAATCTGGCGCGCTGGCCCAGCTGGCATCCATGACGACCAAAAGCGGGCCAGTGCCAACGTCTTGATCTCGCGGGTTCAGAACCGGACCAGCAAAACCGATGATCAAAGCCGCCACTGCCAACATGCGCAACAGCAAGAGCCACCAAGGCGTGCGGTCACTGACCTGTTCTTCGTCTTTGAGGCCAAGCAGCAGAGTAACCCCAGGAAAAATCCTCTTGATCGGGGCAGGTGGCACGGCACGCAAAATGATCCAAAGGATTGGCAAAACGAGCAAGCCGAGTAGCAGCCAGGGAGCAGTAAAGCCGAGCGCGCCAATCATGAGGAATGTTCCAATGCGCGATGGAGCCAAAGCAGTGCGGATTGCGCAGATTGATCCGTGTGATGTGTCGAAAATTGCCAGCCCGCGACAGAGCAAAGATGTTGCAAGGCGTCTTTGCGTGCCGCGAGTTTTTCGAGGTATTTGTCCTTGAGATCGTTCGCCTTGAGTGTCTCAAATCGAACAGACTTTCCCGCGCTTTCAAAGATCGTGCGTCCGTGGAACGGGAAATTTTCTTCGACGGGATCGAGCACCTGTAATAAAACTCCACGCACGCCCCTGTCAGCAGCTTTGCTCAGAGCGGTTTCAACACCAGTAATATCGCCCATGAAATCAGAGACAAATAGAGCGCGCGCATGGGGCAGCATCGCGCGCGCTTCGGGTTCGCCATAATCAACTTCGTTGAGTTTGCTGAAATGTTCAGACAGACGCAGAACCTGAGCGCGCCCGCGGCGCGGTGGCAGGTCCGTTCCCGTGACGCCGACCCGTTCGCCGCCCTTGATCAACAGGATTGCGCTGGCAAGGGCAATCAGCCCAGCCCGTTCCGATTTTTCGGGTAAGGCAGAATTGCTGGTGAAGCGCATAGAGGCTGAATTATCGACCCAAAGCATGACGCTTTGCGCGATTTGCCATTCGCGTTCACGTACAAATTGCGTATCTGAGCGCGCCGAGCGCCGCCAGTCGATCATGCGGCGGCTGTCGCCCGCTTGCACAGGGCGGTATTGCCAGAAATCATCGCCCATGCCCGCGCGCCTGCGACCATGCTCGCCTAGCAAAACAGTACCAGCCAACTGTTCTGCCCGCGCGAGAAGCGGTGGCAGTTTGGCGGCCTCTTGTTCTGCATTTAGGCGAAGGTCGCGGGGACTGTTCACGCGGCGGCCTCTGCTCCGGTCAGATGGGACGCAGTGTCTTTGATAAGGTTCGCAAGACTATCGCCGCGCGCACGGGCTGCGAAATTCAATGCCATACGATGGCTAAGCACAGGCTCCGCCATATCGAGTACGTCCTGAGGCGTTGGCGCCAACCGGCCATCTAAAAGTGCCTTGGCGCGAACCGTTAGCATGAGCGCTTGCGCAGCACGCGGGCCAGGCCCCCATGCAACTGTGTCTTTCACTCGTGCGCTGGCATCTGGTTCTTCAGGGCGGAAGGCACGCACAAGATCGAGGATCATTTCGACGACGCTTTCTCCAACAGGCATACGGCGCAACAAGTTTTGCGCTGCGAGCAATTCCTCGGTTGAGAAGACAATGTGCGCGTCGGTTTCTGTTGCGCCAGTTGTGGCAATCAGAATGTCACGTTCTGTATCTCGCGTTGGGTAAGGCACGTTGATTTGCACCAAGAAGCGGTCAAGCTGCGCCTCTGGCAGAGGGTAGGTGCCTTCTTGCTCAATCGGGTTTTGCGTTGCAAGAACGTGGAAGGGAGCTTCGAGCGCGCGTTCCTCTCCCGCGATCGTGACGCGTTTTTCCTGCATCGCTTGTAGCAATGCCGATTGTGTACGCGGCGAGGCGCGGTTGATTTCGTCGGCCATCAAGAGCTGGCAGAAGATCGGGCCTTCTATAAATTTGAACGCGCGGCTACCATCAGACGCGGTTTCAAGAACTTCAGAGCCAAGAATATCCGCAGGCATCAAATCAGGGGTGAACTGGACGCGATTGCCGTTGAGACCCATAACGGTGGACAGGGTTTCCACCAGACGGGTTTTCCCAAGCCCCGGAAGACCAATCAACAAGGCATGACCCCCGCAAAGAAGCGCGGAGAGCGTGAGGTCAACGACGCGTTCTTGTCCGATGAAGCGTTGGGTAATCGAGGCCTTGGCCTCTGCCAGACGTTCGCCCAGTGTTTCGATATCGGCGACTAGGTCTTCTGCACTGGACATAACAACTCTCCCTTGAACTCTTGCTCTGATGCTATGAGACTAAGGCCCAGAGGACAAATAGCAAAACCATGATCAAACAAAATATTGTGACACCTGATGCTGCAGGCATCGCGGCATCTGCCAAAGCGGCAGCCAAGGGCAAGGGATTGCCCCCCGTACACCTATGGAATCCCCCATTTT
>NZ_JBDWVM010000446.1:0-3975 GCF_039984035.1 Planktotalea sp. | reverse complement strand
AGGGGGTCGGGCGCGCATTGATGGCGGCGGCCTGCGATTTCGCGGAGTTGAACAGATGCAGCACTGTCACCCTTGGCGTGATGGCGCAGAACACGGCGGCGCGGGGCTTTTATGAACGGCTTGGGTTTGATCTGCAGGCAGGCAATGGCGCGTTGAAACTGCGGCGCGAGCTGGGCTTGCAGAGCGCGTAAGCCAAAGCGTAAAGTCAGGTCAACAGATTAAGGAAATGAGGCCAAAGATGAGCTACGACAACGATAATATTTTCGCTAAAATTTTACGCGGCGAAATCCCCAGCTTCAAAGTCTATGAAGACGATGACACCTATTGTTTCATGGATATCATGCCGCGCAGTGATGGTCATTGCCTCGTCATTCCGAAGACCCCATGCCGCAATATTCTGGACGCGACGCCCGAACAGCTTGCTGCTTGCATGGCGACGGTGAACAAAGTGTCAAATGCCTGCATGAAAGCCTTTGATGCGGATGGCATTAGCCTGTTGCAATTCTCAGAGGCAGCCGGCGGTCAAGAAGTGTTCCATTTGCATTTTCACATCCACCCCCGCCATGAAGGCGTCGCGCTGCGAGCGCCGGGCAAGATGGGTGAGATGGATGCGATCAAGGCGCATGCAGAACGCATAGCAGGCGCGCTTTAGTGTCCGAAATACAGGCCAAAAGTTAAAAAATTAGGCGTTTCACGAAAGTGTGATACGCTGATCCCACATATACACAAAACAGGGATCGGCTTCATGAAACCTCCTTTGACTGACCTACCGATAAAAACCGCTGATAGTGGTTTTTACGGCGGATTTAGCGTGAATGTGACTGTGGTCTCCAAGATCATTATCAGCATCCTCGTTGTTTGGTGCATCTTTTGGCCGACGCAAGCAGGCAATGTGCTGGGCACGTGGAACGCCGCCATTTTGAACAACTTTGCGTCTTGGTATATTTGGGTTGTCGCCTTCTTTGTCATCGTCTGTCTCGGGCTTGCTCTTTGGCCAACAGCTGGGCGATTGAATTTGGGACAAGCGGGCGAAAAGCCTGAATTTAGCAACTTCTCTTGGTTCTCAATGATGTTTGGCGCCGGTATCGGTGTAGGCATGTTGACTTGGGCGGTCGCGGAACCAATCGCTCACTTTAAAAATAACCCCGCTGTCATCCAAGGCACAACAACTGCGCTTGACGCAAACAATGTGCGTGAAGCGTATGTTTGGTCGTTTCTTCACTGGGGCTTAGGTGCATGGGCTTGCTACGCGGTTGCGGGACTTGCGCTTGCGTTCTTTTCTTATCGTCGTGGGTTACCGTTGACTATTCGCTCAGCAATGACGCCGCTTTTTGGCAAAGCATTGTCTGGAACGCTGGGACACATCATTGATATTGTTGCTGTTGTGGCAACGATTTTGGGCGTTGCTCAAACGCTAGGATTTGGCGTGGAGCAATTTGTCGCTGGTCTGACGCGGATCGGTATCGGTGGTCTTGCTATGGAAGACGGTTCGGCGACCACAGTCGGTATCGTCGTTGCGTTACTTGTGATTATGGGCGCATCAACATTATCGGCGCTTTCAGGTGTCGGCAAAGGGATTAAGTGGCTTTCCAATATCAACATGGTTTTGTCGATTTTGTTGCTGGGCTTCTTCATTATCTTTGGCGCGACGTTCTTCGGTGCGACCGCGTTCTTTGTCGGGATTTGGGACTATCTTACATCACTGCCATGGCTGAGCTTTAACGTGTATCGATCTGATGGCGTCGACGGTTCTGAAGCCTTCAAACTGGCACAGTGGCAAGGTTGGTGGCCTGTGTTCTATTGGGCCTGGTGGATTGCCTTTGCGCCATTTGTTGGATTGTTCCTCGCACGGATTTCCCGCGGCCGGACCATTCGTGAATTCGTGCTTGGCGCGATGATCGTTCCGTCGCTGATGTGTTTTGTCTGGTTCGCATGGGCTGGCGGCACGGCCGTTGATCTGGAACTAAACGGCGCTGCAAATGGCGTTATCCTTGATGCGGCCAATGGCGACAAGATTTTCGCAATGACCGAATTTATGTTGTCACCGATCAGCCAAGCGTTGGCATGGGGCATGGCTGTTATGATTGTTGTCTTGTTGATGACATTCTTGGTCACCTCAGCTGACTCTGCTGTTTTGATTGTTAACACGATCAATGCGGCTGGTGATGAAGGTCCAAAAGCGCGTCCACATATCCTATTCTGGGGTGCGGCGCTGGCCTTGGTCGTTGGCGGATTGCTGATCTCTGGCGGGACTAGTGCCATCCAAACAGCAATGGTGATTGGTGCTTTACCGTTCTCATTCGTGATGGTGTTGATGTGCTTAGGGTTGATCAAAGCGATCTTTAATGACGGTCGTCGCGAGGCTTTGGGAGTGCCGACAACACATTCCGAAATAGGGGCGGCCACGCCTGCGGAATAACCCGCATTGAATGAACAATGAAACGCCTCGGTGCTTGCGCATCGGGGCGTTTTGCGTTTGTCTCGCCCTGTATTGGAGGGAAGCTGATGACACTTGATTTGAATTTTGTACGCGCTCAATTCCCAGCGTTTTCAGAAGCATCTTTGCAAGGGCAGGCTTTCTTTGAAAATGCGGGGGGTAGTTATACCTGCGGCGCGGTAATTGACCGGTTGACGCGCTATTACACGCAGCGAAAAGTCCAGCCCTACGCGCCCTATGACGCCTCGCGCCTTGCGGGCGAAGAAATGGATGAAGCACGCGCGCGCCTTGCCGCGATTATGGGCGTGGACACGGATGAAGTGTCCTTCGGCCCATCGACCACGCAAAACACCTATGTGCTGGCCCAAGCCTTCGCGAGTTTCATAGCAGAGGGCGAGGCGATCATCGTCACCAATCAGGACCATGAAGCGAACTCAGGCCCTTGGCGGCGTTTGGCCGAGCGCGGCATCGAAATTCGTGAATGGCAGATCGATCCTGAAACCGGCCATCTTGATCCTGCCGATCTGGAAGAATTGCTCGATGAAAATGTCCGCCTTGTCTGTTTTCCCCATTGCTCCAACGTCGTGGGTGAAATCAATCCTGTGACGGAAATCACCGCGATGGCTCATGCGGCAGGCGCCTTTGTCTGCGTCGACGGCGTGTCCTATGCGCCCCACGGCATTCCGGATGTGGGTGATTTGGGACCGGATATCTATCTGTTTTCCGCCTATAAAACATATGGCCCTCACCAAGGGATCATGGTCATGCGCCGCGGGCTTGGCATGGCCTTGCCGAACCAAGGGCACCATTTCAACAGCGGCACGCTTTATTATCGGTTTACGCCAGCGGGGCCGGACCATGCGCAAGTCGCAGCAAGCGCTGGCATGGCGGATTACATCGATGCATTGGCGGACCACCATGGGCTGACGGGCGATGCCGCAACGCGCGGCGCAGGCGTACACGATCTGATGCGCGCGCATGAAGTCGCCTTGCTGCAACCGCTCCTCGACTATGTGTCTGCCAAGAATTCTGTTCGCCTCATTGGGCCAAGCGATGCCACTTTACGCGCGCCAACCGTCGCCCTAGCGAGCGCCGCGAATGCAGGGCAATTGGCAGCAGATTTGGCGAAACATTGCATCATGGCAGGGGGCGGCGATTTCTACGCGCAGCGACCCTTGTCCGCGATGGGCGTTGATCTGGACAAAGGTGTGCTGCGGTTGAGCTTCACGCATTACACGTCCGAGGGCGAAATTGATCAGCTTTTGAATGCTTTAGACGATATTCTTTGATCTAAATGCGGCCCCCGTCCGTATTACAATAAATGAATGGACAAGAGGACCGTCGCGATGAGCGCTCAAAAACCAATCCTGCTCTGGTTCAGGCGTGATTTACGTCTGTCCGATCACGCGGCGCTAAGTGCAGCTTGCGCATCCGGCGCACCCGTTATTCCGGTGTTTATTAGGGATGATTTGGTCGATGACCTTGGCGCTGCGCCAAAGTGGCGCTTGGAGCAGGGGCTTGCAGCGTTCGATCAATCC
>NZ_JBDWVM010000445.1:0-5979 GCF_039984035.1 Planktotalea sp. | reverse complement strand
ATGATGGGCGGCGGCGCGAGCGCTGAAGGCGAAGCCGCGTCCAATCCAATGGCTGACATGATGGGTAAATTGACCGGCGGCTCAGAGGGCAGCGATGCAGGCGCAAATCCGATGGCGGCTATGATGCAGCAAATGACAGGCGGCGCAGCGGGCGGTGGCATGGACATTCAAGGCATGCTCGGCGGTCTCATGGGCGGCGGCAACGCAGCGGCGGAAGGCAACGAAGCAGATGCGAGCGGATTGCTCTCCTCCATGGGCGGCGCTGCTGGCGGTGCGGGCCTTGCTGGCGTCTTCGCGGCACTTGGCGGCGCGGCTGCGATGGGCGGCAAAGGCGTGGGCGATATGCTTGATGGCTTTGGCGCTGACACACCCGTCGCACCAGATGCAGAAGCAACAGCCGCATTGATGCTACGCGCGATGATCCAAGCCGCGAAATGCGATGGCGACATCGACGATTCAGAACGCGCGAAGATTTTGGAAACCGTTGGCGAAGATGCTGATGCAGAAGACATCGCATTCGTTCAAGAACAACTGGCCGCGCCAGTCGACGTTGAAGCCCTTGCCGCTGACACACCAGACGCGCAGAAAATTCAGCTGTATTCCATGTCCATGATGTCGATCCGTGTCGATACACCTGCGGAAAAAGCCTACATGGCCGCCCTCGCCGACGCGCTCGGCATTGATCAGGCCACGGCGCAGATGCTCAACATGCAGATGGGTGTGACGGGGTAAGTCTATAGCCTAATCAAGAACATGAATGCCGCGCACATATGTGTCGCGGCATCCTCCTTTGGTTGCGCAGCAAACAGAGGATACTCGTCTTTTTAAACAAATGCGCCTTTAATCCTTCAAATAGCATGCTGCAAACTTAGCAGAAGCAGCGCAGACGACCATCAACAATACCAAAAACTGATGTGCCTCCATTGAAGGTTCTAAATTCACTTTCTTATAGAGGTTCAACGCTTTTGGGATCATAAATCCTGTCAAATAGAGCACTAGAATTAGCGCTTCAGCTCCACTGGACTGAATTCCAAGAGATCGAAAAGCTCTAACAATCAAATAACCACCAGAGTAAATCAGAGCATACAAAAACGTAACTCCGACCGCTAACGGAAGAAAGCGTATAGGAAAAGTTTGCGAAACAGACTGCGCCCCCGAGAGAAACAACCAGACGACTATCATAACAAGTGAGGCAATTGTTGCGCAAAGCGAAATCAACAAATAATTCCTTACGGCAATCATGTTACAAAAACTTTCATTCTCTCTAACCTCAGTTAACCACATCGATCATTGGCTCCACTGCGTCAGTGATCAATTCGATCAACTCAGGGTCCATAAATTGATAATCATCGGGAATGTCGAGAACGTGGAGGACTTTGTGTTTTAACGCTTTTCGAAAATCAGTTCTCAAACGCGAAAGGTGTTTTTCCTCCATCACACAAATCACATCGGCCCAACAAATATCTGCTTCATTCACCTGCCGACGCGCCTTTCGACTTGTTCCAGCGGAGCGCGTGTTTATCAATTCATGCCGTCGAAATATCGCCTCTCCTGTCGGGCTGCGCCATTTGTTCATACTGCAAATAAAGAGGATATTCATTTTTAAATACTAGCACCTATTGTAACAATTCAGAGAATTACCCTTGACCTTACATAATTTCAATTTCTTTCAGTTGGAATGAATTTTGATAAATAGAGGTTTTGTCTTTCAACTCCCAGCAACAAACAAGAGAAAAGACGCATTCGCGCGTCGTGCTCGAGCTCACTACAATGGCCATTCTTTTTTCGACAATAAAAAAGGGCTGGTTTCCCAGCCCCTCCTTAAATCACTCATTCGTCTTGACTTAAGCGCTTGGCTTACCGCCACCGCCGCCGCCTTTACGGCGACGTCTGCCGCCACCACCTGCAGGCTTGCCGCCTTCACCGCTTCCTTGGGGGCGCCCTCCGCCGCCTGGCTTGCCACCGCGACGACCACCGCCGCCCGGTCTACCGCCACCGCCGCCGGGGCGACCACGGCCACCGCCGCCGCCTTTGCCACGTCCGCCCATACCTGAACGGCTCTTGGCAGATGGGCCATCGAAATCAACCCAAGGCGTGCCAGAGGCCACAGGGATCGAAATCTTCATGGTCTTTTCGATGTCCTTGAGTAGGTCCATCTCGTCCGGTGCGCAGAAGGCAATCGCGGCGCCGTCTTTGCCCGCACGCGCGGTGCGCCCGATGCGGTGCACATAGGCGTCCGGAACATTCGGCAGCTCATAGTTATAAACGTGTTTCACATCAGGGATATCGAGGCCACGCGCGGCAACATCCGTCGCGACGAGTACTTTGACTTCACCCTTTTTGAACGCAGCCAATGCACGCTCGCGCTGGCCTTGGCTCTTATTGCCGTGAATAGAGGTCGCAGAAAAACCCTTCGCGACCAATTGTTTCATCAGCTTTTCACAGCCATGTTTCGTGCGGCCAAAGACCAGCGTGCGCTCGTCTTTGTGCTCTTTCAACAGCTCGATCAGCAGCGATTGCTTTTCCGTCTTTGCGATGAAGTGCACGACCTGCGTGACCTTATCCGCAGCCTTGCCCGGTGCAGAAACCTGAATGCGGCGTGGGCTTTTGAGATATGCGCCAGCGATTTCGTTCATCTGCTTTGGCATTGTAGCCGAGAAGAGCATCGTCTGGCGTTGTTCTGGCAGAAGTTCTGCAATTTTGCGCAGCGCGTGGATAAAGCCGAGATCAAGCATTTGATCCGCTTCATCAAGCACCAAGAAATGCGATTCATTCAATGTCAGCGCACGGCGATCCAGTAGATCAAGCAAACGACCCGGTGTCGCCACAAGGATGTCCACGCCCTTTTCAAGGCGCTTAGATTGCACGTTGATGGATGCACCGCCCACGACCAAAGCCACCTTGATTGGCGTGCCTTGGGTATAGGCCTTTAGGTTTTCAACAATCTGCCCTGCGAGTTCACGCGTCGGCGCAAGTACGAGGGAGCGCACAGTCTTGGGCGATGGTCGGCCCGGGTTTTCGCTCAATAGCGTGATCAGCGGCAGACCAAAGGCGGCGGTTTTACCGGTGCCGGTCTGCGCAAGGCCAAGCACGTCATGGCCATTCAACGCCTCAGGGATTGCGCGCGCTTGGATAGGGGTCGGTTGTTTAAGGCCTAGGTCGTTCAAACGGTTCACTAACCGTTCGGGCAGGCCCATCGATTCAAATTCACTCAACGGATTTTGTCCTTTAGGGATCTCTTTGCCGCTGTGCCCGTTTTAGGCTGTGCTCAGGATCATCCAAGACCCCGTTTCAACACATCTTGCAGCATTTGTGCCGCACATGATCCTAATGTAGGCTCGAGTCAAGCGCAGCGCCCCTTTTCCCGCACCAAACGTTGCGCTACACCATCAGTCCAACCGCGCAGGAACTCGAGACTATGGCCGACAAAACAATCATTGAGCGCTGCGAGGCCAAAGGCCTGCGCATGACAGGCCAACGCAGGGTCATTGCCTCTGTTCTGGAATCCAGTGATGATCATCCCGATGTAGAGGAGCTCTATGCGCGCGCCTCTGCGCTCGATTGCAGCATTTCAATTGCAACGGTGTACCGCACCGTCAAGCTGTTTGAAGAAGCCGACATTCTCGATAAACTCGAATTCGGCGATGGCCGCGCCCGCTATGAAGATGCAGAGCGTGATCATCATGATCACCTTATTGATATGAACTCTGGCGAAGTGATCGAATTCGTCGATCCTGAGATCGAAGAGCTGCAAGAGCGTATCGCAAAGCGTCTTGGCTATGAACTAAAGGGTCATAAACTCGAACTCTACGGCGTTCCCATAAAGCCCAAGGCGCAATAGAGCGTGGGAAACACCCGCGCGGCGCTTTTAATGATCTTTTCCATGGCCTTCTTTGCTGTGGCAGATGCATTCGTGAAATTCGGCTCGACCTATATGTCGGTTGCCGTGCTTTTGATTCTGATGTCCGTGCCGAGCGCCTTGGTTTTTGCCTTTCTCGCTCAACGCGCAGGCCAACCGCCGATTTCGCCGCTGCTCTGGTCACGCAAAGTGGTTCTGCGCAACTTTATTGAAGGTATCGCTGCGATCTGTGTTGTCAGCGCCTTGGCCAATGGAGAGCTCTCGCTCGTTATTGCCTTGCTGCAAGGCGTTCCGCTCTTTGTAACAATTGGCGCGGCGCTCATGTTGAAGGAACACGTCGGCCCACGCAGATGGATTGCCGTCGCAATCGGTTTCTTTGGTGTTTTGCTGATGCTGCGTCCTGATGCTGATGGTGTCTCCGTCGGCGCGCTTTTTGCTGTTGGCGCTGCTATGGCGCTGTCCTCGCGCGATTTGATCACGCGCACGATGCCGCAAAACGTGGGCACCTTCCAATTGGCGACATGGGGCACAGCGGTTCTGATCCTTGCTGGTCTGCTCTTAATGCCCTTCACAGGCCCCCATGCCCTGCCGAGCCTACCTGGTTGGGGCTTTGCCCTTCTCGCCTCTGCCTTCAACGCAATTGGTTACTACGCAATCACCGCCGCTATGCGCAGCGGTGACGTCTCTTATGTCACGCCCTTCCGATACACGCGCTTAGTCTTTGCTTTGATCCTCGCAGTGCTCTTTTTCAATGAACGCCCTGACGCCCTGACCCTTGTCGGTGCGGCGATTGTCATCGGATCAGGCCTGTTTGTGATGTGGCGGGAAAGAAACGCCAATGTTAACGCTAACAGTTAAGGCGCTAACAGGGTTTCCTCTGCGGTTTACCCAGTGTAATGAAGCCTCAACTTTAAAATCATAAAAGGACGCCCCTCCCATGAGCGCTATTATTGATATCCATGCCCGCGAAATCCTAGACAGCCGGGGCAACCCAACTGTTGAGGTCGATGTTGTGCTCGAAGACGGCACAATGGGCCGCGCGGCCGTTCCCTCTGGTGCCTCTACAGGCGCACATGAAGCGGTTGAAAAGCGCGATGGCGACAAAGCACGCTACATGGGCAAAGGCGTTCTAGAAGCCGTCGCAGCCGTCAACGGCGAAATCGCCGAAGAACTGGTAGGCATGGACGCGACAGAGCAAGAGTTGATCGATTCCATGATGATCGAACTCGACGGCACACCAAACAAAGCGCGCCTTGGCGCAAACGCAATTTTGGGCGTCTCCTTGGCGGTTGCCAAAGCGGCGGCTGATTTCTCCATGCAACCATTGTTCCGCTATGTAGGCGGCACATCTGCGCGCACCCTGCCCGTTCCGATGATGAACATCATCAACGGCGGTGAGCACGCGGACAACCCGATCGACATCCAAGAATTCATGATCATGCCTGTTTCTGCGGCCAACATCCGCGAAGCAGTGCGCATGGGTTCCGAAATCTTCCACACGCTGAAGAAAGAGCTGACAGCGGCTGGCCTCTCGACAGGTATCGGCGATGAAGGCGGCTTTGCGCCAAACATTGGCTCCACCCGCGAAGCGCTGGATTTCATCATGAACTCCATCACCAAAGCGGGCTACACACCAGGTGAAGACGTTTACCTCGCGCTCGATTGCGCAGCGACAGAATACTACAAAGACGGCAAATACGTCTTCGCAGGCGAAGGCAAATCGCTGACGTCCGAAGAGAACGCCAAATACCTCGAAGCGCTTGTGAACGACTATCCGATCATCTCTATTGAAGACGGTATGGACGAAGACGATTGGGATGGCTGGAAAGCGCTGACTGATCTGATCGGTGATCGCATTCAGCTTGTGGGCGATGATTTGTTCGTCACCAATCCAGAGCGTCTGGCGATGGGTATCGAACGCGGTAGCGCGAACTCCATGCTGGTAAAAGTGAATCAAATCGGGACGTTGTCCGAAACTCTTAAAGCTGTCGACATGGCCCACCGCGCGCGGTTCACCAACGTGATGTCACACCGCTCTGGCGAAACGGAGGATGCAACGATTGCCGATCTCGCCGTTGCGACCAACTGTGGCCAGATCAAAACCGGTTCCCTTGCGCGCT
>NZ_JBDWVM010000444.1:0-4845 GCF_039984035.1 Planktotalea sp. | reverse complement strand
GATGGCACTTGGTTCTATATGGGCACGCCCATCGGCAGATTTGAGCTGGTAAAGCTGTTTTCTTCGATTTTGAAACTGGAAGACGGCAAGTATTTTCTGGTGACACCCGTCGAAAAGGTTGGGATCGAGGTCGAAGACGCGCCATTCGTGGCGGTGGATTTCGAACATGTGGATGACGTTCTGACGTTTGAGACCCATGTCGGGGATTTTGTCGCGGCTGGTCCAGACCATCCCATTCGCGTCGTGCGCGATCCTGAAACAGGTGAACCATCGCCCTATGTGATGGTGCGCGCGGGGCTTGAGGCGTTGATTGACCGCAAGAGTTTCTATCGCTTGGTCGACATCGGCGCGCATCATGAGGGATGGTTCGGGCTTTGGTCGAACGGCGTATTCTTTCAGATCATTCCGTCAGCGGAACTTGAGGGCTGAGGAGCCTCCGGCGGAAGTTTATTTGGAAAGATGAAGATGCGGGCGGCTCAGGAGTTTTGAGTGTCCCAGTCTTTTAAGAAACGTTTTGGGGCCTGTGCGCGCCAGACGGAGCGAAGCCGCGCTTCTGCCCATCCCTCATCAATGTGGCCTGCAGCAACGAGGATGAGGTTGTGGGATTCGTAATGTTTGTGGTGGATAAAGGTTTCGGGGTCTGCTGCACGCAGGATTTCGCGCTCTTCCTTATCGCATTTGAAAAGCGCCGCCTCCACATAGGGACTCCACCAGACCCAGAGTTTGCCGTGCGCCTTGAGAACTTCATTACCCCAGCTTGTGGATTCTTCGACCTTTGGCAGGCCCAAGGACAGCGCGAAGGCTTTCATTTGAGGCCAATCGTTAATCATTAATGCGCCTCTGCCCAGTTAGCCCCTTGGCCAGCATCGACGATCAAAGGCACGTCGAGCTTGACGACTGGATCGGCGGCATTCTCCATGACGTCTTTTGCCGTCGCGATAAGCTGATCCTGCGCACCGTCTTCAACCTCGAACAGAAGTTCATCGTGTACTTGTAGCAGCATCTTTGCCGGTTGATCGGCGATGGCATCGGGCATGCGGATCATCGCGCGGCGGATGATATCGGCAGCGGTGCCTTGGATCGGGGCGTTGATGGCGGCGCGTTTGGCAAAGCCTGCTTGCGGTCCTTTGGCGCTGATGTTGGGCGTGTGGATAACGCGGCCAAACAGCGTTTCAACGCGGTCATGTTCCTTGGCGAATTTCACGGTGTCATCCATGTATTCCTTGATGCCCGGAAAGCGCTCAAAATAGCGGTCAATGAAGCCTTGCGCCTCTTTCCGTGGGATGCGCAGATTGCGGGCGAGGCCGAAACCGGAGATGCCATAAATCACACCGAAGTTGATCGCTTTGGCTTGGCGGCGCACGTCGGGCGTCATTTCATCAAGCGGCACATCGAACATTTCTGACGCGGTCATGGCGTGGATGTCGTGGCCATCACGGAAGGCCTGTTTCAGGCTGTCGATATTGGCGACATGGGCGAGGATGCGTAGCTCGATCTGAGAGTAGTCGAGCGCGACCAGGACTTTGCCAGGTTCAGCGACGAAAGCTTCACGGATGCGGCGACCTTCTTCAGATCGGATCGGGATGTTTTGTAGGTTTGGATCGGTGGAGGCGAGGCGGCCTGTTGAGGCACCCGCGATGGAGTAAGACGTGTGAACGCGGCCTGTGTCGGGGTTGATGTGTTCTTGCAGCGCGTCTGTGTATGTGGATTTCAACTTGGACAGTTGACGCCAATCAAGCACGCGGCGCGGCATTTCATGTTCGGTTGCAAGGTCTTCCAGTACATCTGCACCAGTCGCGTATTTGCCAGTTTTACCCTTTTTACCGCCCTCAAGACCCATTTCGTCAAAGAGCACTTCACCCACTTGCGCTGGGCTACCAACGTTAAACGGACGCCCTGCCAATTCATGGATTTCCGCTTCAAGCCCAGCCATTTTCTGGGCAAAGGCGTTGGACATGCGGGATAGCGTGTCGCGATCAACTTTGATGCCATTGCGCTCCATTTGAGCAAGCACAGGGACCAAAGGACGCTCCATCGTTTCATAAACGCGGGTGGTTTTCGCAGCGTGGAGCGAGGGTTTCAAATGTTGCCAGAGGCGCAGAGTGATGTCCGCATCCTCGGCTGCGTAAGCTGTCGCTTGATCAATCGGAACGCGGTCAAATGTGATCGCGGATTTGCCTGTGCCAAGCAGCGGTTTGATCGGGATCGGTGTGTGATCGAGGTAACGTTCAGACAGCGAATCCATGCCGTGGTTATGCAGGCCCGCGTGCTGCGCATAGGACAGGAGCATTGTGTCGTCGATAGGTGCAATATCAATGCTGTACCGCGAGAAAATCTTCGCGTCGTACTTCATGTTCTGGCCGATTTTCATGACGCTAGGGTCTTCAAGCAGCGGCTTCAGCGCGGCAATCGCAGCTTCCAGATCGATCTGCCCATCGGCCAGATCATCAGAACCGAAAAGATCATCGGTGCCCGCATCTTTATGTGCCAACGGGATGTAACACGCCTTGCCCGCTTCTGTGCAAAGCGAGATGCCTACGAGATCGGCACGCATGTCGTTGAGGCCAGTGGTCTCTGTGTCCACTGCGACATATCCACGTGCGATGGCGTGATCGATCCAAGGTTGAAGCGCTGCGAGATCGCGCACACATTCATATTTTTCAGCATCAAAGGGCACTGCTTCTGGCGCGTCTGCTGCGACTGCGGTTGGCGTATCTTTAATCGTTGGCATCTCCGCGCCGAGCATGTCAGAGATACGTTTAGTCAGCGTGCGGAACTCCATTTCGGCTAGGAAGCCAAGCAGCTTGTCAGCCTCTGGTTCTTTGACGACGAGATCATCCAAAGTGAAGCCCAGCGGCGTTTCGCAATCCAGTTGAACAAGGCGCTTGCTCAGCTCAATCTGTTCGCGGTTGTCGATCAACGTCTGGCGGCGCTTGGGCTGTTTGATTTCGCCAGCGCGGTCGAGCAGTTCTTCCAGATTACCATATTCGTTGATTAATAACGCCGCAGTCTTGATACCAATGCCAGGCGCGCCCGGTACGTTATCGACCGAGTCACCCGCGAGGGCCTGCACGTCGACGACGCCTTCGGGATAAACGCCAAATTTCTCGTGAACGCCGTCACGGTCAATGCGCTTTTGCTTCATCGCATCAAACATTTCAACGCCGCCACCGACCAATTGCATCAGGTCTTTATCCGATGAAATGATCGTGCAGCGTCCGCCAGCGGCGCGCGCCTGTACGGCGAGGGTCGCGATGATGTCGTCGGCCTCGTAGCCTTCGATTTCTTCACAGGCGATGTTGAAGGCTTCAGTCGCACGGCGTGTTAGTGGCATTTGCGGGCGCAGGTCTTCGGGCATCGCGTCGCGATTTGCCTTATAGAGGTCATACATGTCATTGCGAAATGTGTGGCTGCCCTTGTCGAAAATCACGGCGACATGAGTAACATCGCTGCCGGCATTTCCCTCAACATAGCGCTGCAACATGTTGCAGAAACCAGATACGGCGCCAATGGGCATTCCGTCGGATTTGCGCGTCAGTGGGGGCAGCGCATGATAGGCGCGAAAGATGAATGCAGAGCCATCAATGAGGTGAAGATGGCATCCTTTGCCGAACGCGTCAGACATTTTCGTCTCCCTATCAAATTCAGCTACCGTCATGCCATGCGCGCGCGTTTGGTTCCAGTCTCTAAGGTGATCAATTTGCGCCGAGACGAAGAGAAAGAGTCACCGACAATGGGATCGGCGTCCATCGCCCGAATGGCACATCTGCAGCGCGCATCATTTTCCCGATCCAGACGTTGCAGGTTTGAAAAACATGAAATCGCCCTTTCGCAGGAAAGAACATGTCATAGGCGTTAAAGCCATCAATATGGAGTGGATGTGTCGTATCGCCATCTACGAAAGAACCGGTGACAGATGCTAGGAGCTTTTGATAGTCTGCATCGCTCAAGGAAACCCAGCGCAAGGGGGCGTCCTTTGTCACCGGACCTGCAATATCAACCCGCATGACGGATTGATCGCCCGTGATTGCGCGCAGAATGCTTTTACTTGAAACATCCTTATAGGTGCCAGTACTTGTGTAGAATTCGCGCGCGCCCCAACCCACGATCATCCATTCTGCTTGTGGATGGTCCAAAGCCAAACCAGCCCGTTTCAACCAATCAAAGTGCTCATTTGTGGTTGGGGAAAGCGGCAGGAGCAAATCGTAGTGTATTGGTCCTTGGAGCAATCCGATCTGGACCTTGCGTGATGAATTATGTTCCGGGCTTTGCTTACCGACATGCACCGCACCCAGAAGAGCAGCGACGAAATATAGGCTTGAAACGAAGCACAACGTCAAAAGGGCGCGTGAACCGAGCCATAACGCTAATTTAATAAGCCGCATTGTCGAAAACCCCCGCCGTAATATGTACGGCGAGGGTAGCATGGATCAGAGATCTCGGTTTAGTCGTTGATTTGCGAAAAGAAGCGCTGCGTTTAGAGTTCCACCAACGTGATATCTGCCGCTGTCAGCGTCGTATTACCTGTGACGGTCCCAACAGCTGTTCCATCGAGCGAAATAATCGCGTCAGCGCCAGTGGTGTCAACTGTCACGACCGGAGCAGTCGCACCTGTGTGTTGCACGATGATCGTGTCATCCGCTGCATCATAATCCGCAATCGTTGCCGTTGCGGTCGGTGTTGCATCGCCATCAAGATAGAATGTGTCCAAACCAGTGCCGCCAATGCCGCTATCACCAGCTTCTAGGAAGATGTGATCATCGCCAGTACCACCGTCTAAAGTGTCGGCATCACTATCGCTCGATGTGGCTGACACGCCTGATACATCAATGCCCTCGAATTCTG
>NZ_JBDWVM010000443.1:0-3116 GCF_039984035.1 Planktotalea sp. | reverse complement strand
TTGTGTGCACATCAATCGCCGTTTCATAGGCTTTAAGCAGATTTGGAAACTGTTCATCGATCACAGCTTGATCCGCTGGTTGACCTGTCTCGCGCTCAAGGCCCGCCGTCAGCATCGCGCGCCCACCGCGCACCGCCGTTCCTGCATCTTGCGCTGCATTAAGGCGCACAGCCAAGCCCATGCCCTCAAAGCAGGAATTCGCCGCTGCCAGCAGATCGCCGCTGGTGTCGGCGAGCGTTCCATCCAAATCAAAAATAACAGTGCGCATTATGTCCCCCTAAGGCATGCGGACCTAAGCGAAAACACGGCGCTTGTTTCACACCGCAATCTAAGGTGAACACACGCGACTTGCGGCTTCTCACGGATTAGGTAGAACGACGTTTAATAAATTGCAAAGAGTATTCAACAATATGAGCATTGCTCTGATTATCCTTGCCGCAGGCAAAGGCACCCGAATGAAGTCTGACCTGCCCAAGGTTCTGCACCACGTTGCGGGCGCACCTATGTTGGTTCACGCTATGAAAAGCGCAGAAGCGCTAGAACCCGAAAAGACGATTGTCGTCGCAGGGCATGGCAGCGATGCGGTGTCCAAGGCTGCAACTGGCTATAACGAAACTGCTGAGGTGGTCTTGCAAACAGAGCAGCTTGGCACCGCACATGCGGTTGCGCAGGCGAAAGACGCGCTCAGCGGTTTTGAGGGCGACGCGCTGGTTCTGTATGGCGACACCCCTTTCATCAGCCCCGAAACCTTGCAGCAGATGAGCGAGGCACGCGCAAACCATGATGTGATCGTGTTGGGTTTCGAGGCGCGTGATCCAGGCAAATACGGCCGTCTCATTATGAACGGCGATAGCCTAGCGAAGATTGTTGAGTTCAAGGATGCATCTGATGAAGAACGCGCCATAACGCTTTGCAACAGCGGTGTTATTTGCGCCAAGTCTTCCGTTCTATTTGATCTGATTGATGCGGTTGGAAACGAGAATGCTTCTGGTGAATACTATCTCACGGATATCGTTGAGATCGCCCAAGCGAAGGGCCTGAGCGCCACTTCTGTGACCTGCGATGAAAGTGAAACGCTGGGTGTGAATTCCCGTGTTCAACTCGCAGAAGCCGACGCCATTTTCCAAGCGAAGGCGCGCATCGCTCTGATGGAGGGCGGCGTGACAATGCATGCCCCTGACACTGTGTACCTTTCGCACGATACCTACATCGGCGCGGACACGATCATCGAACCCAACGTTGTATTCGGCCCTGAGGTCACCGTCGAAAACGGCGCACACATCCGCGCGTTCAGCCATTTGGAAGGCGCGCATGTCAGCCGCGGCGCGGTCGTTGGCCCCTACGCGCGCTTGCGTCCGGGCACAGAACTTGCGGAGGACACCAAGATCGGTAACTTCGTTGAGCTCAAGAATGCCGTGGTTGATGAGGGCGCCAAAGTGAACCACCTCTCCTACGTGGGCGATGCCCATGTGGGCGCGCGCGCAAACATCGGCGCAGGCACGATCACATGTAACTATGACGGCGTGATGAAACATCACACCGAAATTGGCGCGGATAGCTTTATCGGCTCCAACACATTGCTCGTCGCGCCCGTCTCTGTCGGTGCAAATGCGATGACAGGCAGCGGCACAGTGGTGACCAAGGACGTGCCAGACACAGATCTTGCCATCGCGCGCGCGCCGCAAGTGAACAAAACTGGCTTAGCTGTTAAATTGTTCGATATGTTAAAGAAAAAGAAAGCTTCAAAAGCGAAAGGGGCCGAATAATGTGCGGAATTATAGGGGTACTGGGTCAACATGAAGTTGCCCCAACGCTTGTTGAAGCGCTACGTCGTCTCGAATATCGCGGCTATGACAGTGCAGGTATTGCGACCGTAAACAACGGCGTGCTCGATCGCCGCCGCGCAGTTGGCAAACTGGTGAATCTGTCTGATCTTTTGGTGCACAACCCGCTCGCTGGGAAGTCTGGTATCGGCCACACACGCTGGGCCACCCACGGCGCACCGACAACAGACA
This sequence comes from Planktotalea sp., assembly GCF_039984035.1. Lineage (GTDB taxonomy): Bacteria > Pseudomonadota > Alphaproteobacteria > Rhodobacterales > Rhodobacteraceae > Planktotalea. Next base: position 1,101 of record NZ_JBDWVM010000443.1, on the reverse strand, counting down.
ACGCGCATCCCCATCAAGCGGGTCCAGTCGCGGTTGTTCACAACGGTATCATCGAAAACTTCCGTGAATTGCGCGAAGAATTGGCGGGGCACGGTATCGATTTCGTCACAGAGACCGATACAGAGACCGTCGCCCTGCTCACCCAGCACTATATGAACACCGGCCTGCGCCCTGTGGAAGCTGCTGAAAAGACCATCGGGCGTCTTGAAGGCGCGTTTGCGCTCGCCTTCCTGTTCCACGGTGAAGAGGACCTGATGGTCTGCGCACGCAAGGGCTCGCCCCTTGCTATCGGCCACGGCGCTAACGAGATGTATATCGGCTCTGACGCCATCGCGCTTGCACCTTTAACCAATCGTATCACATACTTAGAGGAAGGCGACCGCGCAGTTCTGACCCGCAACAGCCTGCACATTTGGGACGCTGACGGCAAACAAGTTGGCCGTGAGATGCGCGTAGTAGAAATCGACTCCGCAAAGGTCGATAAGGCCGGATTTGATCATTACATGGCCAAGGAAATTGCCGAACAGCCCACTGTTGTTGGCGCTGCGGTGAACAACTACCTGCCATCTGCCGGCAATGAAGTGGTGCTCCCCGGTGGCAACATCGATTTCACCAAGATCGAACGCCTGACAATGGTCGCTTGTGGTACAGCGTTTTACGCATGTTTGACCGCTAAATACTGGTTCGAAAAGCTCGCGCGCATCCCTGTTGAGGTCGATGTCGCGTCTGAATTCCGCTACCGGGAACCGCCCATCCCTGCGCAAACAGCGGCCCTCTTCGTGAGCCAATCTGGCGAAACCGCCGACACGCTTGCCGCGCTGCGCTATTGCTCTGGCAAGGCCGACAAAATCCTGTCTGTGACCAATGTCGCGGAAAGTTCTATCGCGCGTGAAAGCGATCAAACCTATCCGATTTTTGCAGGCGTTGAGATCGGCGTGGCCTCGACAAAAGCTTTCACCTGTCAGTTGACTGTGCTTCTATCCTTGGCGCTGAAAGCGGCCCGTGATCGAGGCACGATGTCGGAGGGCGAGCTGAAAGAAGCCGCCGCAGCCATGCGCTCTATTCCCGGCATTTTGAACGTCGCGCTTGAGCAAACAGGCC
>NZ_JBDWVM010000442.1:0-17533 GCF_039984035.1 Planktotalea sp. | reverse complement strand
GAGCAAGAACCGGCTGTCTGAATTGTTAACCAGATATTCCAGTTGCACCGCTGAATCAGTGGTGTAAACGCCTGAGCAAATGCCGCCAACGGATTGCACACCCATATCGGTATACATCCATTCTTTGCTGTCTTCGGACAGGATCGACACGACTTCTCCGCGTTTCAACCCGAGCGACACCAGTCCAAGGCCTAGATGTTTGGCGCGTGTGAAGTAGTCGTTCCAAGAATGGGATCGCCAGATACCGAATGTTTTCTCGCGGTGCGCGGTGCGGTCGCCCAATGTTTGGCAGCGCAGCCGTAGCAGCTTTGGCGTCGTATCCATGCCATCAATGTAAAACGGCCCTTGGGATAGATCAGCATTGATCATGAGCCCATGTATTTGTTCCTGAGGGGGGAGTGTGTCTGTCATGATCAATCCCTATCGCCACGTCTTGCGTTGTTTCCAGCGGCGTTGCCCGCGCTGGTTTTCATCTTGGCTCACGCCGAGATAGAATTCTTGGATGTCTTTGGATGCTGCCAGAACATCAGCATTATCGTTCATAACAATGCGCCCCAGCTCCATCACATAGCCGTAATCTGCCGCATCAAGAGCGACCTTTGCGTTCTGTTCGACCAGCATCATCGTAACTTTTTGCTCTTTATTGAGCCGCACAATGATCTCGAAAATTTCTTGGGTCAGTAGTGGGGAAAGCCCGAGACTTGGTTCATCAAGCAACATCAACTTTGGCTGGGACATCAGCCCCCGTCCAATAGCGAGCATCTGTTGTTGCCCACCAGAAAGCGTACCCGCACGTTGCGCGCGGCGATCCTTGAGGATGGGGAAATAGGAATACACCATTTCCTCATCGACGGCGATGTTGCTGCGATCTTTGCGAGTGTAGGCACCCATCGCAATGTTCTCGGCGACGGTCATCAAAGGAAAAATCTCACGACCCTCTGGAACATGCACAATTCCGCGTCGCACAATTGCATCCGGTTCCATGGATTGGATATCTGTCCCTTCCATTTTGACGGAGCCTTTCTCAGGGTCCATCACACCAGAAATGGTTTTGAGAAGTGTCGTTTTTCCTGCGCCATTGGCGCCAAGGACCGTAACGATTTGGCCTTCATGGACTTTCAGTGAGACCCCGCGAATGGCCATAATCGGCCCGTAGTAGCTTTCGAGGTTGTCGATTTGTAAAACGACTTTTGGTGACGTGGCATCCGTACTCATGCGCGCGATGTCCCTGTTTTGGAGATTTCACCAGTGCCTAGATAGGCTTCGATCACGGCGGGATCTGATTGCACTTCGGCAGCTGTACCAGTGGCCAGTTCTTTGCCGTCCGAGAGCGCCATCACACGTCCTGACACGGCAGAAACCAAGCCCATGTCGTGCTCAACCATCATGACCGAAATGCCCATTTGGGTTTGAATATCTTCGATCCAGAAGGCCATGTCCTGTGTCTCTTCGACTGACAATCCTGAGGCAGGTTCATCCAAGAGCAGCAATTTCGGTTCAGACGCCAGCGCACGACCCAATTCGACAACCTTACGAACGCCATAAGGCAACCCGCCGATCATCTTGTCACGATACGCCTGCAGGTTCAGGAACTCGATCACTTCTTCTACAGCTTCACGATGCCGAAGCTCTTCGCGATACGTTTTGGGCGCAAAGAGTATGTTAGAGAGCATCCCCGTTTGACGGTGACGATGACGACCGACAAGCAGGTTTTGCAAGACTGTCGCCTGCTCAAAGAGCTCGATGTTCTGGAACGTGCGCGCAATGCCAAAGCTTGGCACCTGGTCTGCGTTGTGTTGCAACAAATCGTTGCCATCAAAGCGGATGCTTCCGTTTGCCGGATCGTAAAAGCGCGAAATCAGGTTGAAGACCGTTGATTTGCCTGCGCCGTTTGGCCCAACAAGCGCAAAGACTTCGCCTTGCTCAACCTTCAGCGACACGTTGTCGACGGCAACAAGCCCGCCAAAACGTAAGGTGACGTTTTCGATTTCAAGCAGGCTCATTGGACACGATCCGTTTTAAGATAGGATTTCTGACGCTTGAACATGTCCTTGCGATAGAACGGGAACAATTCAAAATAGGTCCGGATTTTGAGCCATCTGCCGTAAAGACCCATGGGTTCAAACAGGATGAAGCAAATCAGGATAAAGGCGAATAGCGCGCTTTCTAAGCCGGGGACGTTTATGTTTACGTCAAAAGTCGTGGCGAGGAATGTGCGTCCATTTGCGATTGCGACGGGGATGATGCCGACGACGATCGCTCCGAAGAATGCACCGTGGATAAAACCAAGGCCACCGATAACGATCATTAGGAGCAAGGTAATCGACATCACAAGATCAAAGGTCTCGTTTGTCACATAGCCCGCCGAATGGCCGAACAACGCGCCTGCTAGTCCGGCGGCGGTAGCTGACAAAAAGAATGACATCGCTTTCGTGCGTGTCAGGTTAATGCCCATTGCCCGCGCTGAAATTTCACTGTCGCGTACAGCGGTAAAACTGCGTCCTGTCGGTGAGCGCAAAAGATTGCGATAGAACCAGACGAGCAAGATCGCGACAAATAATACCAGATAATAGAACTTGTAGGGTGTCGAGTATCGGTTGATTTCCATGCCAAAGATATTGATGTCTGGCACTGCAGCGCCAGCGATTCCGCCTGTCCACGGCTCTGCAATGACAACAAAGTCACTGGTCAAGATCGACATCGCGAGCGTTGCTAGGGCGAGATAAACACCATGTAGGCGCAAGACCGGCAATGCGATCATTGTTCCCAAGGCCCCAGCAATAAGGCCCGAAAGTGGAAACGCGATGAGCCAAGGGACGCCAGCGTTCAGAAAATTGATGTTGAGATAGCAGCCAAACGCCATGAACGTCGCATGGCCAAGGCTTGGCAATCCGGTATGACCTGTTAGCAGCATGAGACCCATGCCGGCAATCGCGAGGATCAGAATGCCAGTGATCTCACCAAGCAGATAAGCATCTCCTATCGCTACAAAGTAAAGCGGGGTCGCAAGGACCAGCAACAAGAGCAGGCTATACCAGACCGCTTGAGCACGGTGTTTAAACAGCGAGATATCTGCGTCGTAAGAGGTTTTGAAAACAAAGCGCATCCTTAAACCTTCTTTCGTTGTGTCTGTGAGAAGATACCGCCGGGACGGAAGATCAAGATCAGCAGCAAGATAGCGTATGGTGCGATTTGACTTACGCCGGGTGGGCCGTAGCGTGATGCTAGGGGTTCAACCAAGCCAATGATCAATCCCCCCAAGAGCGCCCCGGGAAGTGAGCCGAAGCCGCCAATTGCCGCCGCGGCAAAGGCCTTGATGCCCAAAAGTCCAGTTGAGGGGTCAATCGCACCTTTGGATGCAAACAAAATACCCGCAACAGCCGCGACCATTCCTGACAATCCCCAGACAAGGCTATGAATGCGTTTGACGGGGATGCCCATGTAGTAGGCCGCCAGTTGGTTTTGCGATGCGGCTTGCATCGCCAATCCGATCCGCGTGCGTGAGAAAAACAGGAAGAAGATTAGTGTCAGGATTGCCGTTACCACGACGACCAAAACTTCATCGATACCGAGCACCAATCCGCCAGACCGAATGTCCTGACCTGCGAATGGTGTTTCAAGCGACGTAGGCTCATGGCTCCAAGTCGCGCCAGCAAAGAAGCGAATGATAAAGCCCATCGCGATGGTCAGAATAACAATCGATGTTTGGGACTGGCCAAACATGTGGCGTAAGATGCCCCAGTTAAAGAGATAACCCAAACCGCCCATCACAATGATAGACAGCGGCACCGCGAGCCAAAAATTCAGCCCCATGTACTCATGATTGGTAAACCCGATGCACACGAATGCGCCCAGCATCATGAAATCACCTTGAGCGAAGTTCACGGCTTCAGTAGCTTTGTAAATCAGCACGAAGCCCAAAGCGATCAATCCGTAGACACAGCCATTGGCCAGCCCACTGATGATGAGTTGTAGAAAATCCACGGTGCTCCTCCCAAAGACCATTTGGAGCAAACCTCTCAGTCAACTTCGAAAGTTGCAATCATTCTTCTTCTTAGTTTCGTAACGTTAGTTTTCGTTTTTTCGTAGCGTCAAAAGTCATTCGCGGCTCTACATTGACCCAAGATCGTGCTGGGGCCGCGGGCTCAGGCTAGGTTCACGCGGTTTGGTGCATCTGTTGCAGATACGCCTTCGCTGATTCTAGATGCAAAATTTGGATGTGAGGCCCAAATCTGAGGGCAACTCGGACAGCCGTGAAGTCTGTCGCTGCATTTCAATATTGACGTCTCTTGCGGTGTGCTTTTGCCGAAATCGGATCAAGTATGAGCGACGCCTTCGGTGTCTCTTACTTCTGCAATTGTCGTTGCAGCCAGTCTTTCAATCAAGTTGAGCTCAATTTCTTCCAAGACGGAGCTGACTTTTCTTTGCAAAACATGCTCGACCGAACAGGAGGGGACTTGTTCAGTTGCGCCTGTCGCGACCAGGCTTTCATCAAGCGCCAGATAAACATCGGCCAACGTGATCTGCTCGGGCGCGCGAGCTAAACGCCATCCGCCGGCATGACCTTTCTCAGATGTGAGCAAGCCCGCTTCACGCAGCTTTCCTAAAACGCGTCTTACAACAACCGGATTGGTTCCGGCGTGCTCTGCAATATCTGCCGAAGTGCGCGTTCGTTCAGGATCGCCGGCCATATGGCCGAGCGTGTGAAGGGCGAGCGACAGGCGAGAATTGCGTTTCATCGGCGGGTTTTCTCCAACTTGAGCTGGTCATGTAACTTTTGTGGTTGCGATTGTCTAGTAACTGAATAAGTTACCTGACTTGAAGAGTAACGAATGGAAACGAGCATGTCAGATAAACGCCTTCCCGTCACCGTCCTTTCCGGATTTCTCGGCGCCGGAAAAACAACACTCTTGAACCGTGTTCTGAATAATCGCGATGGTCGCCGCGTCGCGGTGATCGTCAATGATATGTCGGAGGTTAACATCGATGCAGATCTCGTCAGGGCGGATACAGAGTTAAGCCGCACAGATGAGACTTTGGTCGAGATGTCCAATGGCTGCATCTGTTGCACGTTGCGGGATGATTTGCTGACCGAGGTCAGACGATTGGCGTCAGAAGGTCGTTTTGATTACCTTTTGATTGAATCTACGGGCATTTCTGAACCGCTACCGGTGGCTGCAACCTTCGATTTCCGCGACGAATTTGGCGAAAGCCTCGCTGATGTGTCGCGGCTAGATACTATGGTAACTGTCGTTGATGCCGTGAACCTATTGAACGACTTTTCGAGCCATGACTTCTTGCGGGATCGTGGCGAGACAATGGGCGAAGAAGATGAGCGAACCTTGGTTCACCTGCTCAAGGATCAGATCGAATTCGCTGATGTCGTGGTTCTCAACAAGGTGTCTGATGCTGGCTCCGGACGTGTTGATGCAGCACGCAAGATCATTCGCAGCCTGAATGCCGATGCAAAGATCATAGAAACCGATCGTTCTGAGGTTGCTGCGGATGCGATTCTTGATACCGGCTTGTTTGACTTTGAGCGGGCGCATGAGCATCCGATGTGGGCAAAAGAGCTCTACGGGTTTGCGGATCACACACCTGAAACAGAAGAATATGGCGTCGCTTCTTATGTGTATCGCGCGAGGCAGCCGTTCATTCCCGAAAAGATTTTAAAGGTCTTGAATGGTGATTTGCCCGGCGTCATTCGCGCCAAGGGTCACTTTTGGATCTCAACCCGACCTGACTGGGTGGCTGAGTTTTCACTTGCTGGATCACTGTCCAATATTGCTCCGCTCGGTACGTGGTGGGCAACGATCCCCAAAGAACGCTGGCCAGAACACGACAGCGCACGCGCATATCTTGAACAACATTGGCAAGAGCCATGGGGAGATCGACGTCAGGAACTCGTCTTCATTGGCGCTGGGATAGATTGGAACGCTTTGTCGGCGCAATTGGATGCATGTCTTGTGCCCATATCGGTCGCTAAAAGTTTCGAAAACATGCCCGATTATTTGGATCCATTTCCCGTTTGGCGACGCGCTGAGGCGGCGGCATGAGCACGGCAAACCTTATAAAGAGTGGCGAAATACTCAACGTTACTTTCGGGACGCAGGCGAACCAAAGGATGCCCAATGAATAAGAACCTTGGAAATACAAGTTTGCGCCGAAAGCGCAGGGCTGGCGATCCAATGCATGTCTATGACACGCTTCCAACACCGTTGCGTCAATGGTTGTCGCAAGCGGCTTTGCCTTGGTCGCCCGCATCTGCACGCAAGATCTGGGCACGTGCACAGGCAAAGGGCTTAGTCACAGATACAGCGCTCGCCGTGTTGAAACGTGCCGAGATCAATACGCTTGCTCGCGATAAATGTTCGATCAATGAACATTTAGATTCTGCGCTTTAAAGCTCATCGATGTGGTCCTAGGTCCGACAGACGTGTCGATCTAACTACTTTATGTTGTTGTTTTCTGGCCAAATTCCCGCAGTTTGCGATTAGGCAATTACTCGGCAGGAAGTAGACCGAGCCGAGGCTCCGTCAGTGATGTCACCGCAAGACGCCCGTCTGGAAGCGTTACAGCGCCCGTTGTTAGGGCATATTCGCCTGCAGGATCTTGGAGGGTTTCGACGACGTTGCCAGATGCGTCCATACGAAGGATGAAGCCATAGCGCGTCGGAGCTGGTTTCATCGCATCCGGCAAACGCATGATGATCCGTCGCATGAACGGGGCATCAGACAGGTTGTCCATGATTGCATTTCTCGGGCTGACGAGCCCAACCCAAAACGTGCCGTCAGGGCCGTTGTTAATATTGTCTGGAAATCCCGGTAAATTGTCCAAGACAACCTGTCCTTGGCTACCATCTAGCGGAAAGCGCCAGACGCGATAATTGCCGGTCTCCACGACAAATGCCGCATCGCTGGTCTCATTTATAGCAACGCCATTGGCGAAATTTAGGCCATCAGCAAAAACGGTGGTTTTCTGGGTCGCTGGATCATACTTCAGAATGCGCCCGTTTGAGGAATGTTCAACAAGGTCCAAGACAGAGGCCGTCAATGTACCACCATTAGCTTTGGCCCCAAATCGGGTTGATGCATCGGAGAAATAGACTGCACCGTCCGAGGCAATATCCACATCGTCTGCGTAGAGAATAGGGCTGCCATCTTCGGTTTTGTCGCTGAGCAATGTGACCTGACCGTTTTGATCTATGGCCAGCAACCCACGATACGCATCTGCAACATAAAGCGTGCCATCATCCGCAAATTCGATGCCAAGCGGACGTCCATCGGTTTGCGCAAATGTCGTAACTGTGCCGTCATCTGCAATGCGCATAATTTCGCCGTCATGGGACGCTAAGTAGATTTTACCATCGGCTCCGACATCCGCATCCTCAGGTCCGACTCGCCCGTTGATGTCAATGAATTCAAGTGCTCCCAAACGATCGTTAGCTGCGAATGCGCCAGTATAGCCTACGTCTTTTGGTGCTTCCCATGCGACAGGGCGGACGGATACGGGCCAAAGAACAAGATAAGCTGCCAAACAAACGACGGCCAAACCCAAAAGTTTCAAAATTTTCTTCACGTCGCTGCCTCCCGCGTTGAGACCCTTGTAGGACAACCTTGAGGCGATGTTTAGCTGGAATTAACCATATTTGAATCCCGAGCTCAGGCATTACAGTTGTAAAAGCGGGCATTGTCGCAGCAGAGAAGCCACAGAGTGACGAAACTCTGGAGGCGTTTTGCGAAATCAGTATGATTAGACTGTATCTGGGTATAGGCCCAACAGTATATTTAAGTTGAGGGCATTTGAGCGTGCGTAAAATTTTTGCTGGTTTGATCCTATCTGCGATCCCTGCGCTTGGAATGGCGCAATCGCACACGACCTTCGGAACGCCCGGTTTGGTGGAAATGCCGTCGGCTGAAAGCGCGCCGGACGGTGAAATTGGGACCACAGTTTCCTATTTCGCTGGCGGGTTGCGCACTACGTTGTCCTTTCAAATTACACCACGTTTATCGGGTAGTTTTCGCTACGCCACGATCGAGCGCGTGTTCAATGGCGCGCCACTGTATGACCGCTCATTTGATTTGCGCTATCGTATCCTCGATGAAGGCAGGTATCTGCCTGCGGTCGCGGTCGGTTTTCAGGATATCATCGGAACCGGCATTTATGCGGGCGAATATGTCGTTGCAACGAAGCATCTGACGCCTCAACTGGCTTTTTCTGGTGGCATCGGCTGGGGGCGCTTTGGGTCGTTTAACGGGTTTAGCAACCCGCTTGGCGTGCTCGACAGTGGCTTCAACACGCGTCCTGATGGTTTTACTGGCACGGGCGGTATCGTGGAAGCTGGGCGATGGTTTCGCGGCGATGCTGCATTCTTTGGTGGCGTCTCATGGAAAGCGACACCAAAGCTTACACTAAAAGCAGAATATTCGTCCGACGCCTACACGCGCGAAATCGGAAGCGCTCTGTTTCAGCGCAAATCACCATATAACTTTGGCATCGACTATGAGCTTACCAAAGGCGTGAACCTGCAAGGCTTTTACCTCTATGGATCGGAAGTTGGGGCGGCGGTCACATTTAAGTTGAACCCGAAAGAGCCGAACATTGTTGGTGGGTTGGACAAAGCTCCACAGCCAGTCCGCGTTCGTGTGCCGTCCAACGCTGCTGATCTTGGATGGACGAACCTTCCAAACGCAGCGGCCAATATTCGCAAAGCGACCAGTACGATGATGGAGCGCGATGGACTTGTTCTTGAAGCGATGTCTATCAAATCAACAACGGCGACAGTGCGTGTGCGTAACGGTCGCTATACTGCTAGCGCGCAGGCGGTTGGCCGGACTGCGCGTATTTTGACGCAAGTTCTGCCAGACTCTGTAGAGACGTTCAAAATCGTCCCCGTTGCGCGTGGCATTGCATTGTCACAAGTCACGTTGAAGCGCACCGATTTGGAACTGCTCGAGCATGATGTGAACCAAAGCAAACTGTCCTACCAGAGGGCTAATATCTCGGATGCCGCTGCTCGCGATAGTGACTTGGTGTTTAGCAAAGGTTTGTATCCCCGTTTTCGTTGGAACATCGGGCCTTATCTGAGCACGAGCTACTTTGATCCAGATAGCCCGATCCGTGCCGAAGTCGGTTTGGAAGCGTCAGCGTCTTATAATTTCAGCCCTGGTTTGGTGCTTTCTGGAACGGTGCGCCAACGCGCAGTTGGTAACAAGCATACGGCGACACGGGTTTCTGACAGCACGATTAGACGTGTTCGTTCTGATGGGAACATCTACGAACGCGAAGGCAGCCCTGCGATCACGGAACTGACGCTTGGGTATCACTTCCGACCAGGTAAGAACCTCTATGGTCGTGTGACACTCGGGTATTTGGAACGGATGTATGGCGGTATTTCTAGTGAATTGCTCTGGAAACCGGTTGATAGTCCGTTCGCATTGGGCGCTGAAATCAACTACCTCAAGCAGCGAGATTTCAATCAGCTCTTTGGTTTCCGCGACTATGAAGTGTTGACCGGACATCTGACTGCCTATTGGAATATGGGTAATGGTTTCCACAGCGAAGCGAGCGTTGGGCGTTACCTTGGAGGCGACGTTGGCGGTACGCTAAAGCTGGAACGGGTGTTTAAAAACGGATGGCGTGTCGGTGCTTATGCCACACTGACGGACACGGATTTTGACGATTTTGGCGAAGGCTCATTCGATAAGGGGCTGGTTTTCACAGTGCCGCTGGACAGCTTTGTTGGCACGCCTCAGCGCAAAGTATTCAGCACCGTCCTGCAACCACTGTCTCGTGATGGCGGGGCGCGCGTGAAAGTTAAAGGACGTCTATATGAGACGATTCGCTCGAACCATAATCCCGAACTTGTAGATAGCTGGGGGAGGTTCTGGAGATGATACGTTTACCATTCATCCTTTTGCTTAGCATTGGTTTGACGCTCGCGGCCTGTGGTTCAGAAAGAAATTCGCTGCCGGGATTGGCCTTTGGTTCTATTAAGAATGTTTTTTCAAGGAACAAACAGCCACCGCTAACAACCGCAGTTTTACGGTCGAGATTGACACCAGAGGTGCGCGCGCAAATTGGATTGCCGGTGTTGATCGTCGAACTGCCAAAGCAAAAGATCGCCGCGGTTGTTATCTATAACACTGAAAACCGCGGTCATATTACATGGGTGGCGCCAGACGGTGTCGCGATTTACACCAAGAGTGGCTTTGTCACAGGATCGCGCGGTGTGGGCTACGATCTGATGAGTTCTTTTGTCGATGCGTCTTTGGCTATTGTGACGGGATCTGGAACAGGGCAAGCAACACGCGTTCAGACCTATCTGGATGGCGAGAACCAACAGGTCGTGGTGCGCCTAGACTGTCATTACACGCGCGATGGAGCGAGTGTCTATGAATCCTGCAAGGCGGGCGACCTCGCGGTTGAAAATCAGTATTGGCTCAATAAAGAGGGTGAGGTTCAGTCATCGCGTCAATGGGCGGGTGAGCGAAACGGCTACATGCTGATCGAGTCTCCCATTTTTGCTGACTAGCGCGTGCTATTTCCGCTGGAATTGTATGTGATCCCAAGGGCGCGAGTTGTCAGTTACTTTGGGGCAAGCGAAGGGGCTATCAGAAGGCCAATTGATTCGGTCAGCCCGAGATTTCTTTGTAGCAAGCGCAAATTTGGGGCAAGGTACCGTCAATTTCTGGTGAATGTGGCTAATTTTCGCGCATATAAGGAGCACATTGTGGACTCTGCTCGTAAAATGCTCATAAGTGTCCGTACATATTTTAAGATTAGATTTTAGAGCTTATTACCTTTTTTTGTCCTTGGAGGCGTTTTACGTGAGCATTCAGCGGTTCAATACGAATTTTGTGATTTCTGGCGAGGTTGTTCGCCCGTCCACAGCGTTTCTTGCGTCGAAACGTGTTTTCGACGTCGTTATGTCGATCATTTTGCTTCCCTTACTTGCCCTTTTTGCCGTTGTTCTGTCATTCAACCGGGTTTTTGACTCGGGCAGCTTGATTTACTCACAGGATCGCGTTGGTGAGAAAGGTCGGATTTTCCGAATTTACAAGTTCCGCACGATGAAGTGTCAGGGTGCAGAATGTGTCGCGAAATTTGCAACCGAAGAAGAAAGCCGCATCAGCCCACTTGGTCGTTTCTTGCGGTCGACCCGTATCGATGAACTGCCGCAGATTATCAATGTTCTTAAAGGTGAGATGTCACTTGTAGGGCCGCGTCCTGAGCAGGTCAGTTTCTACCGCATGTTTGAGCATTCAATTCCTGGCTATGCCCGTCGGCAAGTCGTCCGCCCTGGCATCACTGGGCTAGCACAGCTGAAGTACGGCTATACATCGGACGAAGCGGGAACGACACGTAAGTTGAAATGGGATCTCACCTACATCAACAAGCAAGGCTTCCGCTTGGAAGCTTCCATCATCGTACAAACCTGCTTCTTTGTGCTTGGGCGGCTTCTGCGTCTTCCAATCCATTCTTATCTCTAAGTCCTTATTGCCCTTGAGCGTTGTCAAAATTGGCTGACGTGCATTTATGTCCTATGTAGGGCGCCGTTCATACGGCGCTTTTTTTGTGCCTGCGCAAAAGTTGTAGGTTGGAACGGCTTCGCGATTTTTGAGCTTACTGGAGTTGATTCTATTTGTGCGGATCTTTTGGGGTCGTGATGATCTGATAATTGGTAGATTCAGCGGCGCGCTTAGCGAAAATTCGCCGAGTGCCAAAATTGTTTGCAGGTCCGCCTAGAAATCATGCCTAGAAAACGACGAGACGCGTCAGGAATTTTCTGTTCTTTTCATCTTTTACGGGTGTTCACAAGGGAAGTATGGAAATAGAAATTTGAAAAAATCTATTAATTTTCATATACTTAAATGATGAATTTTCAAATTTTTGAATGCGAGCAGTCAGCGCCAGCTTTATCAAGCGATCCTAATTTGCTAGGGTGTTTTGGGACACTGTGTATCACGCGCTTCACTTGACAGGTTTTGGCGAATATGCGACCTGTTTTCTCAGGAAAAGGTGGGATATACTCGTCTCTAGGACGGTTTGCCGTCTAAAGTAACTCAAATTGGTTGGAGAAATCTTATGAAACGTATTACAGCACTTTCCGCTGCTGCAGCTCTTGCACTCGCAGTCGCACCAGTAGCAAATGCACAAATCCTCGCACCAGCAGCTGGCGCAGCAGGCGGCGGCGCAGCAGCAGTTGGCGCTGGCCTTGGTACTCTTACTGGAGTTGGTACAGCTCTTGGTGTTGTTGGTGCGACAGCGGTTGTAACGATCGTTGCGACTCAAGAAGACGCGTCACCGAGCACAAACTAAGCTCTTTTCCACATCATTGTGGACTTGACGGAAAAGGTCGGCGCAAGCCGACCTTTTTTTGTTTCTAGAATATATGATGTCGGTGCTCTCGCTTGTCGGACTACCGGATGAGCAAAGAAAAGGGCGGCTCAGTATTGAGCCGCCCTTTCAAATTTACTTTTCGCTGAAGAAACTTAAGTCGCTGCGATTAGACCCATGCTCTCAAGTTTCAGAAGCACTTGATGCGCGCAGTTGTCGACGTCGACGTTGGTTGTCTCGACGCTGAGCTCTGGGTTTTCAGGGACGTCGTAAGGATCAGAGATACCTGTGAATTCCTTGATCTTGCCTTCGCGAGCGAGCTTGTAGAGGCCTTTACGGTCACGCTTTTCGCACTCTTCGATAGATGTTGCGACGTGAACTTCAACGAATGCACCAAAGGCCTCAATGTCTTCGCGTACAGCGCGACGCGTCGTTGCATATGGTGCGATTGGCGCACAGATCGCGATGCCACCATTCTTGGTGATTTCAGACGCGACATAGCCGATGCGGCGGATGTTCAAGTCACGGTGCTCTTTAGAGAAGCCGAGCTCTGAAGACAGGTTCTTACGAACGATGTCACCATCCAGAAGCGTCACAGGTCGACCGCCCATTTCCATCAGCTTTACCATCAAGGCGTTCGCGATGGTGGATTTACCTGAACCAGAGAAGCCCGTGAAGAAGACTGTGAAGCCCTGCTTCGCGCGTGGTGGTTTGGTGCGGCGCAGTTCTTTCACAACTTCAGGGAAAGAGAACCACTCAGGGATCTCAAGGCCTTCCGCCAAACGACGACGCAATTCTGTGCCAGAGATGTTGAGGATTGTGACGTCGTCTTTATCTTCGATTTCATCCATCGCTTCGTACTGCGCGCGCTCGGAAACCCAAACCATGTGTTTGAAGTCGACCATTTCACAGCCGATTTCAGATTGGTTCGCACGGTAAAGTTCTTGGGCGTCATATGGGCCGTAGAAATCTTCACCTTGTGAGTTGCTGCCTGGGCCAGCGTGATCACGACCAACGATGAAGTGCGTGCAGCCGTGGTTTGCGCGGATCAGGCCGTGCCATACAGCTTCACGTGGACCGGCCATACGCATTGCGAGGTTCAGCAGGGACATCGTTGTTGTGGACTGTGGGTACTTGTCCAGAACCGCCTCATAGCAGCGTACGCGTGTGAAGTGATCAACATCGCCCGGCTTTGTAAGGCCGACAACAGGGTGGATCAAAAGGTTCGCTTGCGCTTCTTTCGCAGCGCGGAACGTCAGTTCCTGGTGCGCGCGGTGCAACGGGTTACGTGTTTGGAACGCAACAACTTTGCGCCAGCCCATTTTGCGGAAGTAAGCACGCTTTTCATTTGGCGTGTCACGACGTGCGCGGAAGTCATAGTGTACCGGCTGTTGGATGCCCGTTACAGGACCACCGAGGTAGATTTTGCCAGCTGTGTTGTGCAGGTAGTTGACCGCAGGGTGTGCATCGTCGTCAGCGCCAAACACTTTTTCCGCTTCAACGGACTTGTTTGGCTCCCAGCGGTCTGTGACCGTCATTGTGCCCAGAATAACGCCTTCTTGATCGCGCAGAGCGATGTCTTGACCGAGCTCGAGGGACGCTGCGAATTCTTCTGACACGTCGAGGGTGATTGGCATTGGCCAGAGTGTACCATCGGCGAGGCGCATGTTTTCAACAACGCCATCATAATCTTCTTCAGTCAAGAAGCCTTTGAGTGGGTTGAAGCCACCGTTCATCAGCAATTCAAGATCGCAGATCTGACGCGGTGTTAGATCGTGTGATGTGAGTTCAGTCGCTTCGAGCTTGAGCTTTTCAGCTGAATCGTAGCTGACATAGAGCTCTGGGATTGGGGCGAGATTGTTTTGCATGAGTTTCGTCCTGTGTTTGAATGGTTCTAATCCGCTCGTCGTGCCTGTTAGTTCGGCGTGTAGAGCGTCATATTCTGCAAATTTTCGAGTTAGAAATTGATCGGTTAGACGCGTTTTTTCAGCGGCGCCCTTCAAAGTGATTTCGTATGAAAAGCGTTGACGCTTGTCGGGACCATCGCGGTCACTCACTTTAATAAAGCCGGCGTCGGCCGTCGATCTGAGCAATGCATTGAGTCGACCCAAGGAAATGCCAATCGCTTGCGCAGTCACGCGCTGGGACGCCTCGGGGGCAATTTCCAGCTGTCGAAGCAGGCGGAACAATTGGTCCTCCTGTTCAGTTGTGATTTTGGCGGGCGACATAGCCATCGGAGGCGACTCATTGTTTGTTCAGGCGTGAACATAGGGATAAAGTTTGTTCATGCAAGAACAAACTTTGAGCGACAGGCGATTTGTGGCGCGATTGTTGTCATAGGAGAAAGCCTAGGTGCTGCAAATTACCTCAGCAAGAAGCGAGCTAGGCAAAGAGTACTGATTTTCATTTGCCAATTGAGTGACTGCAGGCGGCCGAAGCTGCCCAATTCGGCATTCCGGCATCGCCTTCGACAGTACGATCTGCGCTAGGTTTTTGGCTCTGGCGTCAGACAATGTTGGGAGAGGAGGGCACCAACGCGCACTGTGACGATTACCGCAGGAAATCACGCCACCATTGGGCGCAACGACATATTCGTAGTCGCTATCTGCCATCGCCTCCTTTAGAGCCTCGATCGCCTCTCGTTTGTGTGTACGAATGGCAGGCCGCCCAAACAGGTTGTCGATATCTTCTTCTTGGACTGCTCGGTAGCCTAATGCACGATGTATCTGGCGGGCTTTCTGAGGTGACCAATTAAACACGAAATAGAAGGTGTTCGGAATTTCGTATTTAGGCAAAGCAACAACGTTGCTGGCAGTCACGCGATACTCAGAAATGTCGGCAGTGAAGCGAGAGTTCCCGCCATTGATCCGAAGGCCAGAGAAGGGGCCGTGATCGAGGCTACAGCCAACCAATGTTCCTAAGAACAGAGCGGAGATCGCGATTTTTAAGTACATTTGTTTCACCAACACACTCTACCCTATTTCAAGATAGAAGCTTTGAGGGGTAGTACTAGGTCACGAATTCCGTGCCCCCTCAAAGCCGTGTCGGTTATTATCGACGCGATTAATCTTCGTCTTGCTCAGCAAGCCAGCGCTCCGCTTCCAAAGCGGCCATACATCCCATTCCGGCGGAAGTGACCGCTTGGCGATATTTATGGTCGGTCAAATCGCCTGCTGCAAAAACGCCGGGAATGGACGTCGCTGTGCTGTCTGGTTGCGTAACGACATAGCCGCCCATGTGGGTTTCCAGCGTGTCTTTTACGAGCTCGTTCGCAGGTGCATGGCCGATTGCAATAAACACACCTTTACAAGGCAAGTCAGTGATTTCGCCGGTTTTCGTGTGCTTTACTTTCACGCCCTCAACGCCGAGCGGTTGGTCCGTTCCGTAGATTTCTTCGATCTCATGGAACCAAAGTGGCTCGATCTTTGGATTTTTCATCAGGCGATCTTCGAGAATTTTTTCCGAACGCAGTTCGTCGCGACGGTGAACGAGCGTCACTTTAGAAGCGAAGTTGGTCAGGAACAGTGCTTCTTCAACAGCGGTATTTCCGCCACCTACAACGACGATCTCTTGGTTGCGGTAGAAGAAGCCGTCACATGTGGCGCAGGCAGATACGCCAAAGCCTTTGAATTTTTCTTCGGAAGGCAGACCAAGCCATTTTGCGCGCGCACCCGTTGCGAGGATGACCGCATCGCATGTGTATAGGGTTCCGCTATCACCCTTGGCTTTGAAGGGGCGTTCAGACAGATCAAGGTCACTGATAATGTCACCCACAACTTCACAGCCCATGGCTTTGGCGTGGGCTTCCATGCGTACCATGAGGTCGGGGCCTTGAACTTCGGTATCACCCGGCCAGTTTTCGACTTCGGTCGTGGTCGTGAGCTGCCCACCTGGTTCGATGCCTTGAACCAAAAGCGGATTAAGCATTGCACGGCTGGCATAAACACCAGCGGTATATCCAGATGGACCGGATCCGATAATCAGAACTTTGGTGTGACGCGTTTCGGCCATGATGTGGTTGCCCTTCGTTGATTTCGGATCGGTATAGCGGGGAATCGGGGGCGCTAAAAGTGCGAAGCGCATGGTTCACGCATTTGCGACTGGGGGCGCTATTATTTTCGCATAGCATAAATTTCTTGCGCGGTTTCGAAACATTATTGCGCAGCCGTGGTCAAATGTATTACATTGGAAAAGAACATTTTTTAGGGGACTTACATGGCCGGAACGCGCCTTGATCCGATAGATCGAAAAATTCTAGCGGAGCTCCAAGCCGACGGTCGCATGACCAATGTTGAGCTCGCGAAACGCGTTGGTATCTCTGCGCCGCCTTGTTTGCGCCGTGTGCGTACCTTGGAAGAATCGGGTTTTATCAAAGGCTATCATGCGGAAGTGGATTCCCGAGAGCTTGGCTTTGAAGTGCAAGTTTTTGCGATGGTTGGCCTGCAAAGTCAGGCAGAATCCGATCTGAGCGCTTTTGAAGATCAATGCCGTTCGTGGCCGTTAGTGCGCGAATGCCATATGTTGAATGGCGAGGTTGATTTTATTCTGAAGTGCGTCGCGCCTGATCTGAGCACGTTCCAACAGTTCCTGACCTCTGGTCTGTTAACGACGGACAATGTGGCCAGTGTGAAAACGTCGCTCGTCATTCGCGGTGCCAAGGATGAACCAGGGGTTCCATTTGACGTGCTTGAAGATCGGCTGAGCCAAAGCGAATAAGCTAACCCGCTATCGAAGAATGTTGTTTGAGGGTAGTGACTTAGGTCAAGCTGTCCAGCGTGTCTTTCGACATGCGCAGATAGGCTAAGCTACCAAAATCTGCAAAGCTTTCAACATCTGGAAACAACGACAAAAAGAGCGCTCGCATGTTTTCACCGAGCAAGTCTTCTACGCCTTTGCCCGGGTGATAGGTCTCGACGGGGCGTCCATTGGCGTAAATGGCGGCGTGGTTCGGAAGGCGAACATGAAAGAGTCTTACAGGGCTGGGCGGTGTGACCATGAAAGCTGTATAGCCATCTTCAAGATCGCGCACGGGAGTTAGGACTGAACTTACACCGATCAGCTGCTGTAGCGCCGGCCGTGATTGCAACAAGCGTGCGTTCGCGCCGAGCATCAGATCACCAAGGGCGCCAGACTTGGAATATCCATCTGCGATGAGGCGGATCAAACCAGTAAGGGATGAGTCTGGGATAATTTG
>NZ_JBDWVM010000441.1:0-7415 GCF_039984035.1 Planktotalea sp. | reverse complement strand
TTCTTTACGGGCGCTGTAGACATTCCAAACCAGGATCGGGCTTACCAGTAGCATGATGATAATTGCGGACGCCGAGCCAACGCCCCAGTCATTTGCTCGGAACAGTTTGTCGAACATGTAGTTCGCCAGAACTTGTGTCTCCCACTGTCCGTTCGTCATTGCGTAAACGATGTCGAAGATTTTCAGCACGACGAGCGTGATGGTTGTCCAAACGACAACAATCGTGCCTTTGATTTGCGGTACTTTGATCTTGAAAAAGACCTCGAAGGGATTGGCACCGTCCACGATTGCCGCCTCAACAGTTTCTTCAGGAACCCCGCGCAGTGCCGCTGACAAGATCACCATCGCAAAGCCTGTCTGGATCCAAATCAAAACGATCATCAGGAAAATGGAATTCCAAAATGGTACGGTCAGCCATGTTTGGGGTTCGCCATAGGTGAAGGTTGTTGTCAGTAGCGCGACGATCGACATCAGCGTTTTGAGGATCAGCCCTGCGCCTGTCAGCGCTGCGATAATGCGAAGCGCTTTAAAGAGTGTCCCTTCGTTTGTGTGGGCGCGGCGCATCGGTGCGATCACTGACTTGATGGCGTAGGCTACCATCGCCGCAAAGGCGAGCATCAGGAGGGTCGGTATCAATTTCAAGGCAAGAGTTGTGCCGAAGCCGCCCTCAAAGTTGAGCCAAAGCGCATTTAGAATGCCGATTTGATCTTGCTCAACGGGGCGCGTGTCGTAGACCAGTTTGAAGATAACCGATGCCCCGACAAACGAAATCGCCATGGGCATAAAGATCAGAGATTTAGCGATATTACCCCAGCTGATCCGATCCGTCAGTTGCGCAGCAAGCAATCCGAACGCGGTCGAGGTTGCCGGTACAATAATCAACCAAAGCATGTTGTTGCGCATGGCTTCCATAAACTTTGGCTCTGCAAACATCTGATGGTAATTTGCCAGACCAACAAATGCACCGCCCGCATCGCGATCCGTCAGAGACAATCGAAATGTCTCAATGACGGGATAGCCAAGGTACAGTCCAAGGGCGGCCATTGCAGGAAAGAGGAACAGCCAAGGGCGAACCATATTGGCACGCGTGATATTGCGACCTTTGTCCCCTGCTTTTGGTGGGAAGATAACTTTGTCCAAGATCATGTTGGAAAAGTAAAAATACCCAAGGCAGGCACTGACGCCGATAGCAACGGTGACGATACCTAGAAGTGCCGGATTCATTGGACATACCTTTCAAGTGACGCGGTGCACGGGCAATGAGGAAGGACATTTTTAGCGTGCCCTGACCGATTTTCGCCGGACAGGGCATTTTCAAATCCTAGTCAGTTAGGATCAATCAGGCCAAGAGGCATCAATGCCCGCCGCTACAGAAGCTGCGTCTTTGCCGCTCGCGTAGTCGACCATTCCGGTCCAGAAGCTACCTGCACCCACTGCGCCTGGCATCAGGTCAGAGCCATCAAAACGGAACGTGGTCGCGCCAAGAAGAACGTCATTTAGTGCGCGTGAAGTATCATCCTGGAACTTGGACGCATCGACACCTTTGTGCGGTGTCAGGAAGCCACCGTGACCCATCCAGATTTCGTGTGCTGCGGGGTCACGCAGGAACTCGATCAGCTCTTGAGCGCCTTCGCTTGGGTTCGTAATCGCAAACAACGTGCCCGCACCAAGAACGGGTGAGCCGAGATCTTTTTCCGCAAAGGCTGGGAAGTAGAAGAAGTCAGCATCTTCACCCACAACGGTGCCTTCTGGGAAGAATGCAGGGATGAATGAGGCCTGACGGTGCATGTAGCACTGTGGTGGACTGTCAAAGAGACCTTTTGGGCTATCACGGAAGTCTGTTGATGCTACAGCACCCGCGCCGCCAGCCACATAATCATCGTTGAGCGCAAATTTACCGAATGTTTCGATCGCTTCGATGACCTCAGGGGAGTTGAACTTTAGCTCGTTGGAAACCCATTTGTCATAAAGGTCAGGCGTTTGCGTGCGCAGCATCATATCCTCGACCCAATCCGTCGCAGGCCAACCTGTCGCTGCCCCGGAACCGAGACCGATGCACCATGGGGTGCCGCCATCTGCCACGATTTGATCAGAGAGCGCGATCAGCTCTTCCATCGTCTCAGGAATTTCGTACCCGGCGTCTTCGAAGTTTTCGGGTGAATACCAAACCAGCGATTTCAGATCGACGCGGAAGAACATGCCGTAAAGCTGCTTGTCGCCGTTCTCATCCGCATAGGATCCCAAATCAACCCATGACTGACCCGCAGCATAGTTTTCGCGGATCCAATCAGCAGAGCCTTCTTTGAGCGGCGTCAGGAAGCCGCGCGACGCCATGTCTGCGGCAAGACCGGGTTGTGGAAAGATCGAAATGTTAGGAGCAGAGCCCGCTTCGGCGTCGATCAAAACTTGTTGCTCAAAGCTGTCGGAGCCGACGTAAGACACTTCGTGGCCTGTTCGCTCTTCAAAGACATCAAAAATCTCTTCAACGATCTCGGCTTCGGGGCTGAGCCACGTACCAAAGACTGTGATTTGTTCGGCTGCTGCCGCATGTGCAGTGACGGCCAAAGCCGCAACACTGGCGTAAAAGGCGGATTTCATTTCGTTTCTCCCATTTGGCGCTTCGATTTTGGAATGCGACGTTCAAGTCGTAAATTTTAAAGCGCTTTCAATAGTGCACAGACACTACGATTCTAGCCTTCATGTCAAGATCATTCGAAAATCGCAACTTCACAGCGCAGTTGATGCATTTGCACTTGACCATAGTTGCGAACATATAGGATTATCGAAACGACATTCGAAAGCGCTTTAATTCTTTTGATTGGGTAGGGATTTGAACTTAAAAGAATTTTCAAAGCAGATCGGATTGTCGCAGACGACTGTCTCGCGGGCCCTTGGTGGTTATCCGGAAGTGAACCCGAAAACGCGTGCGCGTATCGTTCAAGCGGCTGAACAATTTGGCTACCGCCCTGACAAACGCGCCCGTTCGCTCGCGACTGGGCGGTCTTTCAACATTGGGCATGTTCTCACCTCTCGCAACAAAACCGAGCTGGTTAACCCGATCTTCGGCGACTTCATCGGCGGGCTTACCGAAACAAGTTCTGCGGTTGGATATAGTCTGTCATTGACTCTGACCGAGGCTGCCCAAGAAGAAGCGATTTATCGAAAGCTAAAGTCTGAAGGCGCTGTGGATGGCGTGGTTTTGCAATTGCCACGG
The DNA here is from genome assembly GCF_039984035.1 of Planktotalea sp. Taxonomy (GTDB): domain Bacteria; phylum Pseudomonadota; class Alphaproteobacteria; order Rhodobacterales; family Rhodobacteraceae; genus Planktotalea. The sequence continues at coordinate 4,201 of NZ_JBDWVM010000441.1, read as the reverse complement.
CCTAATGATCCGCGCATCGCGCTTCTAAAAGAGATTGGATTGCCCTTTGTGGTTCATGGGCGTTCGACCAACGTCACCACAGAATACGCTTGGGTCGACGTTAATAACCGCCGCGCATTTGAGCGCGCGACACAATTTTTGCTGGATCTTGGGCATACGCGCATCGGCCTTATTAACGGCGATGAAACAATGGATTACGCAATGCGGCGCCGTTCGGGTTTTGAAGATACTTTGAAGGCTGCTGGCGTTGAAGCAGACCCGCAATTGATGTCACGTGGCTTCATGACGGAAGACAATGGACACGCGATTGCACGTGATTTTCTGTCCCGTCCCGATAGGCCAACCGCCTTGCTGACGTCTTCGGTGATCTTAGCCATCGGCGCGCGAAGGGCGATACAGGAGGCCAACCTGACCATGGGCAAAGATGTCTCTTTGGTCTGCTATGATGATGATCTTTCCTATTTGTCTAACCGACAAACAGTACCCGTATTCACCGCCGTTCGATCGTCGGTTCTGTTGGCGGGACAGGAGATTGCGAAAATGCTAATCAAGCAAATCGAAGAACCCGACTCCGAGCTGTCGCACGTCTTGTTGGAAGCGGAATTGGTCGTTGGGCAATCGACCGGCCCAGTTTCAAAGCCTTTCATTTGAACGCATAAGTCGCCCCTCCTTGGAGAAGACATAGACGCCGCCAACCAAACAGCTGCGGTACTTTGATTACGACTCCTGAACTTAACTTGAATGCAAGACTTGATCGAGTTCGGGGATGTTTTGCTTGTGGCGGCAGTCTTGTTGATTAAAGCCGCAAACGATACACGACTGGAAGTGGCCTATCGCAATGGAAAGCTGCCATTCATACCGGCTGCAGCATCCGTCATAATGGGCTCAGACCAGACTTTCGCTGCATCAAGGCATGTCCTTGCTCATCGAGCCACTAAACCGTCACTCACGGCCCAAACCGGACGTTGGTGCTAGTCGCAATTAAAGTCGGATTTGAGTCCATATGGACCGATGCTGCATCATACCTAGATGTCTACTTTCGGGATTGGCTTGTAACCTTTGGCTGCCGTAGTATTAGTTTCCATTATGACGGAAAATCACGAAGATATATTAAATGCCCTGCCTGCACGCCTTAAAGATGCTCGCAAAGCCAAGGGCCTGTCCCTTGACGCCATTGCAAATCTCAGCGGCGTATCGCGATCTATGGTGAGCCAGATTGAACGTGGGGAAAGCAGCCCAACGATTGCGACCCTCTGGAACCTAACGCGTGCGCTGAATGTCGATTTCGCCGGACTTCTTGATCAGACGGATAGAGGCGACCGCATTGATGTCTTAAAGGCAACTGAGGTGCCGACGATCGACAATATCGGCCAAGGGTGCCGCATCGCTATTCTGTCTCCGCCAGAAGATGCAGGGGGACATGAGGTTTATGATATCTCGTTTCACGTGGATGGTTTGTTGAGCAGCCAGCCGCATGCCCGTGGTGCGTTCGAGCAGTTGGTGGTTATTGAGGGACGTGTAAAGGTGACGTCTGGGGCTGCAACGTCGCACATCGCGCAAGGCGATACTGCACGCTATGCGGCCGATGTGCCTCATGTCATCGAAGCGGTTGACGGGGCTGCGCGGGTTTTCCTTATTGTGAAATCCAGTGGGTGAATGAATAACGGAAGCAAATCCGCAATAACGGATTATTTTATTGCGGATCTATGTCCGCTATGACAGAAGTGGCGTCTTAAAGGAGACTGCCATGCCCAATGCTTTTCTGAACGATATCAGCACGACTCTGACCCAAATTGAAGCCGAAGGTCTATTCAAACGCGAACGCCTGATCATGTCGCCACAGGCGGGTACCGTGTCCGTTCAAGGTCGCGATGTTATCAACCTGTGTGCCAATAACTACCTTGGCCTTGCGGATCATCCGGCGCTTGTCGATGCCGCCAAGGAGGCAATGGATGCCAACGGGTTTGGTATGGCCAGCGTTCGGTTTATCTGCGGCACGCAAGACCTACACCGTGAATTGGAACAACGGCTCGCCACGTTCCTTGGTAAGGACGACGCGATCTTGTTTGCGGCTTGTTTCGATGCCAACGGCGGGTTGTTTGAGCCGCTTCTGGGGCCAGAGGATGCGATCATCTCTGACAGCCTAAACCACGCGTCTATCATCGTCGGCATTCGCCTGTGTAAGGCGCAGCGGTATCGCTATTCCAACAACGACATGGCTGATCTTGAGGCGAAGTTGAAAGACGCCAAAGCCGCCGGCGTGCGTCACATCATGATTGCCACAGACGGTGTATTTTCCATGGATGGGACGCTCGCCGATCTTCCCAGTGTGCGTGCATTAGCCGATAAATACGATGCGGTTGTTATGGTTGATGATTGCCATGCAACGGGATTCATGGGGCCGAACGGTGCGGGCACGCCGGATCACTTCGGCGTCGATATCGATATTCTGACGGGCACCTTGGGCAAGGCACTTGGCGGCGCCATTGGCGGCTATATCGCGGGGCCCCAGCCGGTCATTGATTTGCTGCGTCAACGGGCACGTCCTTACTTGTTTTCCAATTCTTTGCCTCCTTCAATTGTGGCTGCAGGCATGGAAGCTATTCGCCTTGTAGAAGAACGGGCCGACCTGCGCAGTAAACTGTTTGAAAATGCCGCACATTGGCGTGCTGGCTTGACCAAATTGGGGTTTGATCTATTGCCCGGCGAACATCCAATCATCCCAGTTATGCTCGGCGAAGCGCAGCTTGCACAGGATATGGCGGCACTTTTGTTTGACGAAGGCGTCTATGTGTCGGGCTTTTTCTTCCCAGTTGTCCCACGCGGACAAGCCCGTATCAGAACCCAGATGAATGCCGCACTCACAACGGCTAAACTGGACAAAGCCCTTGCTGCATTCGCCAAAGTTGGTCGCAAGTTGGGAGTGATCTCATGACGGTCAACACGATGACCGCTTTGGCAAAGACTAAGCCAGAAGAAGGGCTGTGGATGATCGAAGCGCCTGTTCCTGAGATCGGCGCAGATGACGTTTTGTTCCGCGTGAATGCGACAGGTATTTGCGGCACCGACATCCACATCTGGAACTGGGATGAATGGGCGGCAGCAACAGTTCCTGTTCCGATGATCACCGGCCACGAATTCGCGGGTGAGATTGTCGACATGGGCCGCAATGTCACCGGCCTAACACTTGGCCTGCGTTGTTCTGGCGAAGGCCATCTGATCGGCACTGAAAGTCGTCAGGCGCGGGCAGGGAAATTCCACCTTGATCCTGGCACGCGCGGGATTGGCGTGAATGAACAGGGGGCATTTGCACAATACCTGCGGCTCCCTGCCTTCAACGTGGTGCCGCTGCCCGATGATATTCCTGATGAGATTGGGGCGATCCTTGATCCGCTGGGCAATGCGGTTCACACGGCCCTGAGTTTTGAATTGTTAGGCGAAGACGTATTGATTACCGGCGCTGGCCCCATTGGCATCATGGCTGCCGCCGTTGCGCGGCATGCCGGTGCGCGCAATGTTGTCCTGACGGATATCAACCCGGACCGATTGGCGCTTGCCCAGACTGTCGTGCCAACCGCGCGCACCGTCAATGTAAGCAAAGAAGACCTCAACGACGTAACTCACGAGTTGGGCATGACCGAAGGTTTCGATGTCGGGTTGGAAATGTCAGGCAGCCAAATCGCGCTGGATCAAATGGTCGAAGCCTTGGTGATGGGCGGCAAGATTGCCCTTCTGGGCATCCCCCCAGGGGAATCCCCCGTGAATTGGAGCCGGATCGTGTTCAAAGCCATCACCATCAAAGGCGTCTATGGCCGTGAGATGTTTGAAACTTGGTACAAAATGATCGCCATGCTGCAAAACGGTTTGGACGTCAGTAAGGTCATCACCCACCGCTTGGACGTCGGTGATTTCGCGAAAGGTTTTGTCGAGATGAAGTCGGGGCGGTCTGGGAAAGTGGTGCTGAACTGGTGTTAAGTCTAAAGCAGCATTTGGCAACTCTTGGTTGATGTTTGCGTCGTCCCGTAGCGCAATCATCGCTGCACATGCAGCGAATGACTGGTTTCCGCCAATTCGTAACACCTTACTCCAGTTTGGAGGCTATCAAACATAATGTGCGTTATCGGTTGCGTTTACAGATGTTTCACAGCAAATAGTTGGCTTAGTCTCGTTACCGTCTACCTATTTTAGCCTCAAGGCATGA
>NZ_JBDWVM010000440.1:0-2717 GCF_039984035.1 Planktotalea sp. | reverse complement strand
GGCCCTATCTGTGGGTAAATCCGAAGGCAAAATCAAACGTGGCGATGTGATCGTTACAGAGGCAATTGGTGGCGGTTTAGCATGGGGTTCTGTCGTTCTTCGATGGTAAACCGTTGATAATCAGTCCGTTACATTGCTTTGTCTACGCTCGGGCCTTGACTCATTTTCACCGCTCGACTTAAGGTAGTTCAAACGCCTTCGGGGGGCCGATATGACAGAAAAAACCTTAACACGTATGGATCTAAGCGAAGCGGTGTTTCGCGAAGTTGGTTTGTCACGCAATGAATCAGCTGAATTGGTCGAAAATATCCTAACCGAAATGTCTGATGCGCTGGTCGCTGGGCAACAGGTTAAGATTTCATCTTTTGGCACCTTTAGCGTTCGTGACAAGGCTGCACGCGTTGGCCGTAACCCCAAAACAGGTCAGGAAGTGCCGATCAATCCGCGCCGCGTTTTGACGTTCCGCCCTTCCCACCTGATGAAAGACCGTGTCGCAGACGGCAACAAGCGCTAATTAACGCAGGAGAAGGCAGGCGATGCCCAAATCCAAGGACGCCTTCCGCACAATCAGCGAAGTCGCAGAATGGCTCGATACGCCGGCACATGTGCTGCGTTTCTGGGAAAGCAAATTCACCCAAGTGAAGCCGGTCAAACGTGCAGGTGGTCGCCGCTACTATCGCCCTGCGGATATGCAGCTTTTGGGCGGCATCAAAAAGCTTCTCCATGATGATGGTCTAACGATCAAAGGCGCTCAGAAACTGCTGCGCGAACATGGTGTCAAACATGTCGCGGACCTGTCTCAACCGCTCGAAGATGCACTTCTCGACGATGTTCAAATTGAAGAAGCCGCATTTGAGGCGAATGCAGAGCCACAAGCGAGCGCTGATGTCCCTGCAACTGTTTTGAGCTTCCCCAATCGCAGCGAAGGCGCCGCAGTGAGCGAACCCGCTGCCCAGCAAGACGCAGCGCCAATAAGTGCTGCCGAAGAAGCTCCGGTTGAAACGAGCGCTGCATCAACAGAGGGTGCGACGCCAGCGAGCGTTGAAACAGCATCACCAGAATTGCCGTTTGATACGCCAAATGAAACACCTTCTGCAGCCACTGCGCCAGATGCCGCTCCCGTAGAGACGCCTCACATGGAAGAGGTACATGTCTCCCCGACCCCTGCCACAGAAGCGCCTAGCGTTCAGCCCAAAACCCCAGCAGAGCCGGCAGAAGCCACCCCTGTAGAACCAGCGGCGACAGCCCCTGTTGAACCAGAACAAACGCAAGAAAACACACCCACATTTGGCAGCAGCGATGAACTTCCAGCGTTCTTACGTCGGTCTGTCGCTGCAAAAGACCCCGATGTTGCTGAAGAAAGCGCGGATGAGCCAACGCTTGATGTGCCGGAACAATCGACGGCGCCAGTCACGAGCGCCCCAGTAACGCCTGCTGAGCCTGCAAAGGTAACGATCAATCCAGTTGCGCATCTGGAACCGATCGAAACAGAAACCGTTCAGACAACCCCAGAGGCCGCAGCCGCAAGTGCCACGGAAGAACTTCCTGCAGACGAGAGCCAGCCAGCTGCTCCTGCGCAGCAACCGATCTTTTCACGTCGAATGGACACGCCTGCGCAAGAACCAGCTGAAGCAGCACCCCAACCGTCCGTTGCAGCAGCGCAAACCGGCGAAACCACGCAACACGTGGAACCAAGCGCACCACAAGCCGCGCCTGAAGCGCCAAAAATTGATGTGGATATTCCCTCTCTTGCGAAAGTCGCACCAGAACTGGACAGCTTCACGGCATCTGCTGGCATTTTGACTGCTGTACCCGCCGCGATGCAGCTATCGCCTGAGCTGGCAGCGTCTATAGCCACCCAACTTGCTGATCTGCGCGCGTTGCGTGATCGGATGCAAAACCAGTAAAGAGACACTTTACACTTGCCCCCGCGCTCAGTTCCAGTAAACAACCCAACATCAGGCGTCGGGCTATGGCGCAGCCTGGTAGCGCGTCCGTCTGGGGGACGGAAGGTCGCAGGTTCGAGTCCTGCTAGCCCGACCATTTTGACACTGCCTGCCGATCCGGTATTCACGTGCCCCCTGCGGGCCGAGGGAGCCACGCGATGACAGGTGTTTTACCAAGCCAGCGACTAAAGAAGATGATCGAGCTTGGGCAGATCACTGGATCGCCTGCGGTTATTCCCGAACAGATTCAGCCTGCTAGCCTTGATTTGCGCCTTGGAACTGTCGCCTATCGTGTACGTGCTTCGTTTCTCGCAGGGCATGGGCGCCGCGTTGAAGAGCGCCTTAAAGAATTCGAAATGCACCGCATCGATTTGTCCGAGGGCGCAGTCCTCGAAAAGGGCTGTGTCTACGTTGTGCCTTTGATGGAAAGCCTCGATTTGCCAACTGGCATGCAGGCGGTCGCAAATGCCAAGAGTTCAACAGGGCGTCTGGATCTATTGACACGAACCATCACCGACGGCGGCGCCGAGTTTGACCGCATCGCGCCGGGATATACCGGCCCGCTCTACGCAGAAATTTGCCCGCGCTCCTTTTCCGTTTTGGTGCGCCCGGGCATGCGACTGAACCAAATCCGCTTCCGCGAAGGTCAGGCTATTTTGACCGACATCACCTTGTCAGCGCTGCATCAAAGCGATGTGCTGGTGGATGGAGATGCCGTTATTGATGAGGGGCTTGGCTTCTCGGTCGATCTGAAACCAAAAGATACTGATC
>NZ_JBDWVM010000439.1:0-5001 GCF_039984035.1 Planktotalea sp. | reverse complement strand
GAGTTGGGGTTTGAAAACCTGTTCGTCGTCTCGCATGGTGCAGACCCCAAGATTGCTGAACTCTGCCCAAAGGCAAGCGTGATCACGATCCCGCGCGATACGTTAGAATTCTTTGACCGCAATCGCGCGAACTTGCTCAATGGCATTCATGCAGGCCTGAGCAATGTATATGATTGGATCATTCGCACTGACGCGGATGAGTTGATTTGCTATGATCCCGATCTCTATCCAGACCTGCCCTCCGCCATCAGCGCAAACGCCGAGGCACCGGTCCTAACCGCCCTCGGTTTCGAGCTATTCGAAAGCAACGCTGACACGGCGCTGACAGAACAACCTACATTTTCCCAGCGCACCAACATCGCCTTTTCTGGTCACTACTCCAAAGCGGTCGCCGCGCGCAGAGCGATTGATTTCTCGCTGCACGGCATCCGCGTCGCCCCGCGCAAATTGGAAAGCTATCCCTTCACGATGCCCAAAGGATTTTACCTAGCGCATCTGAAATTCGCCAACAGCGATGCGCTGCACGCAAGCAATGATGTGCGCATGCAGGTCGCCAATAGTGAAGGCGACGGTCTGCCGGGCGCAGGTTGGGGCAAAGCTGATGAGGACACGATCAAGCTATGTCGCACATTTTGGGACAAGCCTGAAAAAACTTGGCACGCAGCAGAAGAACACGCCTTTGACACCCTCTCCATCAAACCCACGCGCAAACCACAGAACAACCTGATCAAAACCCGCGCGTTAAAATTGAATTACCGAACAACGCTGCCAGAAAAATTTGCGAGGCAAGGATGATTTGGCTTTCCGCTACCCTCTACACGTTAATTATGGCAGCGACTGCAGTCTTTCAGCTGTGCCTCATCGGCGGCGCGCCTTGGGGGGAATATACGCAAGGCGGGCAAAACATCGGTCCGTTGCCCCGCCGAAATAGGGTATTCGCAGGCGTGTCGATCTTTGTATTGGCGGCAATGGCAGCTGCGGTTCTATCGGCAGCGGGTGCCTGGCCCAATTGGCCGACATGGACCGCTTGGGTAGTCCTGGCGACGCAGGCCCTTTCTACCCTGTTAAACTGGATCACCCCCTCCGTAAAAGAACGTCGCCTTTGGGGACCGATCACCCTAGTTCTCTTAATTCTGGCCTTGATCGTGGTGTTCTTGGGCCCTTAACGCCCGACCCTACGTTAGGTCACCTGCCCAGCTCTGTATTTGCCTCTCTTCCCGTACCGTGCTTTCCTATCCCAAAGGGAGCCACACACATGCGCAGAGTTATCAAGTATCTCATCCGAGCGATCATCGTCCTTGCCATTATTGCTATCGCCGTTGGCATCTGGAAACGCGAAGAAATCAAACGCCTCCTTGCGGTTAACTCTCTGTTCACCGAAGAAAAGATCGTTACCAATTTCTCTGGCATGAACGCGGCTTTCCTCTCTGTTGATATTCCGCGCGGCGATGGCCCAGTAGCCGAGCTCCCAAAGGGCGATGCGATCACCCTCGCCACGGACGTTGATACATGGATCACTGATCGCACAGTGACGTCGCTTGTCGTGCTCAAAGATGGCGCGCTCGTGCATGAAAGCTACTACCAAGGCACAAAGCCGGAGGATCTGCGCATCTCATGGTCCGTCGCCAAAAGCTACCTCTCCGCCTTGCTCGGCGTCATCGTGGCCGATGGCGCGATTACCTCGCTTGACGATCCGGTCACCAAATACGCCCCATCCCTAAAGGGCGGCGCCTATGATGGATCGACCGTTCGCAACGTGCTGAATATGGCCAGCGGCGTCACCTTTGACGAAGATTATTTGGACCAGAGCAGCGACATCAATAAAATGGGCCGTGTCTTGGCGCTCGGCGGCTCGATGGATGGCTTTGCGGCTGATCTGAAAGAAACCTTCGTCGCACCTGGTGTGGATTGGCAATATGTGTCCATCGACACCCATATTCTCAGCATGGTTATTCGCGGCGCGACAGGGCGTGAGATTGCGCCGCTCTTGTCCGAAAAGATCATCCAGCCCATGGGTTTGGAAGCCAGCCCTTATTATCTGACCGATGGAAATGGCGTGGCATTTGTCTTGGGCGGATTAAACCTGCGCACCCGTGACTACGCGCGCATGGGACAAATGTTCCTCCAGAACGGGGAATACAATGGCACGCAAATCGTGCCCGCCGATTGGGTCGCGGCCTCAACCGTGCCCTCGGCCCCGACCAGCGCGGGCGAGTATGGCTATGGATATCAATGGTGGATGCCAAAGGATGGCCGCGAGGGCGAATTCCTCGCCCGTGGCATCTACGGGCAGTACGTCTATATCAACCGTCCCCTTGGCGTGGTGATCGCCACCAACGCCGCCGACCGCAAGTTCCGTGAAAAGGGCGTTGGCGCTCAGAACATCGATATCTTCCGTCTCATCGCAGAGGGGCTGTAGGCCATGCAAAAAGAACCAAGCCTCAATGTCCTTGGCGAACCTTTGGAACTTTGTAGTCTCGACCCACTCACGGGCTATTTTCGCGATGGTTATTGCAACACTTGTGATGACGATCTTGGCAGTCACACAGTTGCTGCCATCCTCACGAAAGAGTTTCTGGCGTTTTCGGCCTATGTGGGTAACGATCTGTCAACGCCGCGACCGGAATTTGGGTTTGCAGGGCTCAAAGATGGGGACACATGGTGTTTATGTGCGGCCCGCTTCCTACAGGCCCATGACGATCGTTGCGCCCCTTTGGTGAATTTGGCCGCCACCCATCAGCGGGCCACTGACATCGTTCCGCTTGAGGTGCTAAAACTCTATGACCACACAAACGCCTAATACATCTGCTGCGCTCATGGGTGCACTTGTCGCGGATGCTGCCACGCTTGGCCTGCATTGGATCTACGACCCAGATCGTATTGCAAAAGTCGCAGGCAACGCGCCCGCGTTCACCCCCATAGATCCTGCGAATTTTGAAGGCGTTCCAGCCTATTTCGCGCATGCACAACGCCGCGATGGTGATCTCAGTCAATACGGTGAAGTTCTGTTGCTCGCGATGCGCTCTATGGACGAACAAGGCGCATTCGATGTCACGGCCTACCAAGACGCATATTCTGCCTTCTTCGGCGCAGGTGGTCCCTACAACGGCTATATCGACAGACCGACACGCGGTGCGCTCGCCAATATTGCCGCCGACATTCGCGCGCCCTCTGGCACAGATGATGATCAACACCCCGCCATCGCAACCCTGCCTGCAATCGTTGCGCACTACCATGGCAACGAGGCACTTCCCGCGATGATCCAAACAGCTATGCAAGTGACTAACGTGAACGCGGTGGCCGATCATTACGCCGCGATTTTTGCAGACCTTTTGTTGGATGTGCTCGCTGGCACGCCATTAAAAACCGCGCTGAATAGCGCCGCGCAGCGCGAGCCGCTTTTGCACGCGGCCCTGACAACATCTGAAACCAACAGCACGGCCTATGGCCAAATCACAGAACGAGCCTGCCACTTGCCTCAAGGCATGCCGCTCTCCTTTCACATCTTAAACAACACCGACAGTTTCCAAGCCGCAATCGATGCAAACATCCTCGCAGGCGGCGACAATTGCGGGCGCGCGATTATTATCGGAAGCCTTGCTGGTGCAGCTTATGGCCTCGAAAATATCCCGCTTGAATGGCTTCTTTCTATGAATGCAGCGCAAGAAAGTTGGTCTCTCGCAAAAAAAATCTAAATATCTTCGAATAAAACCAAAGACCCAATCGTTACCTTAACATAACGCCTCACACAGCATGGTCCTGCACCACGCCATTGGCCTCAACAAAGGAATAAGCATATGTCTAAAATTAATCTTTTCTCCTCCGCGCTGATCGCAGCAAGCATGATGATCGCAACGCCTGCCGTGGTTCACGCTGCTGGCGATGAGTCCCCACCCAAGTCAACGAAGACGACCAAGAAATGCAAAGAAGGCCGTGTTTACGACGCTGAGACAAAGAAGTGCCACAAGGTTGAATCCCATAACTTCTCAGATGACCAACTTTATCTCGCAGCACGCGAAATGGCGTATGACGGCCAATACCAAAACGCCCTGAACGTTCTGGACGCAGCAGAAAACCAAGACGATCCACGCATTTTGAACTACCGTGGCTTCACAAACCGCAAGTTGGGCAACCACGCCGTCGCGATGGAATACTACGAAGCGGCGCTGAGCATCGATCCTGACTATATCCTTGCGCGCTCTTACATGGGCCAGGGTCTGCTCGCATATGGCGACAAAGCAGGCGCATTGACACAGCTCGCAGAAATTCGTGAACGCGGTGGCCGTAACACGTGGTCCTACACGGCTCTGTCCTTGGCTCTGCGCGGCACGCCAACAAGCTACTAATCAAGATGCCACTTGCCAGCTTGGGCGATTACCGCCTAGGCTGGCAACCTCACAACCCAAGGCAATTTCTTGAGCGCACTTACCGAAGGTCTCGTCCCGCTCCTGCCGCGCCTGCGCAGGTTCGCTTGGTCGCTTACACGCGACTGGCCCGATGCGGATGATCTAGTGCAAACCTCTTGTACGCGTGCGCTAGATCGCGAAACCCAATGGAATACCGCAACGCGTCTGGATGCGTGGATGTTCCGCCTGATGCGCAATGTCTGGATCGATGAAACGCGAAAACGCAAGGTGCGCATCGGAGAAGGGGTTGAGGACGCCAGCGAAAGCACCGAACTACAAACGGCAAGCGCCGGCGAGACGCAAACCTATGCCAATCAGGTGCTCGCGCAAATTGCCCTGCTGCCTGATGGGTTTGGCACGGTCTTGCTGCTTGTCGCCGTCGAAGGCCATAGCTATGCGGAAACAGCCGAAATCATGGACCTTCCAATCGGCACTGTCATGTCACGTCTTTCCAGTGCACGCCAAAAACTGCGCAGCGCACTTGAGCAACAGAAAGGAGCCCGCAGATGAGCGATGAAACGCCTCTCAGCGACGAGCTACTGATCTGGCTCAGCGCCTATGTCGATGGCGAACTCACGGATGAAGAGCGCGGCAA
>NZ_JBDWVM010000438.1:0-10882 GCF_039984035.1 Planktotalea sp. | reverse complement strand
ATCTTTATCGTTGGGATGATCCGGTCTGGCACGACGTTGTTGGAGCGCATGTTGTCAGGCCACGATGAAATCGGCCCGCTTGGAGAGGTCTCTGTGGTCGGGCGTGCAATTGATACGGCGATCCATGAGGGGCAGGATCTCAAGCCAACGATTGCAGGGCTCGCAAAGCGATATGAGCCCTATCAAAACGTCGCTGGGGACGTTCGGTTTACAACCGACAAAATGCCCAACAATTATCTTTACATCGGTTTTTTGCGACAGGCGTTTCCAGATTGCAAAATCATTCTGGTTAAACGTGATTTTCGCGATATCGCTGTCTCGGCGTTTGAAACTTACTTCGATTCACCGGCGCTCAACTTTAGCTACACGGAAGCGGGCATTCTGAACCGTTTGAAATTGTTCGAAAATATGTCGTCCTATTGGGAGGCGATGGGCGATATCTGTACCGTTTGGTACGAAGACCTTGTGTCTGAGCCTGAACGCGTATTGCAGAGCGTGGCGGACTATTGCGGGTTTGAGTTGCAGCCTGAAATGACCCAACCGCAGCGCTCAACAACGGCGATTCGCACGGCGAGCCATTCCCAAGCGCGCCAGCCGCTTTACGCCAGCTCGCAGAAACGCTGGCAAGACGATGTGTGTGCCCAGTATCTTCCCAGCATCGTCAATGATGCGGACAATACCTCGATTGCGTGGCGCGTGGCTTGGTTGAATGACATGCAGCGACGTAGTTTGGCCTAGATATCCACGGGAAGCACGCCTGCGACTTTCATTTGGCGCAAGATGAAATTGGTGGTCGTGGTGCGCACGATACCGAGGCGCAGAAGGTCACGCATGATGAATTTCTCAAGGGTTTCCGGGTCGGTTGCGGCGACCTTTAAGATGAAGTCGAAATCGCCTGTGATTGAGGAGCATTCGAGCACTTGTTCGTTGCTTTGCACGAAAATCTGAAATTTGTTGATCGAGTCTTCGGTGTGATCGGCGAGCGAGACTTGCACATGGGCGAGGGCGTGAAGGCCCAGTTTTTTGCGATCCAAAATCGCGGCGTAGCGGGTGATGTAGCCATCTTCCTCAAGCCGTTTCACGCGGCGCCAACACGGTGAGGTGGAAAGGCCGACAGCTTCTGACAATTCTTGTGTGCTGGCGCGGCCATTGCGCTGCAAGGTCTTTAGAATGAGTCTTTCAAACGCATCGAGCATAATTTTACCTGATATTGGATGAATTCGAAGAATTTTCCCCCGATATTCGCCTATGGAGGCATATATAGGCACAATTTTTCCCAAAATCCAGAGCAGCATGTTTTGGAAAATGGGGAGGATTTTTTCATGCCTAAACACACAAAATATGCTGCAAAGCAGCCGGATGCGGCGGGCTTTATTCACTACACACCTGAGGAAGATAAAGTTTGGCAGGACTTGGCACTGCAACAGCAACCAAGGGTCAATCGTTTGATGGCCGACGCGTTTTTGGAGGGGCAGCGCAAACTGGACCTGCCGATGCATCGCGTACCGCAGTGCGTGGAAGTTTCGGAAACGCTGACTGATCTGACAGGTTGGAAGGTTGAGCCAGTCCCCGCCTTGATCGGATTTTCGCAGTTCTTTGAAATGCTGTCGAAACGCTGCTTTCCTGCGGCGTCTTTCATCCGTTCGCGTGAGGATTTCGATTACATTGAAGAGCCGGATATCTTTCACGAAATCTACGGCCATACGCCGTTGTTGACGAACCCGCATTTTGCCAAGTTTTCGCAAAAGATTGGGGAAATCGGCCTGCAATGCGAAAAGAGCGATTATTCGTGGTTGATCCGCCTCTATTGGTTCACAGTTGAATTTGGTTTGATGCGCGAAGAAGGCGAGATCAAAGCGTTAGGGTCGGGATTGGCGTCATCGCCGGGTGAATTGGCACATTCCGTGCATGAGCCAACGGTTGTGCGCAAAGAGTTCGATGTGATTGATATTTTGCGCACGCCGTATCGGATTGATATCAATCAACCGATCTATTTTGTGTTGGACAGTGTCGAACAGCTTTTGGAAGCGATTGAACGCGACCTGCTCGCAGACATCAAGGACGCGCAGCGCCTCGGGTTGCACGCGCCGACCTACGAACCGAAGAAAAAGGCGGGCTAAGGCAATGAGTGATTTAACATCAAAGACATGTAGTGCCTGTGAAGGTTTCGGTGCTGCCTTGAGCGAAGCCGAGATTGACGCGCTAAAAGCGCAGCTTGACCCCGCGTGGGAGGTTGATCTCGAGAGCCAGAGCCTCACGCGGAAGTTTGCCTATAAGGCGTTCGCCAAGGCGGTTTATACGGCCAATCTCGTGGCGTATGTCTGTGATAAAGAAGGGCATCACGCTGATATTTCATTCGGTTGGGGGTATTGCCATGTGACGTTCACGTCCCACGAGCTTGGCCGTTTGTCCGAAAATGATTTCATCTGTGCAGCCAAGGTGGACGCAGCGGCGTAGTCGCCGAGCCCAAGCACAAAAAAGCCCCGCCCTGTTGAAGGTGCGGGGCTTTTCTAATTTAGAGAACGTTTATGCGTTGGCAGATCGACGGCTTAGGACGAGCGCGACGAGGCCGATGATCGATGGAACCATTTGCGGCATTCCTGAACGGAAGGCGATGGTCACAGCTGCGCCGATGCCTGCGATTGCCACGAACAGCAGGAAGCAAGCGGCAATGTTGAACTGCCATTTCGGGTCTTTGATCAACAGAGACCAAATCAGGCCTGCAGCGAGGAACAGATTGTAGAGGCCTTGGTTGGCCGCCATCTGGATCGTTGGTTCAAACAGCTCTGGTGCAAAAGTTGTAAAGATTTCCGGCCCCTTGGTGGTCCAGGCGAACATCTCAAACCAAGCGATGTAGATGTGCAAAAGGGCGGTTAAAGCGATGAATGCGAGGGCGAGGAGTCTCATGTTGAAGTCTTTCTTCTAAATGTTTTGGCAGGAGAGGCGGGGTTTACTAGCTCGATTTGAGCGATTGAAAGCGCGGGGCGATCTGCGATCTTTGTTTGTCTTAGTTAATCATGAATTCACACGCTTGACGACCGATTACGTTGCGACTACCCATTCCGCAGGTTGCAGACACCTGCCTCCCGCGGCGGAAACGCTTTGGTTAAGATCTGTGAGTTACGTTTTGAAACCTCTTGTGCTTTGCGCGAATGGTAATGCGGGTTCCTTTCCTAAATGCGATGCCGTTTGAGGACATGAAACGATGGCTGATATGCCTGTTAATACATTCACCACCGGACGTTTGAGTTCGGTTTACCTGAAAACTGCCCTGCCGATTATCTTTGTGATGAGCATGAATGGCCTGCTGACCGTCGCGGATGCGGTGTTTCTGGGACATTATGTTGGCCCCGAAGCCTTAGCTGCGGTGACGTTGATCTTCCCGATTTATATGCTGCTGGTATCGCTCGCGACTTTGGTTGCGAGCGGGATGTCCAGCATCCTTGCCCGTCATCTTGGCGCGAGCGATATGAGCGGGGCGAAAGACGTTTTCGCTGGTGCGCATGGCTTGGCATTGGCGCTGTCGGCGTTTTTGATCGCGCTCTTCTTATTGTTTGGCGCGCCCTTGGTTTTGATGATGGCCGATGGATCGGCAGAGATTGCGGATATGGGATATGTCTATCTCATGATCACCATCCTGTTTGCGCCTTTGGTCTTTGTGCTGGCGGTGAATTCCGATGCGCTGAGAAATGAGGGTCGGGTCGGTTTTATGGCCGCGATGAGTCTCTGTGTGTCGCTGACAAACATCGGTTTTAACTATCTGTTGATTGCTGTGTTCGAAATGGGCGTGGCCGGGTCTGCTTATGGCACGAGCGCGGCGCAAATGTTGACCTTGATCATCATCGTCTCGTTTCGCACATGGGGGGTGACCGAGCTGCGTCCCAAGGTCTTGCTAAGCCATTCGTTGCGCTCGAGCTGGGGCCGGATTCTGGCACTTGGCGCGCCGCAAAGCCTGAACTTCATGGGTTTGGCGATTGGATCGGCTTTGGTCATCGCCGCGCTGCAATGGGTGCAAACGCCCACCTATGACGCCACGATTTCAGCCTACGGCATTGTCACGCGGGTCATTACCTTTGCCTTCCTGCCGCTCTTGGGCCTGTCGCATGCGATGCAAACGATCACGGGTAACAATTATGGCGCTCAAATGTGGGGGCGTTCTAACGCGAGCCTGCGCGTTACGTTGGTTGTCGCCACAGTGTATTGCGCGTTGGTGCAAGTTGTTGTGATGGTGTTTTCGCGGCAAATTGCGGGTGGGTTTGTGGACGATCCACTGGTGATCGATGAAGTCGCGCGTATCTTTCCGATCATGACCTACCTGTTCTTCGTGATGGGGCCGTTGATGATGATTGCGACCCACTTCCAAGCGATTGGGTCAGCAACATATGCGGCGGTGCTTGGGCTGACAAAACCCTACCTGTTTGCCATGCCGTTGACGCTGTTGTTGCCTTTGTGGATCGGTGAAATCGGGATTTGGTACGCTGGTCCAATCGCGGAAATCATGCTCTTGATTCTGACGGTTGTCGTGCTGCGTTTGGTTGCGCGGCGTGAGCAATTGAGATGGGGTTTGTTCGCGTCTGTTTGAGCTGAGGGAACCAAAAGGAGCGCCGTTTCGCAGCCGAATCGCGGCGCTTCTTTCTGGTGCTTTATGTCGCACAGGTGAATGGGGTACTGATTTTTCCATGATTTTCCCGCCATTTGCGGGAAAATTTAGCTGAACATGGGTAAGTTTTTGCCGCTTGTGTCGGTTCAGGCTTTTCGAACGCTAGAAAGTCCATATAGTTACAGCCTAAGAGCTCGTCGCCACACGAGACTATAATCTGGGGAGTACCGTGCCATGATCCGATCCGAACTGGTTCAGAAGTTGGCGGATGAAAATCCGCACCTTTATCAGCGTGATGTTGAACGTATCGTAAACACGGTCTTCGAAGAAATCACAAATGCGATGTCACGTGGTGATCGTGTCGAACTTCGCGGATTTGGCGCTTTTTCTGTAAAGAAGCGTGATGCGCGTATCGGGCGCAATCCTCGCACGGGTGAATCAGTGCCTGTCGAAGAAAAACATGTCCCCTTCTTTAAAACCGGTAAATTGCTGCGTGATCGGCTAAACGGAAAGTAACCAATGCGTTATATTAAGTATTTTGTGCTCGCTGTTATTGCAGTGGTCCTTATCTCTATTGCCTTGGGCAATCGTCAAATGGTGACGCTTGAATTGATGCATAGCGACTTGGCCGCTCTTGCGAACGATCTTGGGTTCACCTTCCTGACAGGTTCCATTGATCTACCACTGTTTGTTGTCGTCTTCGGTGGCGTCGCGCTAGGTCTTTTGATCGGCTTCATCTGGGAATGGATCCGCGAGTATAAAGAACGTGCAGCCGCCGCCGCGCAGAAACGCGAAATGGATCGTATGCGCCGCGAGATCAAACGCCTTAAAGCGGACAAGCATGAGGGCAAAGATGATGTCCTCGCGATCCTAGACGAAGCCAGCTAGGCCATGCCTGTTCTTGTTGGATCTGGCCGTGAGATATCGCAAGGGTCAAGCGTTTCAACAAAGATTTGCGGACTGTCGACGCTCATCGATGTTCTTGCCGCTGCGGACGCAGGTGCGAACTATGTGGGCTTTGTGTTCTTTGATAAATCGCCGCGCAACGTGAGCATTGAAAGCGCGCGTTCACTGGCTGTTGAGGTGCCTGTTGGTATCGTCAAAGTCGCGTTAACCGTAAATGCCACGAACGAGGAGCTTGATGCGATTACCGCAGCTGTGCCGCTCGATATGTTGCAATTGCATGGCAAGGAAACGCCAGAACGCGTGCTTGAGGTGAAGGCCCGTTACGGCCTGCCTGTGATGAAAGCGGTCGGTGTGGCGGATGCCAGCGATCTGCCTGCTTTGGCAAGTTATTCGGCGGTGGCGGATCAGTTGTTGATCGACGCCAAGCCGCCAAAGGGCGCAGATTTGCCCGGCGGCAATGGCATTGCCTTTGATTGGCAGTTGATTGCGGACTACGATTTTACGATTCCTTGGATGCTTGCGGGCGGCTTGACGCCGCAAAACGCTATGGAAGCGGTGCGCATGACGGGGGCGCGTCAGCTTGATGTCAGTTCGGGTGTCGAAGGCGCACCGGGCGTGAAGGACATCGCAAAGATCGCGGCCTTTGTTAAAGCCGTTCAATAGGTAGAGCAGCGCGCTATGCATTTGATTTCTGTAAACGGTGTTGAAGTGAGCGGGCTGATGAACCTGTTCAAATTCTTCCGACTGGCCTTTGCACTGCGAAAGCAAGGCTTGGCCTCTGCGGGATGTTTGTCCTTTGACATGTTCCGTTTTGAGAGCATGTTTTATCTGGTCGCGGTTTGGAATTCCGCGCCCGCGATGGAAGAGTTTCAGAAGAGTGATCTCTATCAGGACCTCATTCAAAATCGCCGCGGTATCGTGCGTTCGGCCTCAGGCATGCTCTATGAAAGCAAAGAAATGCCCACGCGTGAAGTCGTTGTGGCACAATGGCGCCGCGACAAGGGCTAAAATCTAAGAAACGAAGGTGGGAGCTACACCGATGCTAAGCCGACTAAAGACGTTATGGATGCACCATCGCGTGGTTTTTTCCGCCTTTCTCGCGTTGGTTTGTATCGCAAGCTACTTCGCGTTCAACGCTATTGCCGCTGCGATTTATTGGAACGATCCGCGCCATCAAGATCAACCGCTCGCGGCTTGGATGACATCGCGGTACGTGGCGCATTCCTACAACGTCCCGCCAAGGGTCATTGGACCCGCGCTGTTCTTCGATCCTGATGAACCGCCACGCCGTCATAGAATGGATGATATCGCCGAGAAAAATGGCGTGACCCTCGAAGAGTTGCAACAACGCGTAACAGAGGCTACCGCCGAATTTAGGGCGCGCCAAAATGACTGAAATCATCCTTGATCTGATCACAAACTACGGGGTTATCATCCTGCTTGTGGTGACCTTTCTGTCTTGTCTGTGCTTGCCGGTTCCGTCGTCGCTAATGATGCTTGCGGGCGGTAGTTTTGCGGCCACTGGCGATTTGAACCTGGCATCGACGCTGGCTGCTGCCTACTTTGGCGCGGTTGCAGGGGACAACACTGGCTATTTTCTCGCGCGCACTTTTGGCACCCGCCTGAACACCTGGCTGGAGGCCAACCCAAAGCGCGCTAAGCTGCGCGACATTGCCAAATCCTACATGGATAAAAAGGGCCCGATTAGCGTGTTCCTGTCTTGCTGGCTTGTTGCGCCGCTCGGTCCTTACGTCAATCTCGTCAGTGGTCTCACGCGTTATAATTGGGCGAAGTTTGCGCTGTGGGGTGCCTTGGGTGAGGTCGTCTGGGTCGGGATTTACATTGGGCTCGGCTATAGTTTCTCAAACCAAATCACCACCTTGGCCAGCATGCTTGGGAATGCCAGTGGCTTTATTGTGGCTTTGCTTGGTGTCTTCTTGCTCGGACGATGGCTATGGAAGGCGAGTGGGTCGAAAGCGCAACCCCAGCATTAAGGTCTTTTATACGGTTTTTTTGGTGATCTGCCTAAGATGCGGTCAGAATGAAGTCGCTCTCTAAGGGCGATTGCTCGCTTTACCCATGTTGCGGGTTCAGTTACAGAAAACCAACCCGATTTGGAGCAATGATATGGCAGACGATCTTTTCAACTCATTCATGAACGGCCCGGACGAAAACGGCCGCTTTGGTGACTTTGGTGGCCGCTTCGTTTCTGAAACGTTGATGCCGCTTATTCTGTCGCTGGAAGAAGTATATGAGAAGGCCAAGACGGACGATGCGTTCTGGGCTGAAATGAACGATCTGTGGACGCATTATGTGGGCCGTCCTAGCCCGCTCTATTTCGCAGAGCGTCTGACAGAACATCTTGGCGGCGCTAAGATTTATCTGAAACGCGACGAGCTGAACCACACGGGCGCGCATAAGATTAACAACGTTTTAGGCCAGATCATTCTGGCGCGCCGCATGGGCAAAACGCGCATCATCGCAGAGACGGGCGCAGGTCAGCACGGCGTTGCGACGGCGACGGTTTGCGCCAAATTCGGTCTGAAATGTGTGGTCTACATGGGCGCGCATGATGTGGAGCGCCAAGCGCCGAACGTCTTCCGCATGCGTCTGCTCGGCGCGGAAGTGATTCCTGTGACCTCTGGTCGTGGCACTTTGAAAGACGCGATGAACGACGCGCTGCGTGATTGGGTGACCAACGTGCGCGACACGTTCTATTGCATCGGTACGGTTGCTGGGCCGCACCCGTATCCAGCGATGGTACGCGATTTCCAATCCATCATCGGTAAGGAAGTACGCGAGCAGTTGCACGAAGCTGAGGGTCGTTTGCCCGATACGTTGATCGCGGCGATTGGCGGTGGTTCAAACGCGATGGGTCTGTTCTTCCCGTTCCTTGACGACAAGGACGTGAACATCATTGGTGTTGAAGCGGGCGGCAAGGGCGTGAACATGAAGATGGAGCATTGCGCCTCTTTGACGGGCGGTCGCCCTGGTGTTCTGCACGGCAACCGCACCTATTTGCTGCAAGATGATGATGGTCAAATTCTAGAGGGCTATTCGATTTCTGCCGGTCTGGATTATCCGGGCATCGGGCCAGAGCATGCATGGCTGCACGAAATCGGCCGCGCGCAATATGTGTCGATCACCGACAAAGAAGCGCTTGAGGCGTTCCAACTGTCGTGCTCCTTGGAGGGGATCATCCCTGCGCTTGAGCCATCCCACGCGCTGGCGCATGTGATGAAGATCGCGGGTGATCTGCCCAAAGATCATTTGCTGGTGATGAATATGTGTGGCCGCGGCGACAAAGACATCTTCTCTGTTGCGAAGCACTTGGGCTTTGACATGAGCGGCCCTGAAGGGCGCGTATTTGAGTAGCGCTTAAACTCTTTAATTAAGAACAATTAGAAGGCGTCAATCTGTTGATTGGCGCCTTTTCTGCACTCAGGCATGCTTGGACAGTCAGAGAATTATGTTGGTTGGCTCTCACTTGCCTGTCTTATTGACATTATAAATGTCATTATGACAATAATAATGTCATGAATGATACAGAATCCCTTTACCGGCTCATTTGGATGTCTCGTCCTTTGATGCAATCCGCCGAAGCTGCAGTTGAAAAAGGCTTGGAAGGCACCGGATTAACGGTCAGAACACGAGCCGTTCTCGAAGTTCTATTGACGCTGCAAGCGGCAACCGTGCCTGACATCGCTCAGAAGCTAGAGATCAAACGCCAGTATGTGCAGCTAATGGTGAACGAAACCCTCGCGGAGGGGCTGACAACCAAACAGGAAAACCCGCGTCACAAACGATCCACTCTCATAGCCTTAACGCCAAAGGGGCAGGCATTGATTGACGAGGTGGTACAGCGCGAAATGGATCTCGTTAGGTCCCTCAGTAAAGGATTGGACCCCTCCGAAATTGAGACAGCGGTTAAGGTCGTTCAGAGGGTTATGGAAGACATAAAATCAGAAACAGGACGTGCTTAAAATGATTTGGAGTGTAGTTGCTTTTGTTGTTCTTGCTTTAGCGGTTTGGTTTGCCGATGGCATCCGCAAGATCGGAGCTGTGAGTTCCGGTGAACCGATTGGTGATCGTTCAGGCACGGCCTTGCTGTTGATCGATCTTCAATCTGTTTTTTGGGACGCGAACATATTCACTGACGCGGCGAAAAGCGAAGTAAAGACACAGGTTTTGGCCGAGGTCGAAGCGGCCAAATCAAACCAAATTCCAATCATTGCGATACGACAGGAGTGGTCAATTCCGTCGACGAAAGCAGTAGCAAGGACGTTGATGAAGGGGCAGGCGATTGAAGGAACATCGGGCACCGAAATTGCAGGCCCCTTTAAAGGTCTTGCGGACCACGTCTTGGTCAAGCGTGTGCAGGACGCATTCGAGACCAAAGAACTTGATACATTGCTCGCGCAATTAGAAGTCGGAACGCTTCATTTGGTGGGTCTTGATACGAAATATTGCGTTGCCAAGACCGCGCTTGCAGCCCGCCAACGCGGATATAACGTTGAGATCGTAAAACAGGCTGTCCTGTCCGCTGATCCAAAGGGCGCGCAACAAACATTAGAGATGCTCACGAAGCAGCAAGTGACACTTCGCTGAGTTATAGTTTTCGCTCAAATGGCAGGCATGAGGCTGGTGCTTTCCGCCAAAGGCCAAAACCTAGTGCCTCAGATCAACGGCGTGGCGAGTTCAGCGAGGTCTTCGAGTTGCTCGGGGGCGTCGCCGACGATTGCGAAGCTGCCTGTTTCGCTTTTCCATGTTGCCATATGAACATCACCGAAGGCGCGCAGGGCGGTGCCTGCGGGGGTGCCTGATCCGTTGAGCAAGCCACATAGCGCAATCACTGCACCGTTGGCATCCGTGTACATCAACTGAGCCACGGGTTTGCCAGCGGCCACCAACAGACGGGCGCCTTGGAAGGTAAATCCTGCGGCAGACAGATCAGGGACCTTGAAATCAAAGCCAACTTCTTTGCTGAGCCATTTTTCGATGTGATCTTGCTCGGACGCCGGAACTTCCACGAGGTGCCGGGTTTGGCGGGCGTAGATCTGATGGTATTCCGCGACCTCCCCGAGCCAGCTCCGCGCGGCGGCGACTTGCACGGGTTCGACTTGCGTGCGAGAGGCCCACATGCCGCCAGCGCCAAGCAAGAGGCCAAGTGCAAGCATAGCTGCCAACGAGCGCCAAGGCGCGCGGTTGGTGTTTGCGGCGGCTAGCGCAGGCGTTGTTTCTGGTTCGGGCGTGATGGACGAAGGTGCCAGCGAGAGCGTTTCAGGCACGGGTTCTGCGAGCAGTTCGTCAAAGGCACCGCGAAGATCCGTGTTGAGCTCAAAGAGCGCTTCCAGTTCCGCCGCGACGCGCGGGTCT
>NZ_JBDWVM010000437.1:0-2937 GCF_039984035.1 Planktotalea sp. | reverse complement strand
GGACCCTTCGTTGCGAGATGTCATGATCACGCATCGCACGAAGCGCTGCCTCTCGTTGTTCGCTCTCAGCAGATCCTTCAGAACAACGTTGTCCAACATCGTATCCGCCAGCAAACGCTTTAGCTTCGCGTTCTCATCGGTGACGGCACGCAGCTTAGCCGCGCCAGACACCTCTATGCCACCATACCGTGATTTAAACGTACAGAATGCCCCCTGACTGAAGCTATGCGTGCTGCCCACATCAGCAGTCGCCATCCCGGCGTCCTGCTCCTTGAGCATCCTCCCTCTCGGGACCATGCTACGCACAACCCTGACGCGCAATGAACAATCTGGGCTTCGCTAAATCGGCTCTTTCGCATTCCTTTGCACCTTCAAAAGCCTGAGCAAACTCTATAATAAAACGAAGGACGTTTCGGAGGGGTAGGCCACTTTACCTAACCGTCTCAACTAACGCGCTTCTTGCCATACACCTATAACAAGAAAGTCCACCGAATTTTGTGCGCAAATGGCTATAAATTCACAACAGGGTCGCAATGTGCGCCGCTTCACGTTGACGTCATTAACCTTTCGTGAAAAACAGCATGGAAATTAGCGAGCGCCCCGCCAGCAGATAACATTCTACGGGAGCTGGCTATGAAATTTTCACATCTGCGGGGCACGCTGTTAAGCGGCGTTTCCATTATTGCTGCAACTGCGGCATTGGCACAAGATGCTGACACCACGGACTTTTTCGACCTTGGTAGCATCGATCTCTATGGGGATCGCACCGGCAATACACTTGAGCAAACGGCTTCAAGTGTGGCTGTCATCACCGCTGAAGAACTGGACAGCCCCACGATCCAAACCGTCGAGGACGTCTTTCGCCGTATCGCCAACGTGCAGGCGGGCGCCGGTACAGAAAGCGGGTTCATCATTCGGGGGATCAGTTCCGAAGGGCTCACACCGGGCGGCAACAGCGCGCCTTTGGCCTCGATCTATATTGACGGGGTTCAACAAACAGTCGAGGCCGCACGGCGCGGGTTCAGCGGGGTGTTTGATGTCGAACAGGTCGAGGTCTATCGCGGCCCGCAATCGACCCTTGGCGGACGCAACGCACTTGCCGGTGCAATCTATTTGCGCACGAAAGACCCAGAATTCGCAGAATCCGGCGCGCTGCAGCTCACGTTTGGCGAAGATAACCGCCGGCAGGTGGGGCTGGCATACGGCAACGCCATCAATGACAGCTTTGCTTACCGCCTCAGCGGGGAATTTTCCACCAAGGACAGCGACCTCAACTTTCCGACCTACCAAGCATTTGGCGGCCTGTCCGACTTGGCGACAGACGAATTCTACAACTTGCGTGGAAAATTGCTCTGGCAACCTGCCGACAATGCCCAAACCCGCGCGGTACTAAGCTATTCGCATAGCTTTGAATCACCAACCACAAATAACATTGCTGGGCCAGGCTCGGATCTGGCTGTTAGCTTTGATGACAACCGTGGCGATATTCGGCAAGGGAATAACATTGCCTTTCAGGACGTGCGAGAAACACGGGTCAACAATGCTGGGCTTGAAATTACGCATGACTATTCTGATGCACTGCGGCTGACGGCGTTGACCTCCCTGTCAGACTCGATCACTGATCGGAAGTCGATCAACGCAGAAGATGCAGGGCAAACGTTCACGATTGTTGGCGAATTTGATCAACAGATCTTTTCGCAGGAGGTCAGACTAAACTACGATAGCGGCCCTGTGCGATGGGTCGCTGGCGCATATGCCGCCCACGAAGATAACTCGGGTGAGTTCGACGGTACACTAGATGCCAATCCGCTCATTGCCACCCCCCTCGATGTGGATACAACGAATAGAACAGAAACCAACAATATTGCGTTGTTCGGTGAGGTGACTTACGAATTTACCCCCGGTGCCCGCATTGTTGCAGGGGCACGGCTCGACTATATTGGTCAAGATATCAATGCCACTTTGCTGTCGTCTACCGCTGGGTTCCCAGTGCAGGCGTTTACATCTTTAGATACCACGACCAGTGATATCAAGTTTCTGCCAAAACTCGGCTTCGAATACGACATCAACGCCGACCAAAGCATCGCCGTGGTATATCAAAAAGGCTTTCGGCCAGGTGGCGGGGGCATTCAGCCCGTCGGAGCAGCGTTCGGGGGAACTATATCGACATACGAGTTTGATTCTGAAGAAACAGACAACTTAGAGCTGTCCTATCGCGGAAGTTTTATCGAAGGTCGTCTGAACGTTGCAGGCAATCTGTTTTATACGGACTATCAAAACCAGCAGGTCGAAGTGGAGGCTGTCACCAACAACGCATTTTCTAACATCATCGTGAATGCCGGGGACTCCGAAGCCTACGGCGCAGAGTTCGATGTCGACTATCAGATGTCTGAGACGTTGAATCTCTTTGGTTCGGTTGGTTTGCTCCGTACCCAATTCAAGGACTTCACGTTCAGTGGTCAAGATCTTTCGGGTCAAGAGTTCCGCAATGCGCCCACCAAGACGATCTCTGTTGGGGCGCGTTGGGGGCGTTCGACGGGCTGGTTTGCCAATGGCGTGGCCAGCTATGTTGGGTCCCAAAAATCCGGGAGCGTGAACGGCGCGGCAGTAGATCTGGGGGGATACACGACCGTCGATGCATCCACCGGCTACGCCTGGGACAGCAGCCGCCTGACGTTTTACGCCAACAACCTCTTGGACAAGCGGTATTTCACTGCACTCAACAATACCAATAGCATTGCAACCCTTGGTGACCGCCGCGAGATCGGCGTCCGGTTCGACAAGGTGTTCTAGAAAGTCTCGCGATCTGCGGGGGGGCTGGTCATGTCGAAATTGCACGACCTATGGTGCAAACGACCGTCTGTGCTCCCCGCACTGTCGCCGAGGCGCCTTTATTGAGACAATAGGACAGGCTAAGGCGGTCAATCCGCCTGCCTT
>NZ_JBDWVM010000436.1:0-11819 GCF_039984035.1 Planktotalea sp. | reverse complement strand
GAGGCCTGACTTCCAGCCGTCAAAATTGCCGTGACCACAGAACAAGTGACAGTTGTTATACAACATATCTTGCGCGATCAGGACTTTCTGATCTGGCAAATAGATCGTCATCATGTTGTCGGATTCCGCATCCGTCACGTGGCGGAATTCGAAGGTTACGCCGTCAATGACCTCGGTTGCGCCATGCGCGATCAAATGGGTGGGTACAACTTTGGTTGGTGGTACGTGCTCTCCCAGAGACTCGATGCTGATCTCGATGAAAAACTCGCCCAGTTGGGCAATCTCTGCCTGCGTTTCTGCGAAGGAATAGATCGGAACATCGCGGAACTGGTAGGCGCCAAACCAGTGATCAGGATGTAGGTGCGAGATGATCATACGATCAACAGGTTTGCCTGTCGCCTCGGCGTAGTCGCGGATTTCTTGACCGTAGATGACGGAACGCTGACCATCCACGAACACAAGACGTTCGGGCGTCTCAATCACGTGCGTTGTGACGCAACCAGTCAGGTCCGGGCTCTGGTAACTGTGGATTTTCACGTCGCCAAAATCGGCAACTGTAACCACGCCGTGCTGCAGCGGTGTTGTGCCCTGACCCAATGGGCCACCGCCAAGGATATTTGCTCTTACGATGCTGGGTGCGGCAAGGGTTGTTGCTGCACTGCCCACCAACAATGAGCGACGATTTAATTTGAGATGTGACATGGTGATCCTTTTATCTATCAAGTACTAGGTAGACAATTGTTAGACTCTTGCTTTTGGCCTGTCAACAGTCTATCTATTGCTTGGTAGATAAGGAGACCGTGATGCAACCAGCAAATCCCACAAACAAGGCTTTGGATATCCTGGAGTCCGCGCGCGCGTTGATGATGGATCGCGGGTTCAACGGATTCAGCTTTCGCGATGTCGCCGCAGACGTGGGGATCAAAAGCGCAAGCATTCACTACCACTATGCAACCAAGGCGGATTTGGCGGAAGCCACCGCACGTGCATATCGGCGAGCGTTCAGTGACGTGACGACGCAAATCAATGCCGGTTCTGCGACAGAGAAACTGCGCGCTTACGGGGCCTTGTTTGTCACTACCTTGCGCGAGCAAGGGCAGGTCTGCCTTGGTGGTATGTTGGCGGCAGACATGGCGTCTTTACCAGATCAGGTTCGAACTGAAGTGGCGCAGTTCTTTGCTGATCAATCCGATTGGGTTGAAAATGTCGTCCGTGAGGGACAAGCCAATGCGCAGCTCCGCACAGATTTAGATCCGGCGCTGTTTGCCAAAATGTTTGTGTCCAGCCTTGAAGGTGCAATGATAGTCTCGCGAGGGCTTGAACAACCACAAGGCCTCGAAGACGCGTTAGAAATGCTTGTCCTATTAGTTAAATCATAGGCCTGTCACCGTACAAAGGCAAAAAGTGCGGTGCATGACGCACTGATTTCGTGCGAGCACCACCGAAGAGGTACACATGAGCAATCCAATCCGTGAAGAATTTCTGATCAAAGATATCCCAGAATTTCGTGAGCGTTATGGCGATACGACGGCCACGATCTATGAAAAGTCGGCTCCGTTTCTGAGCGAACCGATGCAAAAATTCGTAAAGCTGTCCCCGTTTTGTGTGGTGTCATCGCAAGATGCGGCGGGTCATTCCGATATAACACCGCGCGGTGATCCCGTTGGATTTGTGGAAGTTGTGACTCCCAAGCTGCTGCTTATCCCTGATCGTCCGGGCAACCAGCGCTTTGATACATTTCGCAATATCTTAACTCAGCCTGCGGTGTCGGTTCTATTCATTATCCCAGGTGCGTTTGACACGTTGCGGGTCAATGGCCGTGCATTGGCGACCCGTGACCCTGATCTGCTGGAACGTTGCGCCATCAAGGGACGTGTGCCGCCTGTTGGGTTGCTGATCCAAGTGGACGAAGCATACGGTCATTGTTCCAAAGCGATCCGCCGTGCGGGGATCTGGGATGTCGACACCCACATTGACCGGCACGAGGCCCCAAGTTTGGCGGATCTTATGTCTGCACACAAAGACTATGCCAAAGATGTCCTTGATGACATGGATGAACGTATCAACCGCGATATCAAAACCAACATGTATTGAATTAAAATCTACTGGAGGCTTAATGCGGCATACCCAAGGCTTGCACAGGTTTATCACGCACCATCAGGGCATAATTCCGGATCGGTAGCGAGGTGATCAATGAGCGCACGCACTCTTGTTGTGAGATGTCGGTTTTGTGGAAAAAGTGCTGCCACGACATATGGCGCGATGCGGTGCTCTGCAAAAAGTTCGACTAGCTCACCAGACGACAGCGCCTTCGCGACCGTATAGGCAGGGCATCGTGCGATTGCGGCTCCTGCTGCGGCGAGGCGTGCCGATCCTGCTGGCGCGTTCATCCGAAATCGTCCGTTAACCTGCACCGATTCCTCTTGGCCGTTGACGTCAAACCTCCAGACTGTCGGCTCGGTCATGTTGCCGTCCAGAATACAGTCATGGCCGGTTAATGCCTGTGGGTCACGCGGGGTTCCAGCGTGCTCTAAATAGGTGGGCGATGCGCACACGACCAACGGCATCCGACCAAGTTGCCGCACCTTAAGCGAGCTGTCCCGCATCGGACCGATCCTGATGGCGAGATCAAGGCCTTCCTCAATAATCGAAACTCTGCGGTCCGAAAATTTTAGATCAAGTTCAACATGCGGGTGTTTCTTGGCAAATTTGGCAAGCGATGGTGCAAGCCGCACTGCGCCAAACCCTGTGGGCGCTGAAATGTGGATCACCCCGCGTAGAGATGCCTGTTCGTTCCTAACCCTGTCCTCAAGTTCATCGAACCCATCGAGGAGCGGCGCACACAACGCCAAGTATGTCGTACCCGCATCTGTCAAAGCGACACTGCGTGTCGTGCGGTTGAGTAGCTGCACACCCAGCGCGCCTTCCAGATCGGCCACGTATTTGCTGATCAGACGCGCGGATCGCCCCATACGCTGCGCCGCGACGGTGAATGAGGCGTTTTTCGCGACCAGCGCAAAGGCGCGCATGCGGTCAATCTTGTCCATATCTTTGCGCCCTTTCAGTTCTTAAAGTTACGCCAAAATTGACGATTATCCCACAAGAATGCAACGGGTATGACTCGATTAACGTCTGGAAACCAATTGGAGACACTGATGTCAAACGCCGTTCGTATTCACCATTTCGCCAAATCAGGTCACGCACACCGTGCTTTGGTGTTCGCAAAACTTGCTGGGATTACACATGAAGCCGTTCCCGTTGATTTGGCCACCGGTGCGCATAAATCGCCTGAATTTCTTGCAATGAACCCGAATGGCCAAGTGCCGGTTCTTGAAGATGGCGATGCGATTGTGTCGGATTCGAATGCGATCCTTGTCTACCTTGCGCGGGCGTATGCTCCTGATTGGATCCCCAACACGCCAGCCGGTGAAGCGGATGTTCAACGCTGGCTGACGCTCGCGGCTGGAGAGATTGCGTTTGGGTCATGTGCAGCCCGATTGATTACAGTTTTCAACGCACCTTTGGATGTAGATTTTGCCGCTGCTACGGCTGCGAAAGCCATGCAAAAGCTGGAACAAGGGCTTGAAGGTCGCGATTGGTTGGTCGGTGATCGTCCAACGATCGCTGATGTTGCGACCTATTCGTACACAGCTCATGCGCCTGAAGGGAATGTTTCACTTGATCCTTATCCAAACGTGCGCGCGTGGATTGCCCGTTTCGAAGTCCTGCCAGGGTTTGAGGCAATGCCCACGACCGCCGTTGGCCTTGTGGCCGAATAAGAGGATTTCACAATGACGGCAGAAGCACCGCGCCATCCGTTACCGCCCTTTACCAACCAGACCGCCATCGAAAAGGTGCGCCTTGCCGAAGACGGCTGGAACGGGCGCAACCCCGCAAAGGTCGCGCTTGCCTACACGCCCGACAGCAAATGGCGCAATCGCGCGGAATTCCCGCGAGGCCGTGTCCAGATTGAAAAATTCTTGACCCGAAAGTGGGACAAAGAATTGGACTATCGGTTGGTCAAGGAACTGTGGACCCATAATGGCAATCGCATTTCTGTGCGTTATGCCTATGAATACCACGATGACAGCGGCAACTGGTTCCGCGCCTATGGTAACGAAAACTGGGAGTTCGACGAAAATGGTTACATGGACCGTCGGTTTGCCAGCATCAATGAACATCCGATTGAAGAGACCGATCGGATGTTCCGTTGGCCGTTAGGGCGCCGCCCCGACGATCACCCAAGTCTGAGCGACTTGGGTCTCTAATACAACAAACGGTAACATCAAAAAGCTTTTGGCATCACAGGCTTTCGATCAAGGCAGAAAGATTAGGTAATGGCGCAGATCCATAAATCGCACGAAGGTGAGTTGCAGTTGCAAACGCTGCGCAACACGCCACCTGAGCTTATCGACGCCATTCCGAAATATATCAACAGCGACCTGCCGCAGCAGCATGCGGACTTCTTTGCGGACCTGTCTTACCTGCCATTGGCGACCCTGGATATCCAAGGGCGCCCTTGGGTCAGTCTTTTGGTCACAACGTCCGACGATGACCCAACCCTTGGCATCAACGTGCGCGGGGGTAACAGAACGGATGTCACTGCCAAAACATCGCCAAATGACCCCTTTGCACGCGCCTTAAAGCAAGAGCCTCTTTCTGCTGGCGAAGAACG
This sequence comes from Planktotalea sp., assembly GCF_039984035.1. Taxonomy (GTDB): domain Bacteria; phylum Pseudomonadota; class Alphaproteobacteria; order Rhodobacterales; family Rhodobacteraceae; genus Planktotalea. The sequence continues at coordinate 7,144 of NZ_JBDWVM010000436.1, read as the reverse complement.
GCTTTTTGCTGGTGTCGGGGTTGATTTCAGCAACCGTCGGCGCAATAAAATTGCGGGTTCGATCAACGAGGCCTCTGTGGATGATACAGGAAAAATACGGCTTGGGTTGCTATCTAACCAGCACCTCGGGAATTGCCCAAAATACATTACTATGCGCAGATTGGCCCGTGTGCAACGCCTTGCCGAACTCTCTCATGACAGCTTTGAAGCAAGCACCTCTGCCCTGCCCGCTGACGCGAAGGCGGTGATCGACCGTGCCAGCACTGCCTTTCTTGCGACAAAACACATCGCGGTAAACAATGCAGCAGGCACCCAAACCGATATGGGGGTTAATCACCGCGGTGGGGCCCCTGGCTTTACACGCCTCTACGAAGAAAGAGATGGCGACCGCGTTACGACGTATCTGGTTTTGCCCGATCATTCTGGCAATCGTTTTTACCAGTCTTTAGGCAACATTGAAACGGACCCGCAAGTCGGTCTTGTATTTCCCGATTTCACAACGGGCCATGTCCTTTACGTCACAGGTGAGGCTGAAAACCTGCTCGATCAAGACGCAGAAACGATTATGCCCCGGGTCAGTTTGCTGACGCGTATCAAGGTGACGGGAGCCGTCTTTGTGAAACAGGGTCTCGACCTTGAGTTGCTCACGGATGAGCAGTTTTCGCCTTATAACCCGCCAGTAAGGTATCTGCGGCAAGAAATGGATCAAATGGGGCACACCACAGCTGCCCAAGACAGCGCGGCCGCAATCACGGCGACACTTGCCTCAACAAAAGCCCTGTCCGAAACCATCACGACATTTAATTTCAAGCTCTCGTCACCCATCAATGCTCTTTTGCCTGGCGGGTTTGGTGTCTTTGACTTCTCTGATATGCTGGATGTCGGGTACAACCATATGAACGATGCCAACCCGCAGTTGGTGAACGAAGATTATGTGCGCACTTGGACGCTTTCCAGCGCGCCCCGTTTTGATGCACATAAAAATGCGTTTGGCTCTGCGGATGAAGTAAGCGTCACCGTCAAACGTAAGCGGGGTGGTTTGATATCCAATGTCTTGCATGACAATGCCGACAAACTGATCGCACAGAAACTGCCCATCGCATTCAAAGGCACCGGCGCGGGTTTCACCTGTTTCACTCCCTCCGCTGAGGGCATCCCGCCGAATGTCCCGTCGCAGATGCTTTGGATCGCTGGTGGCGTCGGCATTACGCCCTTCATGACGATGTGGAAAGGTATTCTTGAGGTGGCGAACGCACGCCCCAACCAGATTTCGACCGACATAGTGCTACTATTTTCAGGACGTGATGATGATATCAACGTCCTGAGCCATTTTGCATCGCAACATGGATCGCGTCCCGAACACCTGCGGCTGCGCATCGTCGCGCTTCAAAGCAGCAGTAGCACCCCCGCCACAGCGGGCTTGCCACGCGACGGCTTGCGTCAGGCGTTCCCAGACGACGTCCTAACGATTGAAGAGCGGCGCATGCGGGGTGATGATATTCAATCCGTCGAAGACCTCAATGATCGTGAGGTGTTCATGTGTGGGCCCGACCCTTTGATGAATTGGAGCGAAACAGTGCTCAACGATCTGAACGTCGAAGACTCTCGATGTCATCGCGAGTCTTTTTTGTTCTGAACGGGATGTTCATGCAGTCACAGCGTCATACGATTCCAGTTTAGTCGAGGCCAATAGCTTTTCGAAATGGGAAAAGCTACTGGCCTGATGATACGGGTTGCTATCATAAAAAGTGACGGCCCTAGCTAAGGTTTGTCGTGCGCCATGGACGATCGCCGCGGTCAATAGAACTACATTGCTCCGGCGTCGCAGAGGTTTTTCTGCGGAGCGGTATTAAAGGTCACCGTCATCGGTTTGGTGGTCAAAGGTTATCACTCGATCCAATCTGGTTTTACCCGTAATCAGTAGTTGTTGCACTAGCAGCAAGTCGGTGTTTTGCCTGCGACTTGGGCGTTCCGTTCTAGCTAAAGCTTGCATGAATAGCGGCTTTTCTCGCGGCTTAGTGGCATAGGAAACCACGCTTTTGTAGAAAGTTGCATGATGCGAGTGCATACGCAAAAAAATCAATAGGTCTGGTGTGGCCTTGAAACAGCCGTCAGATCGACCGCAGGTTTATTAATTTTTGTCATTCGATGAATGGCAGCTTCCGCCACACGGCTTCACCATTGATGCAACCGCGGCGAATGACTGGTATCCGCCAATTATGTGGACAAAATACGTGTTGCTGCGCAGAAAGTAGGTAGCCTGAAGAGCTTCTCCACTTTCTTTCTAGCCGCATTCAAATCGCATATTATTTGGTTTTGCGGATTTTGCAGGCGACTTGACCGACTTCTTAATGTTCTTCGTATGTAAACACGCGCCCGTCTGCTTTTGGGCATCACTTTGTTTTTGCTGGGCTGGTCTGACAGACTTGCTTTAGCGCCTGAAACTCGACGAGTCCTAAGGGCGGGCCCACGTTTGCTCCAAAGGCGATCTCTAAATCTATACGATTTGTCTCAAAAATGACAGGGTACTTCAAATTTTGAATTACCCGAAAAATGTTAACTTTTGTTAATGTTTGCGTCTTGTCAGAGGCTAAGGTTTTGAGAATTTCTGGGAACTATAAAGCATTTACAGAAATAAACTTAGCCCGCTTTCTAGAAAGGTTTCAGTCTTTGGTTCGAATTCCTGCTCTTTTCGCTAGGATCGAGATTTGCAGCTTGTCTGGGAGAAAGCCTATTTTCACTGCATATGCTGCCCGCCTTTCTGTCATTCTTCGGAGCGACTATAACAGATTGCGTTGGTGTTTTCTCGCTGCCGTACAAAACCGCAGTTAGAGACTTACCTATGATGATCGGATTTGACACCCTGTTGAATGCAAGCCAGAAAAAGCGGAACTCCCTGTTTTTTCGTTCAGGATCTGCTGTGAAATGACCAGCGCTTTGATCGCGCCCGTTTGCATAAACTGCTTTGGTGCGTGTCCTATGAGCCTATTTTCTCCTCTCGCGCATGACGCGCTGCTTGTTAGACCCTCGTTTCAAAAGCGTTAGTTTCTTCGCCTCAGCTTTTACTGGGCCGGGCCTATTTAGGAAACGCCTTACCTTCGCTCGATATGGGCGCGCCTCTGACCGTCAAGAATCCCGTAGGGGTATGGTATATAAGGAGGTCTTAATTCTTGAGACAGCAAACACCCCAAAACACCCTAAACCGTCATAGTTTTTGAGACAGGCCGTCATCATTTTCATGATAAGAAACGCCAAACCGTCATAACTTTAGAGACAGGACCGTCTCAAAAACTGGGTTGGGATTCTAAATTTGGCAATCATGCCTTCCTCCCATTTAGAGGAACCACATTCCCTCGTGAATGAGGCGCTCTACCATTAAATCCATTCGGGTTGTTTGTTACCGCCTTTAGCACTTTGAAGTCCTGCCCAGGCCGCCATCTGAGAAATAGTTTTCTCATTCCTTTTGAATGCGGCAAAGCGATCTCGGTAACTTCATAACAAGGGCACTGAGCATCAGGACCACCACTCAAACAACCAGTTTCAGTTTGCACAATGAAACCCTTAGCTTGCAATTCATGGAACGCTTTAGCTGCCGTGTTTACCGAGCAGCCAAGTCCTTCAGCCGCCTGTCTTACCGATAAGCGTAGCTTGCCATTATTGTTCGCCTTTGCCCCTTTCCACTCAAGTTTGATTAATGGATACAGAGCTTGTGCTGTTGACGATAACGCTCGCCAAGCTTCGGTTTGCATGGTTGTGCGCAACATTTTGGTATAATGCTCGTACTTTTTCTCGTTCTTCTTGCCCTGTCCCACTACGCTGCCCTTCTAGTTTGAACGTATTCGAGGAACGAAACTTGATGTTCAGGTTTCATACGACGAAAGCAGGCGAGACAATACGCCTTAAGCTCGTCTGGAGTAGCCAAATCGGCCCAAGACGTTGCCTCGTTCAGAAAGCTGAACAAAGGGGCAATTGGTTGGCCTGCGCCATCTAACAGAGCTGTTTGGCCGACTTGTACAGCATCCTCGTCGCTCAACGACCGCAGTGCCGCAAATGCCAATGCCGCACATTCTCTTGGTTCGAGCCTCGATCTTAGAATGGTCGTAAATCCGAACCAGTGATCTGTACCGTTCAACCAGAGCACATAGCTCAAGGAGCAAGACACCCGAATGATGTTGTCAGGGATATGGTGTGAAGTGCTCATAGCGCGCACCGCGACTTTACGGCCTGCGCCTTGAGGATTGGCGCGGTTGCATCGCTGTCATGCCGGCACTCACTTTCATTGAGCTTGAGAGCGATCCCTACCGCCAATGGCGCGCATCCCGAAGCGCGACAGCGGATTAGCCAGCAACCATCGCTAGAACGCCTAATGGAAACACAGCGTCCGAAGAACCGGCCATTGCGGCCATGACAGACGAGGCACGCGACCCAGATAGCACAACAACTAATTGTAGCGCCCAGCGCCTTTGAAAGCGCGATTAGAACTGGATCAGGGATAAACGTTCGATCAAATTGTAACATCAGAATTCGTCCTTTTGAACATGCCTTCTCTGATCACGGAAAAGCTATGTTTCCGCGTTGAAAGCTGAGTAAATGTTGAGGTTTTGCTTGTTCGAACAGGGCGGTATTGATACAAAAGTCAGGCTAAGAAGTCTTTGTTGAGACCTACGTTTCAAACAAGCTAGGGGCTGAACTCGACTATCGAGGCCAGCCCCTTTTCAGTGATATTTTAGACGATGTATCGCTTGGCGCTTTCTTCAATTTGATCTTGGATCCATTCCTGGATGACGCTCTCTGGCCATGCGACGGCCGTAACGCCTATCTTGACAGCGCGCGGGAATGTTCCAAGATTCATACGATTGTAAATTGAAGTGCGCGAAAGACCGGTCATCTCCTCGACAGCAGGGCGGCGCAACATTCGTTCCAAAACGGGACAGTTTTTGATGTGCTCTGGCATATTTCTCCTCCTTTCTTGATCAGGTACTGGCGTGTGCCGATGTGTATGGAGAGGAAGCTAGAAACCAATATTTAGGCGGTCAAACTAAGAGTTTTCTAATTAGCCGAGTAATTAGGCTACAACAGTTTAAGCACTGATAATAAGCCTATTTCTTCTTTGGACCTCTCGTGGCCAGATGTGGAGCAGCCTTTACTGCTTCTTTCCACGCATCCCTCTGAAGCTTGACTGGAAAATGGCTAGAATGAATTTTTTCTAAATCAGGCTTTGATATTGTCAGGTCAAGATGAGCATGGTTAGCAATCGCTTTCCCAACTGTTTCCGGCGTTGCCTTTGGAAACAAGTAAGCAACTGTCACGGAGTTGATACATTTTTCAGCAACCTTTTGATCAACAACAACAGGAGCAAAGAGAAATGCTCCAAACATCGTGTTCAGTTCGAACAGTGTAAAATCTGAGCCGGAGTCACTCACATCTGCTTTAATCGGACCACTGCCTAAAGTACCCGTCCTCATATCCAGAATAGGGCTTGCTGGGCACTCAATAGGAGGTAACGTCCCGAAACCTTCAAATGGGCTTTTTGTTGCGACTTCCGCAGTTAATAGCGCCGTCGTACCCAATGGTGTAGTAATGCCCAGTTTACCTGCCTCGGCCCACTTGCTTAAGTTAGCCCAAACCTGTGTTTCTGCGGCGGACAACCTAAAGCTTAGTTTAAGATCTTCAATTTCATCATCAGGGAAAGGATCTTTGCAGTACTCTCTCCAGCTATCTCGAACGTGCTGTTCAGTTACAACGCCCACAAACTTGCGAAACAAACTATTCACTAACAAACTTACGGGCATCCACCCTTCTTGATGTATCATCGCACAATACTCACAACATCCGCACTCTTCTTGGTGACGTGCGCCGCCCAGCGCTGAAGGACGATCCTGCGTTGATCCAAGTAGTCAGACCGTCGATAAGCACGCTCTACGCTTCCTCCGACCTTATGAGCGATGGACATTTCAGCGACCTCGTAAGGTGTGCTCGTCGCTTCGTCTATCCATTCCCTCAAACTAGATCGAAAGCCGTGAGGACGTTCATCCATCTTTCGGCGCTCCATTAAGCGAGACATTGTTGCATCGCTGATTACGCCTTTGCGTACGGCTGGAAAGAAGAAGCCATCTTTGGACGTTGTTTCACTTAGGATCTCGAGCGCTTCGATTGACAGTGGTACGCGAAACGGCTCTGCCGCGTCTTTCCGAGACTTCATAAGTTCAGCCGGGATGGTCCAAACATCGCCCTCAACTTGGCTTTCATGCATGAAGCGCAATGGCTTTGATCTAACACCGGTCAGAATAAGCAAACGCAGGGCTAGGTGTGTCGTCGTTCCTTCACTCAGGCTTTCATAAAAGGCAGGCACCTCGCGCCAAGGCAAAGAAGCGATATGCGTAACCTTATGGCGCTGGGCACCGAGCAGGGCCTTTGCCTTGTCCGTTGCTTGCAAGTCTACATCCAAACCTAGAGCAGCTGCATGGCGAAGAACGATCGACAACCGAGTGATCGCCTTACGCGCTGTATCGGCCTTCTCATGCCAGATAGGGGCCAAGGTGTCCCTTACTGCCAGTTGGTCTATCTCGGCCACTGGGCGGGCTCCCAGCTTGGGCAAAACGTGTAAATCTAGTGGTGATAGCCAGCGACCAGCTTTCCCATCATCTTTAAGCTCAGCTTTGCGCGCTTCAAATGCATCTAGAGCGACGTCTCGCAGTAAGTGCATTCGGCGTTCTGCTTGTCGCCGCTCTTTGTTTCTTTCTGTTATAGGATCAAGACCTTGGCGAACGACTTCGCGCCATTTGCGCGCTTGGCCTCGCGCTTGCTTGAGCGTTACATCGGGAAACGGACCCAAGCCCATCTCTCGACGACGACCTCCAGACGTGTGAAAGAAGAGCCACTTACCTGCGGTCAGACTACGCTTATGAAGCCACAGCCCCCACCATCTCCATGCTTGCCAGCTTTGAGCCCTAACATTGACGCTGCAACCAGTTTGTTAAGTTCAGACATTGAATACCTTTCCGACAACAGGCCCCACTTTCAGCCCCACCCAATACATTGCATTGATGGGAATGATTGGGAACAAGTGAGAAAGTGATAAAGACGCAATGTGCTGATTTTATTGACACTTATATTCCTATTGATTCCAGAGCATTCCTTGTTC
>NZ_JBDWVM010000435.1:0-2876 GCF_039984035.1 Planktotalea sp. | reverse complement strand
GCGCCGAAGCGGGCGTTAGCCATGCATAAGACCGGCGCGCTCATATTAGCCGCTGGTCTGTCACAGCGCATGGGGGAGCGGAACAAACTGCTGTTGCCGATTGATGGCGTGCCAATGGTGCGCCGTGTTGTGCAGCAATATCGCGCGGCGATTGAAGGGCCGATTACGGTAGTCACGGGGCACGAGGCCGAGGCGGTTCAGGCGGTTTTATCCGATCTGGATGTGCGCTGTGTGGTCAATCCCGAATATGCGAAGGGCCAGCAAACGTCTGTAGCGTTTGGATTGGCGCAATGTCCTGAGGTCGAGGCGCTTTTGATCGGGCTTGGTGATCAACCGCTATTGCGCGCGAGCGATATCGTGGCACTTCTTGACGTGCATGCGCGCCTTGCGCCGATGCAGGTTTCGATCCCTGCGCTAGACGATATTCGGGGCAATCCGATTGTGGTGCCCCATCAGCTGCGCGCGCAGCTGACCCGTGATCCAGAGCGGCCCGGTTGTATGCGGTTCACCCGCGATAACCCCGACATGGTTCACCGTCATCCGCTTACCGCGAAGGGGTTCTACACGGATGTAGATACGCCAGACTCCTACGCGGCGCTTTGTTTGGAATGGGAGCATCCATCATGAAAAAATTGATGAAAACGATCCGCCGTCTTCGCAAGAAACTGGCGATGACCCCCGAACAAGCTGACCAGATCAGATTCCCTTGTTGTTAGAAAGGACACAGTATGGAACTCTCCGATGAAATCGTCATCAACGCCCCAAAAGAGGTCGTGTATGCGGCGCTCAATGATCCTGAAATTTTGAAGCAGTGCATCCCCGGATGTGAAGAGTTGATCAAACATTCCGACACAGAACTGGAAGCAAAGGTCGTGCTGAAGATTGGGCCGGTGAAGGCCAAATTCGGCGGCGATGTGCAGCTGGATACGGCTGGCGCGCCTGATGCGTTTTCGCTGACAGGTCAGGGCAATGGCGGTGCGGCGGGACATGCCAAGGGCGGCGCTGATGTGACGCTGACGGCCGATGGTGACACGACGATCCTGCGCTATAATGCGAAGGCAGATATTGGCGGCAAACTTGCGCAGCTTGGCAGTCGTTTGATCCAGAGCACGGCCAAGAAACTGGCTGGCAAATTCTTTAAGTCTTTCGCGAAAGTCGTGGATGAATCTGTCGAAGCGTAAATCAATATCGCTGGCGGAACATCCCAGCGATATCATCGCACATGCGGCGGTGTTGATCGGGCAAGGCAAACGCTTTGCCCTGATCACATCCGTTGGCATTGAAGGGGGGGCCGCGCGTGAAGTCGGCTCTCTCGCGGTTATTGACGCCTCGGGCGATATGGTTGGGTATTTGTCGAACGGATGTATCGACAAGGACATTCAACTGCATGCGCTGGATGCGTTGGAGAGCGATAGCAAGAAGCTGATCCGTTATGGCGATGGCTCGCAATTTGCGGATTTGAAGCTGCCGTGCGGCGGTGCGCTTTCGGTTCTGATCGATCCGAACCCGGATCGGGAGGCGCTGTTGCGGCTGCATCGCGCGTTTGAAGCGCGCGGAACGGGGGCGCTGTCGTTTGACATTCCAGAGCCTCATCGCGGCATCGCTCCGCGCGTCCGTTTTGAATACCGCCCGCAAGTCAGATTGGTTCTGGCAGGGCGCGGCGCGATTTTTCGGGCGATGGCCGAGGTGGGCCATTCCATCGGTTTTCAGATTTGTTGCCTGTCGCCAGATCAAGAAGATCTAGAGGCGGTCAGCGAGGTTTGTCATCTCGCGCCTGTGCATCTGGTGTCCCCGCGACAAGAGATTTCCATGACAGAGGTTGATGCGCATTCGGCGGTCTTGACCCTGTTTCATGATCACGATTGGGAACCCGAATTGCTGCGCGCGGCTGTGCGCACGCCAGCGCAGTATATTGGGTGTTTGGGCAGTCGACGCACACACCAAGCGCGGTTGGATCACTTGCAGTTTTTGGGTGTGTCCGCAGAAGATCGTGCGCGGTTGCATGGGCCGATAGGTTTGGTCCCGTCCCTGCGCGATGCGCCGTTGATCGCAGTATCGGCGCTGTCAGAACTGGTGTCGCATTTCTCGTCGAGCATTTCGGAGAGTGCTACTTCCGAGATTGCTTGATCGGTCAAAGTTGCGCGTTAAACAGCTCTAGCAGTGGCTTTTTGTGTTGCGCATGGCGATCAATCAAGCGCTTTTGTTGTTTTCGCGCAGGCACCAAGCGTACTGTCTTAGGCGCGCTGATTTCAGCTTCGATGTTGGGAAAGAGCGCGAGCACTTCCTTTTTCGCGGCTGGCGTTAACGTGTTGAGGCACTGCGCACCTGTCAAAAGGGTCTCCGATGGCGCGCCTTCTGCAAGGACCATCTCATGGTCATCGAGAAGCATGTGGAAGTACTCAATGTCTTGCACGCTTTGATCGATGAAGATGCCATCAAGCGCAGTGAGTTTGATGGCAGGAATCAGAACATCCTTAACGCCGAACATACGTTCAGCGACTTTTGAGGAGACAAGGATGCGGTGCTGACGCGATACAAGAAGGTCGCGCTTTGGCAGGCTGTTGCCCAAGGCACCGGCTGAGATCCGAATAGGGTATAGCTTTGGGTTTGCTTTCAAATGGGCGACGGTGATTTTGCGCGACCCAATCCAGCGGACTGGCTTCACGTTGCCATCCGCAGTTTGAACAGTGTCACCGATCTGCAAATTTTCGATGTGCGTGTGATCTGTTTCTGTTTTGATCGACGTGCCTTTGGCAAAGCAGACGACGTCAAAGAGAACATTGTCGATGCCGACTTCTAGGTAATCCCAGTTGCCTGAGCTGCCTCCCGAACCAAAAACGCCAAGGCTGGTAAGTGGAATATTGAAGACAAGTTCA
>NZ_JBDWVM010000434.1:0-6694 GCF_039984035.1 Planktotalea sp. | reverse complement strand
TGCTGCTTTCGAAATTTCACGGGTGATTGATATGACTGGTTCAATGCAAGGCAAACGCGGCCTGATTATGGGCGTTGCGAATGAGCGTTCCATCGCTTGGGGCATCGCAAAAGCAATGGCAGAGGCAGGCGCAGAGCTGGCATTCACCTATCAGGGTGAAGCCTTTGGTAAACGTCTGGAACCGCTCGCCGCCTCTGTTGGTTCTGACTTTATGGTCGATGTGGATGTGACGGATGATGCCTCGCTCGACACAGCGTTTGAACAGCTCGGCGCGCGTTGGGACAGCATTGATTTTGTCGTGCATGCGATTGCCTATTCCGACAAGAGCGAATTGACAGGTCGCATTCTGGATACATCCCGCGAGAACTTTAAGAACTCGATGGATATTTCAGCCTACAGCCTGATCGAAGTCGCGCGCCGTGCGCATCCGTTGATGGTGGAAAATGGCGGCACGATACTGACGCTGACCTACATGGGTTCGACCCGTGTAACGCCGAATTATAATGTAATGGGCGTGGCCAAAGCGGCGCTGGAATCCACGGTTCGCTATCTTGCGAACGATCTTGGTCCCGAAGGCATTCGCGTGAACGCGATTTCACCGGGTCCAATGAAAACCCTCGCTGGTGCGGCCATCGGCGGTGCGCGCAAGACTTATAAACACACGGATCAAAACGCACCGATGCGCTCGAATGCGACGCTCGAAGCGGTTGGCGGTGCGGCGGTGTTCCTTGCCTCTGATGTGGGCGCCTGCACGACAGGTGAAATCCTGCGCGTCGATGGTGGTTTCCACGTGCTTGGCATGCCACAGCAAGACAACCTATAAACGGCAAACGCATCTCAGCTGCGCGGCTCACCCAGAAACAATTGGGCGTCCGCCCGCGCGGCTGCCGCAAGCGCATCCACAAGCGCGCGTATATGCGGAGTTTGCGTGTCTGCCTTACGATAGATCGCCCAGAGTTCACCGATTTGATGATTTTCGGCGGGCGTCAGTGGCTTTAACCCTTGCCAACTCGCCCCCAAGATAAAGGGGAGATGCGCAATTGCGCGCCCTGATGCTGCCAGCGCGGCAGCGGTGATCAAAGAATTCGCAGACACAGACGGTTTCGCGGCTGACGGCGGTTTTCTGTGCGATGCATTCACCTTCTCAGCCCCGTCCCGTCCGAACAATTGCACCATGCTTGTCGTGTGTTGGCCGCTGGTCGCAAAGGCGCCGAACTGCGCCCATTTCAGATCGGTCAATTTGCGCCCGAACAAGTCTTCATTCGATGGGGTTGAGGGCCAGAGAGAGATGTCGAACACTTCGGATGTTTGGCTTGGGCTTTGGTTTGTGACTGTCAGTATGATCTCGTGATCGGGACAGGCATCTTGCAAAGCCGGAAGGTGCCTAGCGACAAAGAACGGCGCGATGATCTCACTTGCGCTGATCCGGATCTTACCTTGGGCTTTGCTGCGTTCAGATTTCAACGCGTTTTCAGCGCGCGCAGCCATCTTTTCCATGTCCACGGCCCTGAGGATCAAGGCCTGTCCAGCGGGCGGTGGCACATAGCCAGCGTCGGTTTTGCGAAACAGCGGCAGGCCTGCGCGGCTTTCAATCTGTTCAACCCGCCGCATTACGGTAGAGACCGCAACGTCCAGAGACTGGGCCGCACGATAGAGGCTTTTGCCACGGGCAATCGCGAGGATCACCGGAAAATCATTCCACTCAATCATAGTTGCGTTGTTAGCAGCTTTGCTTTCGCCTGCGCAACTATGCGTGATGAAGCGCTGTTGTTACCTGTCGCGTGCAACTTTTGAAAAGGACAGATCATGCAACTCATCTCTCTTGGCCTTGCGACCGCCATTACATGTCTCGCGCTTATCACACACGTCACCATCGGCACCGCGCAAAATGCTGCGCCCATTTTGGATGACAAAAGCCTGCCAGAAGCCCCGCGTCATACGTTGACCTTTTCGTGGAAGGCTAACAGCATTCTGATGTTATTTATGAGCATTGGTTTTGGCATGGGGTTCGTGCAAGAGATCGGGCCACTTGTACTTTATAATGCGCTGCTGGCGGGTGGCTTGGCGATCGCGGCGAGTTTCGTCGCAATTCAATCTGGGCTAAACCCGCTGAAGTTTCCGCCGATGCCCTTGTTTACCTGCATCGCCTTCTTTGGCTTGTGCAGTTACTTTTTGTAATAGCTCAAGGGCCAGACCAAAGTACGGTTTGCGGATGGAATTGCGACCATGCGAACCAATAGGCTTGATGGCTTCCGAGGTCCCTGCCCTCGGTGTCTAGGGCACGGAGGCCGCCAGCATCAAGGATGAGCTGCACGTCTTCAAACCCAACCTGTGCGCCGTGCTGCAATGCCAGAACTGCGGCGCTTCTTTCAAAGGCGACTGGGGTGCCGGAGCCCGTCACGACGCCAATGACGTCCTCATGCACGTCAAGGCGCGGGTCGACATCGCCGATGGGAAAGATCGGGCCTTTGGCATCTCTGGAATTGCGCAGGTCGAAATCGCGACCAAGGGCGAGCGCTTCGACCAGAACGGTTGTTTCGGGGTATTGCGCTTTCCACGCGCCCCAATCTGTTGTGATGACTGAAGCTTGTTCCAGCTCAAGACCGATGTCGGCCAAAGGACCAGTGAGCGCCTTACCGAGAAAGGTGTCGAAGACCGAATAGGTTTCCAGATCGAACATGACTTTGTTCGAGCGAATGAGCAGGCCCGACGTGCGCAGAATGGGGCGTTTCACACCGAGCGGTAAACCGTCGGTAAAATACGCCTGCGCAGCGCCGCACAGCGAGCAATAGGGAATGCCCAGTTCACGGCCACCCAATGTATCGTTCACCATTTCGCGCACTTCCATGATCCGCAAAGGATAGGCACGGGATTCACCGTTCACGGTGATACCAAAGACAATGTCGTCATCTTGCAGCCAATCCGCGTCATTGGCGCTGCTGACTTTGGGGTTGTCGGCCGCGGGGATGCAATCGCAGATCTCATCGGTGGCATCATGCGGGCGGGTATCGATATTCACGCCGCCCCATGACACCATGCGCCAATCAATGTCGCCTTGGACCAAAATACGCTCCCACCCCGGAACATAGTTGGTGAGAACCCTGCGTTTGTGGCTCAGGTAGTTTGGATAGGCGGGGATATCCCACGCGATGAGGTGATTGAGCATTTCATCGCGTTGGCGGATGGTTTTGAAGTCAATTTCCAAGAGCTGCGCTGCGAGCTGAACAATGGCACCGTTGAATTCCGGTCGCCACGTAAAGCGCAGCATATCGGCCAGAAGCCAAGCCACGCGGGGATCGCGGCCTTCGGCGATGGTCTCGAACGCTGCGGTCTGCGCGGGGTCCCATCCCGATTGATCGATATTGTAAGAGATGATGGTTTCGAGCGCGCCGCGCGTTTCATCGGTCAATGGGCCAGATGGGGCCAACGGGGCTGGACCGAAGGTGTCGAGCACGTAATCGGAAAGCTCGCCAGCATCTTGCGCCTGCGCAAAGGTGGCCCCGCATATCAACGCAAAGACGAAAGCAAAGACGCGGCAGAGATTTGCGAATGTGGTTCTAACAACGGACATAGGTTTTTGTAGGCGCGCGCTGCTTATGCCGCAAATCACGATCCTATCAAAAGAGCGTTGCCGCGATTTTTAGAACCACTGCCCCGGTTCCATCAGACCCAAATCCAGCAATTGGCGCGAATGCCAATCAAAGGGCGCAGAGTTGTGCCATTGGAAGGTTTCGATATCGAAGGACGATCCCGGATTGCGTTTGAGCGCCTTTGCGGTGCGGAACGACATGACCGCCGCAGAAATGTTGTGATGCCATTCGCAGGCATAGGTGTTGTATTCAGGTTCGTTGAAGGTGTGATTGCCCTGTAGCGCCAAACCTTTTGCAGACTTGAACAAGGAAACGCGGTCAATCTTGCGGCTCGCTTCCGGCACATGTTCTTCATAGCGCCAGCGCAATCCCCCATAGAAATCGAGCTGCCGCTCTTCTGGCCAGCTTGTCCCTGGTTTGTTGCGGGCCAAGGCGTAATAGCCCGAGCGATCCAGATGCGCGTGATCGAGCGATACTGCGTTCGGGAATTTTTCCAGATTGTCCGCGTATAGATCGACCACATAGGTCAATATTGTATCGCGCCGCTCTTCTGTGTTGAAGGCGATCATCTCGCCCACGCTGCGAGTCTCGCAGAACGGGTAGAACAGGTATTCGGCGTTGTAGCAGTAATAGAGCCAAATGTCGGGCGCGGCGGCGATCACAGCATTTACCGCGGTTTCGAGGGCTTGGTCCTGCATCATACTATAAGTGACGCGATGCACTTTTTCAGCGATGTCTTCGGGTAGCTCAAAGGCATCTGGCATAAAGGCGACCACAGAAACGAAGCCGCAGTTGATGTGGTGTCGCAGTGTTGTGCCCACCTCCACATCATCTTCCACAAAGATCAGCGCAACGGGGCCTTTGGCCAAGGCTGAACCTGCGTCTTTCAGGAAATTCTTAAGGGACAAATGGTGCGGCACAAAACGGTCCTCAAAACGCGACGTTGTCCCTAGATTCGGCCATTTGAGCGCGCATTGCAAGCGGACACAGTTATGATGTAATAGGCGCGCATCCGTTTGTAGCGCACAAGCACCTTTTGGAGGCACCTATCATGGCCGAGACGAAAAAACTCTACATCAAGACCTATGGGTGCCAAATGAACGTTTACGACAGCGAGCGCATGGGCGAAGCGCTGGGAGCCTCTGGCTATGAAACCACCGAGACGCCTGACGACGCGGACATGATCCTGCTGAACACCTGTCACATTCGCGAAAAAGCGGCGGAAAAGATCTATTCAGAGCTTGGCCGCATGAAGGCCTTCAAGGCGGAAAAGCCTGATCTTAAGATCGGCGTCGCGGGCTGCGTTGCGCAGGCCGAGGGTAAAGAGATTATGCGCCGGCAACCTGCTGTCGATTTGGTAGTCGGCCCGCAGAGCTATCACCGCCTTGCTGAAATGGAAGCAAAGACGCGGCGCGGTGAAAAGGCGCTGGATACGGATTTCCCGCTTGAGGATAAATTCGAAACGCTCAAAGGCCGTCCCAAAGCGCGGCGCGCGCCAGCGGCGTTTCTGACGGTGCAAGAAGGCTGCGACAAGTTCTGTGCATTTTGTGTCGTGCCATATACCCGCGGCGCCGAGGTTTCCCGCCCTGTGCAGCGTATTGTGGATGAGGCCAAGGAACTGGTGGAACGCGGTGTGCGCGAGTTGACGTTGCTTGGGCAGAACGTAAATGCCTATCACGGTGTTGGCACGGACGGAAATGAATGGGGTCTGGCGCAACTGATTTGGGAGCTGGACAAGGTGGACGGTTTGGAGCGCATTCGCTTTACCACATCCCACCCGAACGACATGCAGGACGATCTGATCGACGCCCATGCGCATTGCAAAAAGCTGATGCCCTATTTGCACCTACCTGTGCAGTCCGGCTCTGATCGTATTTTGAAACGCATGAACCGTAGCCACACCGCCGAAAGCTATTTGCGCTTGATCGAACGCATTCGCGAAGCACGCCCCGACATTTTGATGTCTGGCGATTTCATCGTGGGCTTCCCCGAAGAAACCGAAGAAGATTTTCAAGCCACGCTCGATCTGATCGAAGAGGTGCGCTACGGCTATGCCTATTCCTTTAAATATTCGACCCGCCCCGGCACACCCGCCGCAGAGCGCGCGCAGGTAGATGACGCTGAAGCCTCTGAGAGGCTACAACGCCTGCAATCGCTGATCTTCAAACAGCAGATGGAAATTCAACAAAGCATGGTTGGCAAAGATGTCACCGTCCTCGTTGAAAAAGCCGGTCGTGATGCGGGGCAAATGGTCGGGAAATCCGAGTACCTGCACGCGGTCCATATCAACGACAGTTCCGCCCAAATCGGTGATTTGGTTAAGGTGCGTATTACCGAAGCCGTGCGAAATTCTCTCGCAGGTGCACATATTTAAGGCAGTTATTGTCGTCCGCCCAGCTATCTGGCATCGAATCACAAAACCCGAATGATGCTCGTTGGTTTAAAACCTGGCCGGATTTATCGCATTGGTTGCCTTAGAGGCAACAAATTTGGCGTTTCAAGCACGAGCATGCGACAATACCGCGATATATCGCTTCACACAGCCCGCTGATTTGGTAAGGTAGACCAAATCTAGTGGGGCATGGAGCTAGAGCACCGAGTATATGGTGTCGCTCTTAGGGATTAGGACGAGGAATTCTGCTGTGGTAAACATACTTTCCAAAGCTCTTCGCTCAGTTGCAAGCGGACTTGCAATTGTAAGCGTAAGTGCAGTCGCGTTCGGCACTGCTGCTAGTGCCCAACAACAAGGCACTGTTCAAGGCGCTGCAACAGCGATCCAAGGCGTAGCGCAAGGTCCAACGCGGACCGTTCTCGGCGAACGCTTCATTCCCAACATCTGGGTTGATCCCGATGGATGTGAACACTGGGTGATGGATGATGGTGTCGAAGGTTACATGACGCCCCATACCAACCGCCAAGGTATCCCTGTCTGTCGTCGCGGCAATGTTTGCGGCGTAATGAACTCTGATCAGTTCTTCGCAACTGATAGCCACCACATCAGCCGTTCAGGCATTCAGCATCTGCAGAACTTCTTCAACTCTGCAACCGCATCTGCCTACATCATCGCGGGTCACACCGACAGCCGCGCGTCTGATGAATACAAC
>NZ_JBDWVM010000433.1:0-36969 GCF_039984035.1 Planktotalea sp. | reverse complement strand
TAGCCAAGCCTGTTGTGAGGTGCGCAAAGGTTTTGGCCAGGGTTTGCACAAAGTTTCGTTGCGCTGACTCAGCATTCACAACAGCGTGGATATCTATGGCGAAGTGGAGACGGCTTTCCTCGAACGAGTGATGTATGATGTCAAACCAGTAGGTGCGGTTATGGCCCTTGTCCTTGACGGACAGGCGCGTAGGTTTTTGGGTCGCAGGCAGATGCTCGGGTAATGGAAAAAGGGGTGCGTGCGGGTCTTCTGGGAGGCGCTCGATCTTTTCATCCAAAGACCTGTAGCGCGCGTTCGCCCAACCGATGGAGCCGTCCGAAAAAGATTGCCAAACAGGATAGGGCGCATGTTCGCTAACGGCCCGAATGAGATTGAGGTCTTTCAGGCTGGAAAAAGCGAGATGGAGCTCACCCGTGCAAATCGGAGGGCCATCTTCCGCGCAGCGTAAGCTTATTGAAACGCCGTCGCTGTGACGCTCCAGCTCAAGCTCCATCGGATCGGCGATTGAGATGGAGGGGAAGATTTGAAAAGTGGGGCCGCTGCTCTTGGATAGATCAACGGGGAGATTGCTGAAGCGATCAGTGAACCTTTCCCGAAATTCGCTCCAGCTTGGGTTAGCAATGTCCAAATTCGCTAACAAGGACGCAGCGCTTTCATTTGCGCATGTGAGTTCACCCTCAAGGTTGAAGTCCAAAAAAATGGTCGTTTCAGGAGGGAGAACCTCTTCGGGCAAGTGCGCAAAATTCGGTGTGCGTTTGTGTTTGCGGGATGTAGCAAACAAGGCAATGATAGTTATCAACGCGGTGAGCGCGACGACGCCAAGATCGATCCAAGTAAAGTTCATGAGCATTATTCACCCTGTAAGCCAGCGTGCTTACTCTAGGGCAAAGAAGATTAACGAATACTTAACCACGGTTTAGTGGACAGGGTTGCGCTGGTTTTCGCCGGTCACTTCGGCGACTTCAGAAAACGCAGCATCGATGTGTTTGCGCGGCCAAACCACGGCTACGATTGCGCCGCGCTTGGCGTTTTTGCTCGCGGCACTTTGACTGGACCCGTTTGCGAAACTTAGCTCAGCGCCCGAGCGTTCGAGGAGCGTTTTCGCAATAAATAGACCGAGGCCCATGCCCTCATACTCAGGCCGTGCTTTGCGTTCTTTTTCGGTTTTGCGCTGACGCATAAAAGGATCGCCAATGCGACCGATCAGATGGGCAGGATAGCCATCACCATCATCCACGATGCGCACGGAAATGTTGTATTCATCCCATTTGCTTTCGACCCAAACATTCCCATCTGCGAAATCGACAGCGTTCTGGACCAGATTGCGCAAGCCATGAATAATTTCAGGGCGCCGTAGAATTTCGGGTTGTTCGCCAATCTGATCAAGAAGGCCCTGATGTTCAAAGTGAACCAGAGTACCTCTGTCGAGGTGAGGTTCTGCAGCCTCTTCCAGAACTGCGTTCAAGGGGGCTTTGCGCAGATGCAAATCGTCCTTACCTGCTCGTCCCATCGATTGCAGAATGTCACGGCATCGCTCTGCTTGTTCACGGATCAATCGTGCATCTTCGGCCAGTTCCGGGCGATCCTCTAATTCATCTAGCAGCTCCGCGCTGGCGAGCTTGATCGTCGCAAGGGGCGTTCCAAGTTCATGCGCTGCCGCGGCGATCACGCCACCAAGATCCGTTAGTTTTTGCTCGCGTGACAGAGCCATATGCGTAGCTTGTAGCGCTTCGGACATGGTGTGCATTTCGTTGGTTGTTTTCCATGAATAGGCGCTCAGAAAAAACAGCGCGATCACGAAGGCGACCCAGTTGCCAAAGATAAAGAGGTTCGGAATGCGAAGGATGAAGCCCTCTTCTGTGCGCAAGGGCATGTGGTATTGCGCCAAGATCGTAACGATAATGGTGACGAATATGCCTAAGAAGATCGTTGATCGAAGGGACATGATTGCAGCCGAGATCGTCACTGGACCTAGAAGCAAGAGTGCAAATGGGTTGTTCAAGCCGCCTGTCAAAAACAACAAGAACGACAGTTGCAGAAGATCGAAGATAACCATCATCAGGTTTTCGCGTTCTGACAGCCGTTTGTTTTCGGGAAACACGAAGGTAGCAATCAGGTTGCTCATAACTGATGCGCCAATAGCGAGATAGCAAAGCCCGAGCTCTAATCGCAGGTGATAGAGTTTTTGCGCGACGATGATCGCTACGATTTGACCGAAAATTGCGACCCATCGCAGTACAATCATTGTACGCAATCTGATCCAGTTGTGGCGCTGTGCACCGAAGGACGGCGTGAGGTTCATATCATTCATGTCTTCACCCTTACCTGCGATGCGCGCGATATGACGCATCAGATCACGCGTTGTTTGATTTGCAACACTACATTCACCTGATACTCGGTGCGGGCAATATGAATCAATAACTGCGCTGTCCTTATAAGGTTATTAGCATGTCCAGAATTCTTGCCCTTTCCGCTACTCTTCTCGTTGTCCTTGCTTTGCTTGCTATTTGGCTGGTCACGCTGCGTAGCGGTCCTGACGATCAATTTGCGCAATGCCGCGTTGGTCAGGTCGCAGGGGGCGCTGAGCAAATCGGTGGGCCATTTACCCTACTCGATAAAACAGGCGCAGAGGTAACAGATGCGGATGTGATTACAGAGCCAACGTTGATTTACTTTGGCTATACGTTCTGTCCGGATGTATGCCCGCTGGATGTGACCCGAAATGCGGAAGCGACTGATATTCTGCAGGAAAACGGTACGTCGATCACGCCAGTCTTTATTTCGATCGATCCCGCACGCGATACGCCAGAGGTGGTTGGTGAATTCGCATATAACCATCATGAACGGATGGTTGGACTAACCGGAACGCCTGAGCAGGTCAAAGCCGCGAGTCAAGCGTATCGCACTTACTACAAAGCGCATCCTGCGGAAGATGAGTATTACCTCGTAGATCATTCCACGTTTTCCTACTTGGTTTTGCCAGAGCACGGTTTCATGGAGTTTTTCCGCCGTGATACCACCTCTGAGAAGATGGCAGAGACTATTCAGTGTTTTGTGGAAAACAGTTGAGATTGAAACGGATCGCGCTAGGGTTTGACCCCTGCGAATGAGACAGATAAAGTCCTAAAAACAAGCAAGATGGGAGACAGTCGCGTGAACACAGAAGCGCTCCGGGATATCGGTGAAGATAAGTCTCTTTTGATTGTTGATGATGACGAGCCATTTTTGCGCCGTCTTGCAAAAGCAATGGAAAAGCGTGGCTTCGAAGTTGAGACAGCTGGTTCTGTCGCGGCGGGCAAAGCGATTGCTACAGCGCGCCCAACGGCCTTTGCTGTGGTTGATCTTCGCCTTGAGGATGGCAACGGATTGGATGTTGTCGAAGTGCTGCGCGAAAAGCGCCCTGAGAGCCGCATTGTTGTTCTGACAGGTTATGGCGCTATTGCGACTGCGGTTGCTGCGGTCAAGATCGGCGCGACGGATTACTTGTCCAAACCTGCGGATGCGACGGATGTGACCAACGCCCTGTTGGCAGGTGATGATGAACTACCGCCGCCCCCAGAAAACCCGATGAGCGCGGATCGCGTGCGTTGGGAGCATATCCAGCGGGTCTATGAGCTGTGTGATCGCAATGTGAGCGAAACTGCACGTCGTTTGAACATGCACCGTCGCACGCTTCAGCGTATCTTGGCAAAACGCAGCCCTCGTTAAGGGGCTGCTTCCTTCTTCAAAGCTGCATTTCGATCATTGTACGCGCTGCTTCTAAGTCACGCGCGAGGTATTGTGCATTTACACTTGGGTCTTTGAGATCTTGGCGCCCAGTTGTTTCTGCCGCTATCATCTTTTCCGCGGTTTCGTTTGCGCGCGCGGCACTTGCGTTCAAGGATGCAAGTAGCGCTTTTCGGTAGGCCTGAATCGCTTGAACGCGTTCTTTGACCGCAGCTTTGTTCGCAGTTTCGCGCAATTCTGCCAATTCAACATCTTGAGATGCGAGAAGCGCAGGCAAATTCAAGTGAAGCTGATCCATATGCGCAGCGGTTTCGTCCAAATCACGATTAAGCTTTTTGGTGGCGTTGAAATTGCGAACGCCATGGGCTTGCAATGCTTGTGTAAGCGCCAAAAGCTCATTGGATTGCGTGCGTACAACGCTTTGCAGATCGAGTTCTAAATTGGCCTCTGCGTTGCGCGTTGCAAATGTTGGTTCCGACACGCCCGTGCAGCCTGTCACCAAACCAGAAAACCCCAAGAATATCCCACAAATTGCTCTGTTCATTTTGAACCTTCCTCATGCCTCAGTCGCCTCTATCGGGCGTTGAGGAAGGAAAGACACCGCAAATGAGGCAAGAATGTGAACCGTTTCCAATTCTCTAAGGATTGTTTCTGATTTCAAATCGCGTGATGAAAAAGCAACGCTAATGCGTTGCAATATATACCACTTTTAGAGGAGCGAGATTGCTGATCGCGCAGATGTAGCTTCACGAGCCAGTGATTGTGTTGCGCTCAGATGCCAGTCTAGACCAGTTTGACCCTGTGCTTTCGCATTTTGAAGATTGCGGTGCGCTACATTCGCTTGTGTTGCGCTCAGGCTTAACGCCTCTGCAAGCTGCGCACGATTTGCTTTGATCACTTCAAACCGTTTTGAGAATTGTTTTTCGGTGATCTGGCCCGAAGCCATCTGATGGTTCAATGTCGCGAGCTCTGCATCTTGTTGCGCGAGAAGATTAGGGAGATCGCGAGTTACGATATCCATGCTGTCATCCGCCTTTGCGAGAGAGCGCACCAAAGCGCTGGGCGAGACGAGTTCGATGCGTTTCTCGGCCTGCTTTTTGCCAGACGCATGACCAGCGACCGCGCCAATCGCTCCGCCGGTCAAGGCACCCGCAACACAGTTTTTCGCGTTGCTCGCTGATAGAATGACCAACCCACATCCAGCAATCGCGCCGATTGCAGCGCCTTTGCCTGTGGATTTACGAATGATGTCTTGCGTCATTCTATTGAGTGCGGCGGTCTGTTCTGCCATGCGCATTTCATCCGACGTCACAGAGGAAGAGCTTTGAAAGGCTGGAGTGCTGCGAGAACTCATCACGCCCTGGTTGGATTGCACACAGCCGGCAAGGCCGAGCGAAAAACCTGCAATGAGGATGGCACGTGAGTAATGCATATAGCTAAATCCTTATTCCCTAACGTCAGCGACGATTGTTTCCCAATGGTGGTTAATTGGGGCGAGAATGTGGAAATAGTTTAAAGAGATTTATGTTTAGTCGATAATTTTCAGCATCTTACCTGATACAGGTTGAATCTCTCTCAAAGATCGAAACGCTTGTGGGTTTTGCCAGTCACGCGACCATCGGAAAGCTTGGCATCAGGATCGATCTGCCAGTCTTTGAAACCCATCTTTGAGTAGTACCGCAGCCCGCTGTCGTTGTCCGAGCGGATTGACGCGTTAATCCATTCAAAACCAAACGCTCTCATCTGCGCAGAGGTCGCTTCGAATAACTTTGAGCCGATCCCGGCGCCGACCACGCCAATTCGTACAAAAGATGCAATGCTCGCGGCTTCTGGTGGAAGTAGTTCATGGGGCTCTGCCCACTGGAACCCGACCAGCCGATCCGTTTCGTCTATTGCGACATTCCAAGCTGCGCGCTCTGTGCCGCGCGCAACCCAGCTGGCCAGTTCATCTTCGGAAAGCTGGGTCAAATAGGCCGTCGTTCCGCCAACTTCGATAATCTCGTTCAGTAGCTCGGTCATTTGAGGAACGTCGGTGTCTTGGAATGCGCGGATGGTGATATTCATTACATTTGATCCAAAAGAGTTGCGTGGCGGGCATTAAAATCATTGCGCACATCAAGAGGGGGCCGCAAGCGGATCGTCAATCCATCAATCAGGGTCGCATCGGGTTTACCAAACAGTTGATCCGCTTCTTTGGCGGTAAATCCTGCAATCTGAACCGCCTCTAACCAAGCGCTAATCGTATCTGCCTTTTTGATCTGTTTTTTGACAGCAACAGGCAGTGCCGCTGGCAGTCCAAATCGAATGTGAATCGCAGCCGTTAACCTGTCATCCAGCTCTGAATAGCCCGGACCAACGGCGGCCTTCACAGGACTAATCATGTCGCCAATGACATATTCCGGGGCATCATGTAACAAAGCGGCCAATTGCCATTTGACGGGTGCGCTGGGCTGCATGCGCGCGAAAAGCGCTTCGACCAAAAGCGAATGTTCCGCGACAGAATAGGCAAAATCCCCTTTAGTTTGCCCATTCCAGCGCGCAACAAAGGCCAATCCGTGGGCAATATCTTCGACCTCAATATCCACAGGTGTGGGGTCCAAAAGGTCGAGCCTTCGACCCGAAAGCATACGCTGCCAAGCACGTTTTTGTGACAAGGGGAGACTCCGTGAGCTTCTATTCCTAATTTGAGTGAAAGGTTTAGCGCAGCTTGCGCAAAGATTGAAAGGAAACTCGCTCATGAAACTGTCACGTCGCTCATTTACTTTGCTCGCAGCCTCAAGCATCGCGATGCCTGCTTTCGCGGCTAGCGATCCACGTTGGTACTTTGGCGGTGAAAACATCGCGGCCAGTGGCGCAGATGTGGTTGCTTATTTTGGTCTGACACGTGGTGATGCCGTGATGGGCAACGCTGCGTTTTCGACTGAACACAAAGGCACAACCTTTCATTTCGCAAATGCGGAGAACCTGGAAACGTTCAAGTCCGATCCCGACAAATATGCGCCGCGCTATGGTGGTTACTGTGCATTTGCGATGTCACGCGGATATTTTGCTTCTGCCGATCCAGATGCATGGACTGTGCATGATGGGGCTCTATATCTGAACTACTCAAAGACAATCCGCGCGCGCTGGGCTGTAAGCCGGTCATCAAATATTGAAACCGGCAATGAAAACTGGGTCGGCTTTTATCCAGGCGAACGCTGAATGGATTAAATGTCGCTGTCTTTGATGTTTGAAACAACTGCTGGGTGGTGTTAACTGCGCATCAGAAATGAGACCCATTAAGGAGAGCGGCACCATGGCCGACGACTATATTGTAAAAGACATCGCGCTTGCCGAGTTCGGTCGTAAGGAACTGGATATCGCCGAAACAGAGATGCCGGGCCTGATGGCGCTGCGTGAAGAGTATGGCGCCGAAAAGCCGCTCAAAGGTGCGCGTATCACTGGATCGCTGCACATGACGATCCAAACTGCGGTTCTCATTGAAACGCTTGTTGAGCTGGGCGCCGATGTGCGCTGGGCGTCTTGCAACATCTTCTCTACCCAAGATCACGCGGCTGCGGCGATTGCTGCAGGCGGCACGCCTGTTTTCGCGATCAAAGGTCAGAGCCTCGAAGAGCACTGGGATTACCTCGACAAGAGCTTCATGTTCCCCGAAGGCGCGAACATGATCCTCGATGATGGCGGCGATGCGACGCTCTACATCTTGCTGGGCGCGCGTATGGAAGCAGGCGAAGATGTTCTAGCTGTTCCGACGTCCGAGGAAGAAGAAGTCATCAAGAAGCAAATCCAGAAACGTATGGCTGAAACACCCGGTTGGTTCACAAAAACCAAAGCGGACATCAAAGGCGTTTCCGAAGAAACTACAACAGGTGTTCACCGCCTTTATGAATTGCAGCGCGATGGCCAGTTGCCGTTCCCTGCGATCAACGTGAACGACTCTGTCACAAAGTCCAAGTTCGACAACAAATACGGTTGTAAAGAGAGCCTCGTTGACGGCATCCGCCGCGCGACAGACACGATGATGGCCGGTAAAGTTGCGGTTGTTATGGGCTACGGCGATGTTGGCAAAGGTTCTGCTGCGTCCCTGCGCGGCGCTGGTGCGCGCGTGAAGGTGACAGAAGTTGATCCAATCTGCGCACTTCAGGCGGCGATGGACGGCTTTGAAGTTGTTCTGCTTGAAGACGCTGTTGAAACGGCAGATATCTTCATCACGACAACGGGCAACAAGGATGTGATCCGCATCGAGCACATGCGCGCGATGAAGGATATGGCGATCGTTGGCAACATCGGTCACTTCGACAACGAAATTCAGGTTGCCGCGCTCAAGAACCACAAATGGACCAACATCAAAGAACAGGTCGACATGATCGAGATGCCAAATGGCCATCGTTTGATCCTGCTGTCCGAAGGTCGTTTGCTGAACCTTGGTAACGCAACGGGCCACCCATCCTTTGTGATGTCCGCGTCCTTTACCAACCAAGTTCTGGCGCAGATGGAAATCTGGTTGCGCGGCGATGAATACAAGAACGAAGTGTACATCCTGCCGAAGCACCTGGACGAGAAAGTCGCGCGTTTGCACCTTGATCGCATTGGTGTGAAACTTTCCACGCTGAGCGGTGAACAAGCCTCCTACATTGGCGTCACGCCAGAAGGTCCGTTCAAACCAGAGCATTACCGCTACTAATGCACGGTGCAGATAAGATTTTGAAAAGCGCTGCGGTCCTATGAAAAGGATCGTGGCGCTTTTTCTTTTGGTGGTTTTAGCCTTTTTAGGCTCTGCTTTACTGCGCCATCCAGATACGCCGCTTCCACAGCGTTGGAATGTGTTTGAACCTTTGGCTGTCAGCGATCCCATTACACCGATCACGTCATGGAAGCTCGATTGGGCGACGAGCGACCCGCAGATGTGCGTTGAGATCATGCAGGCCGCCGGCCGTATTTCCGCAATGGATGATCTAGTTGTGGACGACAACTGTGGGATCGAAGGACGCGTAACATTGCGCAGCGTTGGGACTGCGGCACTTGATCCGCTTGAAACCTCCTGCGCGACGGCGCTGCGCATGGCGATGTGGGAAGAGCATGGCATCCAACCGGTGGCGCGTGATCTGTTTGGCACGGATGTGAAAATCATACGCCACATCGGATCTTACAACTGTCGCAGGATCGCTGGTACGGATCGGATGAGCACGCACTCCACAGCGGACGCGATTGATATTTCAGGGTTTGATTTGGTGGATGGCACGCGCATTCGACTGCTCAAAGACTGGAATGGTGACGATGCCAAAGCGCAGTTCCTGCGCGAGGTTCGCGATACTTCATGCGATTGGTTTGGAACCTCTTTGGGACCTGACTATAACCGTGCCCACGCGGATCATTTCCATTTGCAGAACCGTGGTTGGGGTACGTGTCGTTAAAGGGGGTCTACGGAGCACGCGGGAAACGTAGGGTGCGTGATACCACGCACCCATCGCAGGCTTAGCTTGCTGCGGGTCGCAGCGCTTTTAATTTGCGCTTCATCAGCTTCACGAAAGGCACATAGGCCTTTGGGGTGAACGCATACCCTAGCTGACCGCGCAGTGTCGATTTCATCTCGTGGTGAACACCAAGCGGGCCATCACAGGGACCAGGCAGATAGAAGGTGCCAAAGACCTTGTCGAAGATGCAGAAAAATTCACCGAAGTTCTTATCGAAAGCTTTCGCTTCTGCGGAGTGATGCCAACGGTGCATCGCAGGGGACACAAAGTAGTTGCCCCATTTGCCGTAGGTCCAAGGCACATCCGCGTGGATGAAAAAGCCGTAGTAGGCGCGCACGAATGAGTTGAAGATGATCGCGACCGGTGGAAACCCCATGAGAAGCATTGTTGCGCCGCCGATACCCTTCATCGTCAGAAGGTTGATAGGATGCCAACGCGCAGAGGTGAACCAAGACACATGTGTATCCGAGTGGTGCACCGCATGTGACGGCCAAAGCAGACGCGTGTGATCAAGGCGGTGGCGCCAGTAGTGAAAGAAATCACTGACAAAGACTGCGACGAACAACACGAATACGAGCGGAATGGAATCCCATGATCCCGGCTTGATCAAGTGGAGATTGTTCTCCAGCATGAAGCTGTAAATTGCGGTGACATAGATCGCCACGAAAGGCGCGGAAAAGAGGATGTTGAAAAGTTGAAGTTTGACGTTGAGCTTGAATTCCGGCAGCGCAGATTTCAATGCACTCAGGAATTCGCCGCGTTTGACGACATATCCTAAACAGATGAAAAAGAACGCAGGGATCATAAAGGCCCCAATCGCGCTGATTAGGTTCACCCAGCTATCCTGCAATGTTGCTACGATCCAATCGATCATTGTCTGCCCCTCGCTTTTTTATGTTTGCTGAGGGGAAACAATGCAAAAGAATGCGGCATGATTGTGTACGTATGGCGAATTTTTTGGGAAACGGGCGCAAACGCCTGTTTTTAGAGCGAATTAGTCGATTGGATCGAGGAATTCAGCGTCTTTATGCGATCCGTCACAGAACGGCTTGTTCTTGGATGCGCCGCACCGACAAAGAAAAGCTTTGTCCATTTTTGCGATGCTACGCCCTGTTCCAGTGATAAGTTCAACATTGCCGGTGACCTTCAAGGGACCATTTGCAATGCGGTTTGCGGTTACAGGTCCCCCGCGATCGTCGCTGGTTGGTGGCGTCTTTGGGGTCGGCTCACCCGTAGCCTCAAAGCCACCATCCGCGTGGGAGTGATCGCAATAGGGTTTGTTCTTGGATAGGCCGCAGCGGCAAAGGGTCTGACGCGCTTCGCTCTCAGCGCCATCGGTTTGAACGTCCCCTGCAACGGCTAGTGGGCCATTCTCAAGCACGGCGATGCGGTTGATTGACGGGATCATTTCATCGGCGTCCTCTTTGCGAAACGCCAAGGCGCCAGAGGGACAGGTGCGCACCATCGCGGCGATTTCCTCTGCTGGTGCATTGTTAGGCTGGACCCAAGGCCGTTGGCTGGGGTCAAACACTTGCGGCAGCTTTAGAAAGCAATTTCGCGCGTGCACGCATCGCTTCATGTCAAAGGTGATGGTGATATCAGTTCCGGCGTATTCCTTGCGTCGCATTGTGGCTTCCTTCGTTCAAATGAGGTGGCTTGCGATAGAGTTAGGATAAGGGCGATACATGCCCTTCCTTTAGGACGTCTGGGTCGTAAGCTTTGCGCGAAAAGACTTCTCGCACAAGCGGCTCGAACGAGGCGAGTGTGTCTTGTTCGTAATCCGGATCGAATGATGATTGATCCCAACGTTCGCAAAAGGCGGCGCAGCTATCAAAACAAGGATGGTCCTTGTATTCGTCGCGCGCGTTTTCATCCCAGCCATAGTGTCGGCCATAATAGAGCATTTGGAAGATGCCGTGATGTTCAACCACCCAAGCTACATCCCATCGTACGAACGGGCGGATCACTTCGGCCGAGAACCTATCGTGGTTCTGCGGGGCCAACCCATCACCGATGTCGTGGAGTAAAGCACCGACGATCCAATCTATGTCAGCGCCGTCGCGTCGCGCGCGCGTTGCTGATTGTAGCGCGTGATCAAGGCGCGTGATTTTGTAGCCTTCCAAAGACACGTCGCCTTGGCGTCTGAGCTCATCCAGAATGCGGTCTGCAGTTAAGGACAGATAAGGTTTTTCCAGCTCTTCCAACAACTTATAGTCAGCCTCAGTGCCATCTTTCATCTGTGTGAATGAAACTGTACGCGCATCGCTCATCTTTCGGCTCCCATCGTAAAGATCTCTGAACTGCTACTTCGATCAGATCAGCCAAAAGTTGCGCAGGCAAGACTTAAGACCCGTCAAGGACTAAAGAGTGGCGACTTAGAGGGAAAAACCACTAAACAATCACCATTGATAAAAAACCGATTATCGATAAGATTTGTCGGGCTTAGGCACTCACACAAGATCAATAACGGCGTTTTGCCGTATATAGGGAGAAACTTGATGGGAAAACGTGACGATTTGATCGTGCAGTATGCAGATGATCTCAAGAATAAATGTGGCATGACGCCAGACATGGACCTGTTGACGAAAGTCACGATCGGTTGCGGTCCAGCGATCTACAACGCGGATGCGTCCACCGTTGCGGGCAGCCAGCCTGCAGAGCTTGAAACTGTACGTAATAATTTCCTGATCAAGAAACTTGGACTCGCGGATGGCCCAGAGCTGATGGAAGCGATCAACAAGGTTATCGAAGTCTATGGTAAATCCGAGCGCAACAAATACCGCGCGGTTGTTTACTACATGCTGACAAAGCACTTTGGCAAAGAGTCTGTTTACGGCTAACCGCCAGCTAAATGGATTACGACGGGCGCTCTTTCGGGGCGCCCTTTTTCGTTTTGGAATGTGTGGATTTTTAGCTTTGAGGCAGGGTCATTCAAATTTGCGTTTAATATGAGGTTCTTAACGTTTGCTCCACGGAATACGATAGCATAGCGTTAAGTCAGGTCAGAACGGCCGGTCCTGTAGTTAAGTCGCGTGTGGTGCCTGTGGGAGGCAATTCGCGGGGTGACAGGGGATGCGTGCTGTTCTTGTCGCATCCCCTGACTTTTCTTCATTAGAACGCCGTCAGGATCAGGCCCACTGCAGCGCTTCCAAGAGCAGCATATCCGCCATCGATCAGAAGTAGTTTACCTGGACGACCTGCGAAGCCGTAGCAGATCATCAGCCATGGCGCCGCTAGAAAAAGACCGATGCCGAAACCCGAGACAAGGCCCTTGCCCATTGTGTCAATTCCGCTGAGCGCGAAGACATGGCGCATCATACCGGCAACAAGAACCATGGCTATGAAACCCATAATATAGGGCTTTGGATCAGCATTGTTTGCTGGTTTCCCGTCGTCGCCAATTGCGACGCCAGACACTTCCATCCATTGTGACGCCAGTACCCCGTACCAAACGGCACCAACGCCGAATCCAACCGCGGCTGCGACGAGAACATTGATTAATTCCATGTGACCCTCCTTCGTATTGTTATGGCAATACTATGCGAGGGGATGGAAAATTAAGCAATTCCCCCGAGTGAACAGATGATGTTCCACTCGTTTTCAGTCACAGGTTGAACGGATAGGCGCGAATTCTTGACCAAGATCATCTCGGCCAATTGCGGGTCTGTTTTGATCATATCTAACGTCACAGGCGACTTGAAAGGTTTGACCGCTTTGATGTCCACGCAATCCCAACGGTCGTCATCTGTGGTGCTGTCAGGATGGGCCTCGGCGCAGATTTCAACGACGCCAACGACCGCCTTTTCCTTTTGACTGTGGTAAAAGAAACCGCGATCGCCAAACTTCATCTCGCGCATGAAATTGCGCGCTTGGTAGTTGCGCACGCCATCCCATTCTTCGCCTGCTGCGCCTTTAGCGACCTGATCATCCCAGCCCCAAACGGAAGGTTCGGATTTGAAAAGCCAATAGCGCATGATCAGATGACCTTGTTCCATTGGATCAATTCAACGGACTGAAACAGGCCAGCCTTTGCATAGGGATCGTTCGCGGCCCATGCTTCTGCGGCGGCCATATCTTCGACATCCAGCACGATCAGCGATCCACACATGTCGCCATTTGCATCAAGAAAAGGACCAGCCTGAGAGACCCCTGTTTCCTTGAGATAGGCCACATGTGCCTCGCGGTTATCTTTGCGCGTTTGCAGCGCGCCTTCTTTGTCTTTCGCCATCAATGCAATCAGCATGTTTCCTCCTTGAGCGGACGCGCGAGCAGCGAATCCATTGCTTCGTTTAACGTAAGTGTTCCGTCGATCATGGCAACAACTGCGGCCGTGATCGGCATGTCGAGGTTGAGTTTTTCCGCGCGCGTGAGGCAAGCTTTGGCTGTCATTGAACCTTCAACAGTGATGTTGGGATCGAATGTCTCATTGCGCCCGAGTGAAAGCCCATAGCGGAAGTTTCGCGATCCTTCTGAGGCGCAGGTGAGTGTTAAATCGCCAAAACCTGACAGCCCTGCGAGTGTCTCGTAAGATGCGCCAACGGCTGTAGCCATGCGCTGCATTTCCGCAAAGCCGCGCGTGATCAAAGCCGCGCGTGCGCTTTCACCGAGGCCAGCGCCAATTGTTGCGCCACAAGCAATCGCAATTACGTTTTTTAATGCGCCGCCCAGCTCGGCCCCGATGACGTCGTCGCTGCGATACAGGCGCAGGTTTGATGTGGTGAGGTCATGCTGTAATTGGGTGCCCAAATGAGTGTCTTCGCAGGCAAGGGTAAGCGCAGTAGGCAGGCCAATCGCGATATCATGGGCAAAGCTTGGACCGGTTAAGATGGCGGTCTTGGCGTCTGGTAGGGCGTTTTGCAATACACCCGTTGGGCCGAGCCCAGACTTGGCGTCAATTCCCTTGCAGCAAGCGACCAAAGTTTTTCCTGATAGCACATCCCTATTTTGTTCCGTGAAATGCGCCAATTTCTGGACAGGCACTGCGAGCAGAACAGTCTGATGCCCTTGAATAGTGTCTATGTTGGATGAAACGGTGATGTGCTCTGGTAATGTTGCGTTTGGCAATCTTGCGGCATTCACGCGCGTTGTTTGCATCGCGTCCGCCTGCGCAGTATCGCGCGCCCAAAGCGTGATGTCCTGACCATCTTTCGCGAGAGAAATAGCAAGGGCTGTACCAAATGCGCCTGCGCCGACGATTGCAATACTCATGCTTTTGCACCCTTCTTGCCACTTCCGAGCATTGGCGCGCTCGCGC
Source organism: Planktotalea sp. (assembly GCF_039984035.1). Lineage (GTDB taxonomy): Bacteria > Pseudomonadota > Alphaproteobacteria > Rhodobacterales > Rhodobacteraceae > Planktotalea. The sequence goes on along the minus strand of NZ_JBDWVM010000433.1, from coordinate 22,515 downwards.
GATCGAGCGGCCAGCGGGGGCGTGCGCTTAGCTCCAAATCATCGCGTTGACCTGCTTCAAACAGCTCCAAACCCGCATAGGCGATCATCGCGGCGTTGTCGGTGCACAGGGCGAGAGGTGGTGCAGTAAATTGTACGCCTAGTTCTGCCGAAATAGACTCTAACTTGGCTCTGACTGCTGTATTCGCCGCAACACCGCCGGCAACAGCTAAGGCGGGTATGCTGGGATCTTCGAGCATGTATTGTGTCAGCGCACGTTTCGTTTTTTCGGCGAGCACATCAACGACGGCGGCTTGAAACCCAGCGCATAGATCGCGCACGTCTTGGCGTTTGATGGTGTTGTCGACCATCACATCATTGCGCGCACGCAGCACGGCAGTCTTAAGGCCAGAGAAAGACATATCGCACCCGTCACGATCCAACATCGGGCGTGGAAATTTGAAACGTTTGGGGTCACCGAGTTCTGCTTCTGACTGCACAGCGGGACCACCCGGTTGCGCAAGGCCAAGCAAGCGCGCAGTTTTGTCGAATGCCTCGCCTGGTGCATCGTCGATTGTTCCACCAACACGGCTAAATTCAGTGGCGCTGCGCACGATCAGAAACTGGCAATGACCACCCGAAACCAGAAGCATTAAATAGGGATACACGAGGCCATCAGTCAGGCGCGGTGTTAGGGCGTGCCCTGCCAAGTGGTTCACCCCGAGCAGTGGTTTGCCAGTCGCAGCAGATAGACCCTTGGCACACATAACGCCCGACATGACGCCGCCGATTAGGCCGGGACCAGAAGTGACAGCAATCGCATCCATTTCAGCGAGGTTGAGCGACGCACCATCGAGCGCCCGTTCGACGCAATGATCGATCTTTTCCGCATGAGCGCGCGCGGCGATTTCGGGAACGACACCGCCAAAAGCCTTGTGCAGGTCAGTTTGGCCGAAGACGACATTTGAGAGAACTTGGACCGCGCCTGTTTCATCACGCCGCACAACTGCGGCTGCGGTATCGTCGCAACTGCTTTCTAAACCAAGGAGCGTTATGGGCTGCGTCACGTCAGCGACCTTCCGTTGCAACAAAGTTAGCCATCAGCTAACATCGCCGACTGTCGCAAACAACACCGGCCTTTTGAAATGGCGCAATCCTCAACTTTGCTTTTGACGCGTCCACAGGCAGCGTCTGATCTGTTTGCTCGGCAGGTTCAGCAAGCACTTGGCGCGTTGGACATAGTGATTTCGCCGCTTTTGGAAATTGAATTCCTAAAATTTGATGCACCAAAGTTTCCGGTGACTTTGATCTTTACCTCACGCAATGGTGTAGAGGCGTGGTCGCGCGCTAAACTGCCTACAGACGAGCGTTGTATTTGCGTGGGGAAAGCAACTGGACAGGCTGCCCAAACGATTGGTTTTGACCCAATAGTCAGTGGCGGTACCGTTGAGCATCTGCGCGAAGATATCATAAAGAACCCACCGCAAGGCGATTTAGTCCATATTCGCGGCCGCCATACGCGCGGGCATTTAGTCGATTCTCTGCGCGAAAGTGGTGTAAATGCTCAAGAATTGATCACTTATGATCAAAAGCTTCTCGATTTGAACGATGAGGCGCTGCGCCTTTTACAAGGGGGAGCGCCGGTCATAGTTCCCCTTTTCTCACCGCGCAGCGCCGCGCAGTTTGCAAAGGCTGGTCCTTTTGGGCTTCAAGTGGACGTTATTGCGATTTCTAAAGCTGCAGCAGACCTTTGCCCCGGTGCGCGCATTGCGCCCAGCCCAGATGCAAAGGGCATGATTGCGGCAATTTCGCAGGGTCCAATGCCTTGAGGCTCTGAAAGAGCAGCAGTAAGGTACGTCGTGCGCTCAAGTGTTATGGGCGCTGAATGGAGAGGGTGCGTAACGTGGCAAAACCGACTAGGGGCGAGAGCGAAAGTGCTGAAACGCCAGAGGCCGTAGAAGAAATCGTGAATGACACGGTCGAGGCGGTTGCCGACGACAAAGACACCGATCCAATTGTTGATGAGGCTGAGACGGTCGAAGAAGATTCCTCTGAAGAGACTGATGTGGTCGAGCTTGTTGAAGAGATTGCTCCCGCAGCGGCTGCGCCTGAGGTTGTTCGTGAGACTGTTGTTGAACGCAAAGGCGGTTTCCTTCCAATGCTATTAGGCGGTGTTGTCGCTGCAGGTATCGGCATTGTAAGTTCCGAGTACATTTTCCCAGATGGTGTTCCGTTTGGCCCGAACGCGACGAAGAAGATCGACTTTGAAACTGCTCTCAATCAGCAGGCTGGTCGTATTGATGATTTGACCACGCAGTTGGAAAACCAGTCCGCGCCAGATTTGTCAGCGCTGGATGATGCTGTTGCCACCGTTGGCGACTTGCAATCGCAGCTTGGCGCTGTTGTGGACAGCATTGCATCGGTTGAAACGCGTATCGACACCCTTGAAGCGCAACCACGTGGCGGTGAAGGGATCTCCGTCGCGATGGAGAAAGAGTTGAAAGATCTGCGCGGCGCGCTTGATTTGCAAAAGGGTGAATTGGCCCAGATGCTGGATGAGGCGCAGCTGACCAAGCAGAATGCGGAAGAAACAGCGCGCCGTGCATTGGCGCGTGGTGGTGTAACGCGTATCTTGGTCGCGCTGGAAAGCGGCGCACCGTTCGCGGATGCTCTTGCAGAGGTAGAAGCCAATTCAGATATCGCATTGCCAGAGGCATTGACGGCTACGGCCGCTGAGGGCGCGCCGACGCTGGCAGCATTGGCTGAAGGGTTTCCTGATGCAGCGCGTGCAGCGCTCGCAGCGGTACGTAGTGAAGAAACAGGTGGCGGTGTCACCAGCTTCCTCGCGAAACAATTGGGCGCACGGTCTGTCGCACCGCGCGAAGGCGACGATCCAGACGCGGTTCTGTCCCGCGCGGAAGCAGCGGTTGGTGAGGGACGTATCGAAGACGCGCTTGCGTTGGTCGATGCGCTTCCAGAAGCGGCCAAAGCGCCGCTCGCAGATTGGGTGGCTTTGGCCAGTTCCCGTTTAAACGCAGCGCGAGAGGCCGAAGCCCTCGCTAATTCTTTGAACTCTCAATAAGGCGCTTATTTGTATGCTTTGGTCTTTGCTAAAAGTTCTCGTGTTTGTGGCAATAATTGCAGCGCTTGGTGTGGGTGCGGGTTATTTGATGGAACTGAGCGGCGGTGCGACCGTTCAAATGATGGGGCAGGAATTTACATTTAGCCCCCTTCAGATCGTTCTGGCGCTGATCGTTCTGATCGTGGTGCTTTGGATCGTGCTCAAGCTGCTGTCTTTGCTGGTGGCAACTTTGAAGTTCATCAATGGCGATGAAACAGCGATCACGCGTTACTTCTCCAAAAGCCGCGAGCGCAAAGGATATCAAGCGCTCTCAGAGGGTATGATGGCGCTTGCCTCCGGGGATGGTTCTGCCGCGATGAGCAAAGCCGCGCGTGCGGAGAAATATCTTGCCAAACCTGAGCTGACGAACCTGCTCACGGCGCAAGCAGCGGAAATGACGGGGGATCGTCGCAAGGCGGAAGAAACCTACAAGAAGCTGGTGAAAGACGAAGCAACGCGTTTCGTTGGTGTGCGCGGCATCATGAAGCAAAAGCTTGCGGATGGTGACACGGACACAGCGCTGCAATTGGCGGAACGTGCTTTTGCCCTAAAGCCGCGCCATGAAGAAACGCAGGACATTTTGTTGAACTTGCAAGCGCAAGGGTCCGATTGGGCAGGTGCGCGCAAGACGTTGAATGCGAAACTCAAGAGCGGATCATTGCCGCGCGATGTGCATAAACGCCGTGAAGCTGTCTTGGCCTTGTCGCTTGCAGCGGGTGAAGAGGACGAAGGTAAGGATATCGAAGCGCGTGAAGCGGCGATTGAAGCGAACCGTCTGTCGCCTGATCTTATCCCTGCTGCAGTTATGGCTGCACGCAGTTATTTGGAACAGGACAAGAAACGTTACGCGACACGTGTTTTGAAGAAGGCATGGGACGCCCAACCGCATCCTGAACTCGCAGCGGCCTATGCTGCGATTGAGCCTGATGAAACGCCTGAACAGCGGATCAAACGTTTCGGTAAACTGACAAAATCAACATCAGATCATCCTGAAACGAAAATGCTGAACGCTGAATTGCAAATTGCATCCGAGGATTTCCCGACTGCACGCCGTGAGCTTGGCGATCTTGCGGAAACTGCGCCTGATGCACGTTCGCTGACAATTATGGCAGCGATTGAACGGGGCGAGGGCGCTGAAGATGCGGTTGTCAAAGGTTGGCTTGCCCGTGCATTGAGCGCGCCGCGTGGCCCGCAGTGGGTTTGCGATGCCTGTAATCATATCCTGCCCGAGTGGGAGCCAGTTTGTAGCAACTGTTCTAGCTTTGACACGCTCAGCTGGAAGTCACCTCCGCAGGCTGACATCGCTGCACCGACTGGTGTTGCGATGTTGCCTTTGATCGTTGGCACGATTGAAGACAAGTCAGGCGATGATGCGGAAAAGATCGTCGCAGAAGAGGCTGAAATTGTTGTTGAAGCGGAAGTCGTCGAAGACGCAGTAGAAACAACAGAAGATGCAAAAGCCTCTTAAGGCTTAAACAATGCGGCAGGTGTTGCTTGTGAAAGCAGCAGCTGTCAGCTCTCCAGTAAAGTAGCATCCCGTATCAAGCGAGATGCGGCTTTGCCCCCAGATGGGCTTTTCTACAACGGTATGTCCATGAACGACCCAGTTGCCGTCTGTGCGCGCTGCTTTCAGAAAACTCTCTGTCCCCCAAAGCATAATATCGCTTTCTTGGTCTCTTGGGGGTTTGCTAGGGTCGAACGCTGCGTGAACGCAATGCAAATTACCTGATGACCATCGTAAGGGCAGATTGCGCAACCATGGTTCTGTGCCCTCGGGCAGGGCATCCCAGAGCAACTCACATGCTTCATAGAGCTGTTCTTGCTCTGCATCATGCGCAACGTTCGGAATTCCAAAGCTTTCTAGCGTTTCCATACCGCCAAAGCGCAACCAACGCGGACCAGACTTGAGCGGATTATCAAGGAAGTCGAGCAACATCCGTTCGTGATTGCCCATTAGGCAAACAACGTCGTCTGGGTTCGACAGGCTAAGGGTGATCAGCTCGTCTAACACCTCGGCAGTTTTGGGGCCGCGATCAATGTAATCGCCCAAAAAGATCAGCGCAGGATTATCGATATCGTTCGCTTCGATGTCGTCATCCACACGATTCAACGCAGCTTGCAGGGGGTCGAAACAACCATGCACATCGCCAATCGCATAGAACGGGCGCTCTGGCGTCATTTCAACTTGCAAGGGACGCAAATTGATTGAACGCGCGGGACCGCCTCGTTTGTTGGTGATGTTTCCGAGCATTAGATTTCCATTTGTTCGTTGACCTTAGGGCTTAATCTAGCGGGGCTTCAGAGGCAAATGTGTTGTCAGGTTTCGAGTGCCACCCATGATCACCAAATTTTAAGGGGTGTCGGCGATATGTAGAAGGCGCGAAGCCGTTATTTCCAGACAACTTTACTTGTTGAGCATTCGTTAAGAAACGGAATGTTATCGTCAGGTTGGGTGAGAAAATAGGTGGTGAAAATGGCGACAGGTAATGCTGTGGCGCCAGTTATCATCAAACGGAAAAAGGTCATTAGCGGCGGTGGGCATCATGGTGGTGCTTGGAAGGTTGCTTATGCAGACTTCGTGACTGCAATGATGGCGTTTTTCATGTTGATGTGGCTGTTGAACGCGACAACGGAAAAGCAACGCAAGGGGATCGCGGATTATTTCAATCCGACGATTCCGATTAACCGAATTTCAGGCGGTGGTGATGGGGCCTTTGGGGGCGATTCCATCTTTTCAGAGAATACGCTCGCTAAATCGGGCACCGGTGCATCTGGCGTACGCCCGCCTTGGACAACGGGCAGCGAAGAAAGCGGAGCGCTCGCTGAAAATGCGTTGGAAGCAGAGGTACTGCGGGAGGAACTGGAGCAGGCTCTGGCGGGTCAGGGCGGTGAAAGTGATCTGATGGAGAATTCGCTCAAACACGTTGTGACGCGGATTTCTGATGAGGGCCCACTCATCGAAATATTTGAGCTTCCTGGAAGCCCATTGTTTGACCAAGATTATCGCGCAACGCCCGTTCTAAATCAGTTGCTTGCACGTATTGCGACCATAACGGCCAGCACGGAACATAGGCTTGCAATCAAATCACATGTGGCAACAAGGCCTGTTGTTTGGACGCGAAATGATACATGGCGCCCGTCGATGGAGCGCGGCCTAGCGGCCCGGCAAAACCTTGTCTTTGCGGGCATTCCAGATACCCGCTTTGACCGCCTTGCTGGGAAAGCGGACACGGAACTCGTTTCAAAGGATCCGCTGTCGGTTCGTAACAATAGGATCGAAATTGTGTTTCTGACCGGTGATGGGGGAAGATGAAAACAATTTGAACTGTTAGGTCTGTCTTAAACTCTCGCCTTTATCAGTGCTGCAACGAGGCGGCACAGAAAGGCTGAGCATGACAATTTCTTCATCACTAAACGCAGGTGTGGCAGGGCTGAACGCTAACGCGACACGGTTGAGCACGATTTCAGATAATATCGCGAACGCATCTACATATGGGTACAAGCAGGCGACGACGGACTTTCATTCGATGGTCATTTCTTCGCGTGGTGCGACCTATTCAGCTGGTGGTGTGCGCACGACAACACAGCGTTTGATCGATGAACGTGGATCGCTTGTGGCGACATCCAATCCTACAGACCTCGCAGTGCGAGGGGGTGGAATGCTGCCTGTTGCCTTGGCATCAGAAGTCGACAACGCCAATGGATCGCCGCAAATGTTTCTATCCACGACAGGATCGTTCCGCACAGACGCGGATGGTTATCTAGAATCGCCTAGTGGCATGGTGCTGATGGGGTGGCCTGCCCTCGCGGATGGTACAATTCCTGCCTATCCCCGCGATACGCAAGACGCGCTTGAGCCTGTTAAGCTCAACGTTAATCAATTCACTGGGGAGCCAACAACAGCCATCGATATCGCTGTGAATTTGCCTGCAACCCAAACCGAAGCGGATTCGGTTGGCGATCTTCAACAACTTTCCATTGAATACTACGACAACCTTGGAACGTCAGAGAATTTGAAGATGGAATTCGCTCCGACAGTGCTCGCGAGCGGTACGTCGAATGAATGGACGTTAACGATCAAAGACACGGCTCAAGATGATGCAGTCGTCGGTGAATATACACTTGTCTTTGATGATAGCAGAACTTCTGGCGGCACATTGCTATCTGTCGCCACTGTCAATGGCGGTGGTTATGACTCAGCGACGGGCGCAATGATTGTCGACGTCGCAGGTGGACCGATTGAGCTGAACATTGGAACCGTCGGCAGTCCCGATGGGTTAACCCAGCTTTCAGATAGTTTTGCGCCTGTTTCTATTTCGAAGGATGGTTCGCCTGTTGGCAATATGACGGCGGTAGAGGTTGATGCGAACGGCTATGTTCACGCTTTCTTTGACACAGGTATCACTCGCACGATTTATCAAGTGCCTTTGGTTGATGTTCCCAACCCGAATGGAATGGTTGCGCTCGATAACCAAACCTATCTGCCTTCCCCTGACAGCGGCTCGTTTTTCCTATGGAACGCGGGTGATGGTCCGACAGGTGATATCGTTGCTTATGCGCGCGAGGAAAGCACAACCGATGTGGCCGCAGAGCTGACGTCGATGATCCAAACGCAGCGCGCTTATACATCTAATGCCAAGGTCATCCAGACAGTTGACGAGATGCTGCAGGAAACGACCAACATCAAACGATAGACCCAAGGGGATAATCTGATGAGCCTTTCAAGTTCGATTTCAAATGCGCTGTCCGGTCTAAACGTAACCTCTCGGTCCGCTCAACTTGTTTCTTCTAATCTCGCCAATGCCTTGAATGAAAATTACTCTCGGCAAGAGATCGAAATAAGTGGGACGCGCACGGGCGGCGTCGCCGTCACGGGCGTAAACCGCTTTGTTGACGCTGCTTTGCTGTCGGACAAGAGGCTTGCGCAATCGGAATTTGGATTGGCTTCGCAGCAATCGTCTATTGCTGAAGCAATTGTTCTCGCAATTGGGACGCCTGACGATAGCTCCTCAATTGGTGCACATCTGGAGCGGCTTGACGCTGCATTGCAATACTTAGAAAGCGATCCGAGCTCTGAGATTCGCCTACTTGAAACAACTTCCTCGGCAAGCGCTTTGGCTGACCGCTTGAAATCTGCGCAGGGCGACATCCAAACACAAAGACTAGATGCTGATCGCCAAATAGGGTTGGAGATTAGAACCCTCAATACGAATTTGCAGAACATTGTCGCGCTGAATGAGCAAATCGTTGCGGCGAATGTAAATAGCCGTGATGCCAATGCGTTGATGGACGAACGGCAAATGCTCATTGATCAAGTCAGTGAGATCGTCCCTGTTCGCGAAATGGCGCGAGATCGGGGCGCGGTTTCATTGGTGAGCTCAAATGGAATGATGTTGATTGACGACGGCGCGGTCAGCTTTGATTTCACAACGTCCAATCAAATCTTGCCCCATATGACTTTAGAAAACGGGATGCTGGGTTCGTTGCAGTTAAAGGGTGATACCGTTGATTTGAGTTCCGACGCTGGGCCCCTTTCTGGAGGTCGACTGCAAGCCTTGTTCGAAGTCCGCGACGAAACAGCACCGAATGCACAAGAGGGTTTAGATGCCTTCGCGCTCGACCTGGCGACGCGGTTTCATGACCTAAATGGCGATATGAGCACAGTGGCAAATGCTCCTGGGTTGTTCACGGATAATGGATCACGTGTAGATTCAAGCGATCAAATCGGTTTGGCTGGGCGATTGCAGTTGAATGCAAAAGTTGACCCCGAGCAAGGCGGCGAACTGTGGCGCTTGCGTGGGGGAATGGATGCAACGACAGAACCAGCTGCAGGTTACACATCTTTCATCAGCGACATGATTGCGTCTTTGGCGGATCAAAGTTCGGCTGGTGGTTCATTATTTGACCATAGCGCGTCCATGATATCTATCGCGTCTCAAGAAGCCTCTGACGCGGCTCAGTCTACGAGCTTTGCAAGTTCACGCTTTGAGCAGCTCAATCTTATGCAGCTCGAAAATGGTGTTGATACCGATACCGAGCTTCAGAAGCTTCTTTCGATAGAAACCAATTATGCAGCAAATGCGAAGGTCATTCAAACCATCGATCAAATGCTATCAACAATCATGGGGATTAATTGATGATGTTTAATTCCATCGGCGATCTTGCAAGCAGACTGATGCTCAATCAATCCAACCAACAAGCGAAGGGCAACTTGGTGCGGTTGTCGCAGGAGCTGACAACTGGCCTAACATCGGACGTTGGAGGCGCGCTGCGCAACGATTTCGCGATTCAAGCAGGTTGGGAGCGGACCATCAGCGCATCCGAAGTAAGGGAAAAGACCCTCACACAATCGATGACGCGGGTTCAGGCAAAACAAACAGTCCTCGACACGATCAATGGAAATTCCATTGACCTGGCCAACAATATTTCCACGGCAGTTACATCTGGTACGATCTCTGGGTTAGATGCCGTTTCCACAAATGCTAAGGACGCATTGGCGCAAGCGCTTTCACAGCTCAATGTGCAGTCTGCGGGCCGTTCTTTGTTTGCGGGTTCATCAACAGATGGCCCGGCAACAGCGGATGTTGAGATAGTGATGTCTTCTGTTTCGGCCGCGTTCGCGGGTGCCGTAACGAATGAAGACATAACCACAGCCTTGCAAAATTGGATGGACGATACGAGCGGTGGATTTGAGGCGATTGCCTATCTTGGCGATGACGAAAATTCAGGCGTTATTCGCCTCGATGAGGGGCGAGTTGTGAATGACAGTACCCGGGCAAACGATCCAGCGCTAAAGCAAACTCTTCAAAACCTCATTTTGGCTAGTGTTGCGACCGATGAAGGACTGGCGCTCTCCGCTGAAAGTAAAGCGTCTTTGTTGGAGGAGGCCTCAAGTGGTTTGCGCGCGGCTGCAGGTCAGGTGACCAACCTACATGCGTCGCTGGGTTACATAGAGGGTCAGATCGCCGACGGGATTGTGCAAGCGGGCGCGGAGATTTCAACGGCTCAAATGTTGCGAACCGACGTCTTGGGCGTCGATCAATATGAAACGGCAAGCAAGCTACAAGAAGCAGAGCTGCAATTGGAAAAAATCTATCTATTGACCTCGCGAACGTCCCAAATGAGCTTGTTGGAATATCTATGATTAACCGCTTTTTCATATTCTTTTTGATGTTCGCATCGATCACAAGTTCGGCGTTTGGGGATAGCATCCGGATTAAGGACTTGGTCAGCTTCGATGGTGTGCGCGGCAATGATCTCGTTGGATACGGCCTGGTTGTCGGTTTGAATGGCACTGGGGACGGCATCCGAAACGCGCCGTTCACAGAAGAAATCATGTCAAATATTCTGGAGCGATTGGGAGTAAACATCACCGGTGAGCAGTTTCGCCCTAAGAACGTCGCGGCTGTTTTCGTCACGGCCGAGCTGCCAGCATTTGCGCGTGCGGGTGGGTCCATCGATGTTACGGTCTCCGCAATTGGTGATGCCAAAAGCTTGTTGGGCGGCACGCTGATCATGACGCCGTTGAATGCAGCAGACGGCCAAATATACGCGGTCGCGCAGGGTACAATTATAGCCGGCGGCGTTGGGGCCGAGGGCGATGGCGCTGCAGTGACAACAGGTGTGCCCACATCCGGATCGATCCCTTCTGGTGCGCGTGTGGAGCGAGAGGTTGATTTCGATTTCAACGGCATGACGATTTTAAGGCTTGCGCTCCGCGAACCCGATTTCACAACAGCGCGACGTGTTGAAATCGCCGTAAATGGTATATTCGGGCGCCGTGTTGCTGAGATGATCGACTCCGGAACAGTTGCGGTTGATATCGAAAAGACCCGCGAAAAATCCCCTGCACACGCGATCAGCAGGCTGGAAAACGTTTTGGTCAGACCGCAGCGAAAAGCCAAAGTCGTCGTTGATCAACGTTCCGGAACTATTGTGATGGGCGAAGATGTGCGAATTTCGCGGGTCGCAATTTCTCAAGGGAATTTGACAATTCGGATTCAGGAGCAACCACTGGTGCAGCAACCTAACCCGTTTTCACAAGGTGAAACGGTTGTCGTGCCCAGAACAGAAGTGGGTATCGAAGAGGAAGAAGGAATTGGACTCGCAGAGTTGCGAAGCGGCACATCGCTTTCACAGGTCGTTGCGGGGCTCAATGCATTGGGCGTTGCGCCGCGTGATATGATCGATATCTTGAAAAGCATAAAAGCGGCTGGAGCACTTCATGCTGAATTCGTCGTGCGTTGAGAAAAAAGCCCAGCTTAAGCTATTAATTTGCGTCTGATCTTTGACGCTTTTTGTCTAAATCGATCTGTTTCTGGCGTTCCCTGAAACGTGCTTTGTCTTCTTCGGTCGTCTCGTCAAAACACTGTTGGCATGAAACGCCTAACTCGAAATGCTCATGCTTCATATCTTCTGGCATCATCGGGCGACGGCATCCAAAACAAAGTTGGTGCGGACCAATTTTCAAGCCATGGCCAACGGAAACACGGCCATCAAAAACGAAACATTCACCGTTCCAGGTGGTTTCCTCTTCTGGCACGGTCTCGAGATATTTCAGAATACCACCTTTTAGGTGGTATACCTCTTCAACACCCTGATCTTTGATGAAACTTGTGGATTTCTCGCACCGAATACCGCCCGTGCAAAACATCGCGACGCGGTGATTGGCAAAGCGTTGCTTATTGTCTTCCCACCATGCGGGAAATTCGCGAAAACTCTTGGTTTTGGGGTCAATCGCGCCTTCGAACGTGCCAATGGACACCTCGTAATCATTACGAGTATCGATCACCACAACATCGTCAGCTTTGATAAATTCGTTCCAGTCTTCTGGTTCGACATAGCTGCCAACAGCGCCGCGCGGATCAACGTCGGGCTGGCCCATCGTTACAATCTCACGCTTCAGACGCACTTTCAGTTTAGCAAATGGGGCATCTGGACTGTGGCTTAGCTTCCATTCCAAATCTCCAAACTCGGGCAGCCCTTTGAGAAATTTCAGTATGCCTTCTATGCTATTTGAGGGTCCGGCAATTGTACCATTGATACCTTCGGGCGCGATCAAAAGCGTGCCTTTGATGTCAAAGGCTTCGCATTTTTCCCGAATCCGCACCTGCATGTCTTTGAGGTTAGACACGGGTGCAAAGTGATAAAGAGCGGCTATAGTAAACATGGGCGGGGACTAGCGGATTTTGACGGTGTAAAGCAAGTGTCGTATGAGGGGCCGAGTGCCGCAGCACCATTGATCAGGAGAAAAATATGTCCAATTCATCCGCTTTGCTCATAATCGACGTTCAAAATGACTTTTGCGAAGGTGGAGCGTTGGAGGTCCCCGGCGGAAGCCAGGTGGTTGCACCAATAAATGCGATGATTGCGGACTATGGCACCGTGGTTTTGTCCCAAGATTGGCACCCGTCTGATCATAGCTCGTTCGCGAGCAATCATAGTGATAAAGATCCGTTCGACATTATGCAGGCGAGTTATGGTCCGCAGGTGCTTTGGCCGGATCATTGCGTGCAAGCGACCGACGGCGCGAATTTTCACCGTGATTTGGATGCATCGAAGGCCCATATGATTGTTCGCAAAGGATTTCGCAGGGAAATCGATAGCTATTCTGCTTTCTTCGAGAATGACCAGACGACGCCCACGGGCCTAGAAGGATATTTGCGGAGCCGAAATGTGACGGATGTGGCTATTGTCGGCTTGGCTTTGGATTTTTGTGTGCAATTCACGGCGCTGGATGCGCGTCGGCTTGGTTTTGAAACCACTGTTTTTGCAGTTGCGTGCCGAGCGATAGATTTGGATGGTAGTTTAGAGCAAGCGATGCACGCGATGCGAAATGCAAATGTGGTTCTAAAATAGCAAGACGTAACCCGATTCGTTAACAATCTGTGCGCTAAGCTGCTCCAAACATCAGTGCGAGTAGCAAGGGATGGATACGTTCGTTTCGAAAGATAACACTGCCGTCTTGAGCATCGACAATACGCAAGATCAATTCGAGCGGTATGCGCGCGGACGGTTAAAGTATTTTTGGCGAAGGCAGGTTCTTGTCGGCATCGGGGCGGCCTACCTAGCGCTATTTGCTTCCCCATTTATCGCAATTTTGGCCGCGGTGATCGCTGTTGCAGGCGAGGTGATTGATTGCGGCAATCTTTACCTACAACGCAACGCTTTGGCGCGTGGTGTGCGATTTGCGCGGGTCAGTTTATTGGCCAGTGTAACAGCAGCTATTCAGGCAATAACCATTTCGGTTTGCATTTTGCTCGCGTGGTTTTCTGAAGGCGGCGACGTGAGCAAACACTTTGCGACGGTTTTTATGATGTCCGCTGCCCTAAATGCGGGCATGGTTTGGCCCTATCACAAGGCAAGCGCGACAGCGCGTTTGATCGTTTTCGGGGTGACACTAGCAGGTTTGCTAACACATCAATTTGCGACTTGGGACCGTAGCCTTGAGGAGTACTTGGCTGAAGTCATCACGATTTTCCTGATGTGTTACTTGGTGTTCATAATCTTGCAGCACATCATCGGAAGCTATGAACGCCAACGGCGCAGCAAAAACCAAATTCTGGCGACGTCCAGAGCGCTCGCCGCATCAGATCGGTTAAAGCGCGTCTCGCAAGAGGAAGCGAGGCGTCTGTCTCTCGTGGCGCGGCATGCTAATGACAGCATCGTTATTTCTGCGCCCGACGGTCAAATTTTGTGGGTGAACGAGGCTTTTTCCCGAATTACTGGCTATAGCTCAGAGGAAGCGATTGGTCAGTTGCCATCAACGCTGCTCAATGATGAAAAAACCTGTGAAGAAACCGTGCATGCGATTGCCACACATGTCCAACAGGGGAGGCCAATTAGAACCGAGGTTTTAAACAAACGTAAAGACGGTGAGAAAATTTGGGTCGAGACTAACATTGTCCCCATCGGGCGTGGCGATGGCACGATAGAAATGGTGGTTGCCATTGAGAGGGATATCACCGCGATAAAAGATCATGAACGCGAGCTGGCTGAGGCGAAGATTTTGGCTGAACGCGGTGAACAGTCCAGGTCTGAGTTTCTTGCCACGATGAGCCATGAAATTAGAACGCCGATGAATGGGATCATCGGTCTTTCCGATCTTCTGGCGGAGCAGGATTTGCCTGAAGACGTCCGTAAATACGTTGCGACCATCAAGAATTCTGCGGACGCGCTTTTGGCAATCATCAATGACATTCTAGATTTTTCCAAGTTGGATGCGGGTAAACTATCGATTGATCCGGTTGAATTTGATTTGCGTGCGTGTTTCGCAAATGCCGTTGAATTGCTCGACCCTCAAGCGCAGGAAAAGGGTATTTTTCTTGATGTCATTGAGGACCAGCCGTTGCCGACTTTAGCGGTTGGCGATGACGGGCGGGTTCGTCAAATTTTTCTGAATATGATCGGAAATGCTATCAAGTTTACGTCGAAGGGTGGTGTAACCCTGACGACGCGCGTTCAGGAAACTGAAGATAGTTTTAAGATTGGCTTAGATATCAAAGACACGGGGATCGGGATCGAGCAGAACCGCATTTCCCAGATATTTGATAAGTTCCAACAGGCGGATGGCAAAACGACCCGCAAGTTTGGGGGAACAGGTCTTGGTCTTTCGATTTCCAAACAGCTCGCTGAACACATGGAAGGCGGTATTTCGGTCGTTTCAACTGTGAACAAGGGCTCCACATTCACCGTTGAGCTTGTGATGGGAAAGCCCCGTCATTCGGATAATCGCAGCGAGGTCGCTAAACGCGAAAAGGCCGATATCGTACCGATGTCAATTTTGGTTGCCGAGGATAACAAAACGAACCGCTTCTTGATTAATAAATTTCTTCAGGATCTACCGGTTGATCTTTCCTTTGCACATAACGGGAGGGAGGCTGTCGAATACACACGCGAACGTGCACCCGATTTAATCTTTATGGACATGTCGATGCCCGAAATGGATGGATTGGAAGCGACCCAGCGCATTAGGGAAATGGGCGGTGCGCAACCGCATATCATCGCGTTAACTGCGAACGCTTTTGCCAGCGATCGAGAGGCGTGCTTCCAAGTGGGTATGAATGATTTTCTCGCTAAACCAGTAAAGAAAGCGGATCTTCTGAGCAAATTATCGGAGTTCAGCGCAACGCTTTGATTAAATCCGCTTTGAACCATTCGGAATCTTAACGTATCAAGGCATCGAAATCGCAGGTGAGGAACGATCTCTTGGACATTGCAACACGCGTCTGGAACCATAAGTGGAAGATCGATCCGATCGTTCGTTCGCTGATCGATGATGATTTCTATAAGCTTCTGATGTGCCAATCAGTCTTTCGCAATCATCCAGATACGAATGTCACGTTTAGTTTGATCAACCGGACCAAGTCAGTTCGGTTGGCTGAATTGATAGACGAAGGCGAGCTGCGTGAACAATTGGATCATGTGCGTTCACTGTCTTTGACGCGCGGTGAAAGTACTTGGCTCCGCGGGAATACGTTCTACGGTAAACGTCAAATGTTCCGTCCCGATTTTATGGAGTGGTTCGAAAACCTGCGCCTTCCCGACTACCATTTGGAAAAACGCGACGGCCAATATGAGCTGACGTTTGAAGGCAAATGGCATGAGGTCATGCTCTGGGAAATTCCGGCGCTTGCCATTTTGATGGAACTGCGCAGTCGAGCTGTTTTAGACAATATGGGCAAGTTCGAATTGCAGGTTCTTTATGCGCGCGCAATGACGCGGGTTTGGGAAAAGGTCGAACGCCTTCGCAGCGTTGATGGCTTGCGGATTGCTGATTTTGGCACACGTCGCCGCCATTCGTTCCTTTGGCAGGATTGGTGTGTGCAGGCGATGCAGGAAGGGCTGAAAGAGAAATTCGTTGGCACGTCCAATTGCAAAATCGCGATGAAGCGCGATATTGAGGCCATTGGTACAAACGCGCATGAATTGCCGATGGTGTATTCAGCGATGGCCGAAAACGATGCCGAGTTGCGCCAAGCACCTTATCAAGTTTTGGAAGATTGGCAGGACGAACACGAAGGCAACCTTCGGATTATTTTGCCCGACACCTATGGAACGCAAGGTTTCCTCGATAATGCGCCAGATTGGCTTGCGGGTTGGACGGGTATTCGTATCGATTCAGGTGATCCTGCGACAGGTGCGGAAATTGCGATCAAGTGGTGGCAAGATCGCGGTGAAGATCCGCGTAACAAGTTGGTCATTTTCTCAGACGGTTTGGACGTTGAAAAGATCATCGATCTGCACAAGCAGTTCCATAATCGCGTGCGTGTGAGTTTCGGTTGGGGGACGCTACTCACCAATGATTTCCGCGGCCTTGTTCCGAACGAGGGGCTCAATCCGTTTTCAATCGTGTGTAAGGCTGTCGAAGCCAACGGGCGCGCGACTGTCAAACTGTCTGACAACCCTCGCAAGGCGATGGGACCAGCGGACGAAATCGAGCGCTATAAGCGTGTGTTCGAAGTGGGCGAGCAAGCTAAGCAGGATGTGATTGTTTAATCTTCGCCGGTGACGCGACCGCGTAAGGCTTTAACCTCACCGCGTTCTTTCTTGCTTTTAAGGCGGCGCTTTTTGCTTCCGAGTGTTGGCCGTGTTGCGATCCGCCGTTTTGGCGCAACCAGCGCTTTGCGGATCAGCTCGGTCAACCGTTCACGTGCAATGGCGCGATTTCGCGCTTGGCTGCGTTCTTCCTCGGCGCGGATAATCAGCGCGCCATCTTGTGTCCAACGACGCCCCGCGAGCCGCTTTAACCGTTTCTTCACGGGGTCGGTTAAGTTCGGAGAACGCTCAGCTTCAAAGCGCAGCTCAACGGCTGTGGACACCTTGTTCACGTTCTGCCCACCTGGGCCAGAGGCGCGCGTAAAGCTCTCTGTCAGCTCCCAATCGGCGATTTCTATGTTTGGCGTAATTTGCAACATGGCCTCTACATGCCATGGCTTGATCCAAGACGCAAAAAGGGCCGCCCAAATGAATGAACGGCCCTTAATCTGAGTTTCGGAGGCTGCGGCGGTTAGGCCCTAGCCAATTTGCGTGTGCATCGCCCGTTAGGGTTTGCCGCTAACGGTGGCCCTCGCAAATTGTCCCGACGCCAAACTCCAATACCTTTTTAGACACTGGATCACCTCCTCTCGAATTTGTTTCATCATATGAAGAGGGTTACACAGAATTCTAAAATCGCAAAGAAAAAATTATGCGATCTGTTCACGTCCTTGTTGCCAGCGCTTAACGATTGCGCGGAACGGCACCAAGGCGATCAAAGCAAGAGCGAGTTTCACACCCCAGTCAGCGATTGCGAGGGACACCCAAAGCGGTGCCATTGGCCCAAATCCGAGAATTGGCAGAACTTCGTTTGCCCAGCTCACATCGTTTGAAGGCTCAATGAAAACCAACGCGCTGGAAAAGGCGATAGTGAAGAACAGCGCTGTGTCTAGGGACGATCCAACGAGGGACGAAGCCAGCGGCGCGCGCCACCATTTGCCGTTCCGCAGTGCACTGAAGATGGACACATCAACCAGTTGCGCGATGAGGAATGCGGTTGCGGAGCCGATCGCGATGCGAAGGGTGACCAATGGGCCGAATTCGCCCATGATTTGCGTGCCGATCAAGGAGCAGACAACGCCGACGACAAAGCCTACGAAAATCACGCGACGTGCAGCGGAAGAGCCATACATGCGGTTCATCAGGTCGGTGACGAGGAATGCGAAGGGATAGGTGAATGCGCCCCATGTCAGCCATTGGCCGAACAAGAATTGCACAAGGATGTTTGAGGCAACAACGATGGCTGCCATGGCGAGAACGCCAAGAAGGTGTGTACGTGTCATTTATATATGCCCGTTTTATCAAGGTAGCGGCGACTTGGTCCCAGAATTGGGAACTTGAGCCGCTTAGACCCAGCGCGCTTGCGGTGCAAGCTATTCTTTTAGGCGGAATTCGATAATTTCAGTCTGTTGGGCAGATCTGAAGTTGTCATCAGAGATCGCGTAGAGCCTGAGATCATCTGGAGCAGCGTGCCAAACAGCCAGTCCTTCGAGATTATCGAATTGCCGAAACCGCGATTGGAAGAGGGGTTGGTATGCGCTCGGAACGCCGTCTTCAAAAAGTAGACGATCAATACGGGTCGAGAAGCCAAAGCCATTGAAACCACGCGATAGAATATAGAGATGTCCGTTTTCGTCAAAGTCAGCGCCGACAGGGCGAAACCCGCCATGACGCGGTAGATCATAGATCACCGACCATAAGCCATTGGTTGCATTGCGCTCAAACACGGGAAACGAAGCGCGGATGTTCTCGGAGCCTTCAGGTATCGCAACGAGCGTATTTCGCGGCGACAACGCAAGGGCTTCAAATCCCATGTTGGAGGGCACCTGATCACCGCGCAGCGGAAGTTTGCCGATTTGCGGTGTCCGTTGTCCTTTTCGATAGCGCAGGAGGCGAGGATTAAACTCAGCGGCTATGTAGAGATCCTTGGCGCTTGAAGTCGCCAAACCTTCGGTATCACGATCCTGTTTCAGCGCTGGACGTTGACCACCTTCAAAACGGAGCGGTTCAATATTGCTAAGGCTCGCGCCGTTGAGAAGCCCGTCAACATCGCGTTTCAGGGTGCCCCGATAGAGCACACCAGTGTCACTGACTGTGATAAATCCTTCACCGGCGTTATCCACCTCGAGCGCAGACAGGCCGCCGAAATTGTCAGCATTCGGTTGCCACACGATCTGCGCGATCACCTCGATCTGAGGCGCCGCGAAGAGCGAGGTTGCTGCGAATGCTGAGCTGAGCGCTAGCGCGATTGAAGAACGTTTGAGCATTGCTGAGGCAGATCAGCGAGCACAAGTTCGCGACGTGGTTTTGGTTTCGGGGCGTTAGGATCACGTGGTTTTGGTTTTGGTGGGTTCAAGATGTCGTTGACCCATTTTTGCGCATCGGCGCAACCATCCCCTGCTGGGGGCGGTGCTTGATCAACGCATCCGCGTGCACCACGCGGGCAGGCGAGACGCACGTGGAAATGGTAGTGATGCCCATACCACGGGCGAATTTTGCGCAGCCACGCGCGATTTCCTTTTTCGGCGTTACACATGGCAACTTTGGCACCTGGGAAAACGAAAATGCGTGCTGTGCGTCTGTCTTTCGCAGCAGCTTTCATCACTTCCATATGCTGGCGCGTGAATTTGTCGTTAATGTAAGCGCCTTTCGCGCGACGCAGGGAAATAGAGCTGATGTTTTCACGTTCACGACGCGACAGGTTTAGGCGGTCAGGTGGCAACATCCAGATATCGATATCCAAACCGATCTGGTGGCTACGGTGGCCTGAAAGCATTGGGCCGCCACGAGGTTGGCTAATGTCACCAATATAAAGTCCCTTCCAACCGGGTAGACGCGCGGCCTTGGCTGAGAGCGTTTGAATAAAGTCGATTGTCTCTGGGTGACCCCAGTTTCGGTTACGCGACAGACGCATGGCTTGCCATGTTGGCCCTGTTTCCGGCAATTGCACAGATCCGGCAGCGCAGCCCTTGGCGTATGATCCCAAAGGCGCCGCGCGTTGAGCAGAGCCTTTCTTGGCAGAGCCAAAGAGTTGCTTTGCTTCGGGTGCGGCGGACAGGGGTAGTGCAAAAAGTAAACTCAGAACCAAGGCAACAAGGCGGGTCATGTCTCGTGATCTCCATTTTTGTTAACGTAGGCTAACAGGATTAGACCGATTAAGAAAAGCACGATGACAGGCGAGACACCCAAACGCGCGCTTTCAGTGATGGTCGTAACGATACCAATCAGCAAAGGCGCAAGGAAAGCAGTGGCGCGGCCAGACAGACCATACAGCCCGAAATACTCGGTTGCATTGTCTTCGTCCGTGTGGCGCACCATGAGCGAGCGCGATGCAGATTGCAGCATTCCGCCCATCCCGCCAATCAGGATGCCGCAGACAATAAAGGCAAGGTCAGGTGTGCCTTCAGCAACGGTCATTCCATAGATAGTTGTTGGGGTAATATTGATGACCGTAAGGCTGACGAGCATCAGCACGATAACTGCAAAAGCAATCACAGGCTTGGGGCCAAATCTTCGATCAGCAAATCCACCGATGTAACTAAAGATAGCAGCGCCGATGGCTGCGACCACGCCAAACACGCCGATCTGCGTCACTTCCCAATCAAGGACGAGTTTTGCGTAAACACCACCGAACGCATAAAGCCCGTTTAACGCGTCGCGATAGAACATTGAGCCAATCAGAAAAACCCCAAGGGATTTGCGATTTGTGAGACCTTTGATTGAGGTGATGACCTGCGCCGCAGCCGCAGAAAAGCTCGATCTGATTTGATCTGTGCGCACTTCGCGCACCCATAGGAAATAAGGGATCATGAAAAGCGCAAACCAGAGCGCAGCAAATGGACCAGTCGCGCGCGTGCCTTCACGTGCGCTTGGATCAAGGCCAAACAATGGATCGAGACCTGCGATGGTTTTGCCGTTGCCCTGTTCCACGAGGAGCAGCAGTGCAATCGCTAAAGACACAACACCGCCCAAATAACCAAAGGCAAACCCAGAACCAGAGATTTTACCGATTTGCTCGCGCGTTCCCAAACCGGGCAATTGCGCATTGGTAAAGATCAAAGCGTATTCAGCGCCGATAAAGCCGACGCCAAAGGCGGCGAGCATCCAAAACAGGTTGCTTGCATCGGGCGCCGTGAACCAAAGCGCGCCGCAGCCCAAAACATACATCGCGCTGAAGCCAACGATCCAAGGCATCTTGCGCCCCGTGCTATCGGCCATCGCGCCAAAGATCGGGGCGGAGAAAGCGATGATCAAACCAATCAGCGCGGTGGTCCAAGCCCACATCGCTTGGGCGTTGGCATCAGCGATGCCTTCGACCTGACCTTGGTTCAAGTAGTAGGTCGCAGCAATCGCAACGAAGAACGGGCCAAAAATAAAAGTGTTGAGAACCGTGTGATACGGTTGGCTCGCCCAATCAAAAAAGTACCAGCCCCAAATGCGTTTACGCAGCGCCTTATCGTCGGATGTTTCTGCCATCTCTCTCTCCCCTGTTCGGGATAGTTAGATAGCGGTCTGCGTGATGGTGCAAGTTAATCCTGCATCGGCGGCCACGGACGGGTGGCTTCTGCCTCAATCCACGCGTTGATCCAGTCAGGAATGGGCGGGGACACTCCGACGTTGCCTAGCGCTTTTGCCAATCGCTCAGTGCCGACAATTCCGTTCTTATCGGTCACCGCAGCACGATAGAGCGCATGATTTGCAACCTCGCCTGAACTGTTGATCATGCACTGCTCGAGATAGGTGAACCGATCATCCCAGCACACTAAACGAGATTTCATGGTAAAGGCTTCGAACGTGCGAATGCGGCGTCGATAGCGCACGGTAACACCTGCCATCGTAAGCCCCCATTTTTCCGCTTTCAGAACGCGAAGCAACCCTAGCCGATGCGCCAAAGGGATACGCCCAAGATCAAGCAAAGTAAGCGTGCGACCATTGTTGAGTTCCATCATCATATCGATGTCCCAAGGCCAGCAGCGATGGCGCGACACATGAGTTTCGAAAAGCCCGAGTTCTGGTGCCTTTCGGATCGACCAAAATGCCTTTGCCATACGAAAAAATGGATACATGGTGCGCTCTCCTTATGACGTTGGCCTAGGTCAGCCGTTTTGGGAGCACAAGCCAGAACGCGGCGGCACTTGTCGCGGCGGGTTGGAGCGACTACCTAATGGGCAACTTAAAATTGGAGCCTGCCCATGTTGTCGCTTTTTCAAATTCTGATGCTGATCCTTGATATCGCGTGGTTCTTTGTAATCGCCCACGTCATTATGAGCTGGCTCATCAATTTCCAAGTCTTGAACTTGAACCAACCTCTGGTCGCGCAAATTTGGTATGGTATCAATCGTCTGCTGGAACCGGTCTATTCAAAAATTCGCAGCTTTTTGCCGAACACCGCAGGAATTGACCTTGCTCCACTGGTTGCCCTGATCGCGATTTATGCGCTGCGCATCATTTTGGCGAACAACATCCAAGCATTCTACTAACACTTCATCTTGTATGAACCGTTAACCTATGGGACATATCCTGTAAGAGCAGATCAATGCCATTACAGGACATCCCATGGACCGCGCCGTATCGCTATTAAGCGACGTTTTCGGATTTGACGCCTTTCGCCCCGGCCAGCGCGAAATCGTGGATGCCGTGGCGGATGACGCGAATGTCTTAGCGATTATGCCGACGGGCGGGGGTAAATCGCTCTGCTATCAGCTTCCTGCATTGATGGGCGATGGCTTGACGGTCGTTATTTCGCCGCTCATTGCCCTGATGCGTGATCAAGTGTCCGCACTTAAAGCTAGCGGCGTCGAAGCGGGCGCGCTGACGTCGGGCAATACAGAAGAAGAAACCAATGACGTGTTCAGCGCGCTTGATGCCGGCACGCTCAAG
>NZ_JBDWVM010000432.1:0-34886 GCF_039984035.1 Planktotalea sp. | reverse complement strand
CGGGCGCATCACGCTGCGCATGAAATCCGTAAAACAACGCGTTTTGCCCAAACAATTCCGCTTGGGCGGTTGCATCGGTGGGATACCAAATATGCAAATCAAGCGCTTTGCTGCGATGTGCGACCTCAAGGGGCAGGGTGCGAAACCCAACCTGTGTCTCAGGGATCGGGCGGTTTTCTGTGGAAAGGGCCCATGCGCCGCCAAAAACGAGACCGCAAGTCAGGCCAGCAGCGGCGGCGGTGCGTATCAGTATGGAAGGTAAGCTCATCGTATGTTCCGTTCGTTTCAATGTTGTGATGGGCTTTAGATGCGGGCATCCTCTTGATATTGCGTCCTGAAACCGGTCTTAGAACGTCCTAAAACGCGTTTTAGTCCTTTTGCGAGAATGATCATGTTGCCTGTCCTGCCTATTCCGATGATCGGTGCCCTGATCCTCGGCTTTCTATGCGCGTCGATGATTGCGGCGCAAAAGCGGGTGTCAGGAATGGCTGCCTTAATTGGACTATGCGCGCTTCAATCGGCGTTGATCGCGCTGGTCTGGCACTATGACATCCAAGGCCTGCGCATGGCTTTGCCAATCTTTGCGTCCTGCATTCCACCGCTCGCTTGGATCAACCTAACCCGCGTGGGCGTTGACCCTTCTTCAAATGAAATCAAACACCTATGCGTGCCAATTGCTGCGGTTTTGGCAGTTATTTTCCAACCCTATGCGCTCGATATTCTCATTCCGCTTCTTTATCTCGGCTATGGTGCTGCGATCCTTACGCTGCTGTCGCGCGGGGCGGATGCACTGCCGTGTTTACGATTGGAAAGCGGCGATCCTTCAGGGCGCATTTGGCGATGGATTGGCGCGGCTTTGATCCTGTCAGGCCTCTGCGATGTGGCAATCATAGCGGCCATTATCTCTGGCATGGCCCACATTCAACCTTGGATCATTGTTCTTGGCTCCTCCGGTATTTTGCTACTTGTTGGCGCGCTCAGCCTCTCTCGCGATCTGAGCGATGTTCCAGACCCTGCTGGTGAAGGCGAAGAGAACCTAGATCCAAAGCCACAAGCGAACGAGGAAGACGCGGCCATCATCGCGCGGCTGGATGCATTGATGGAAGAGGGGCAGTTGCACCTTGATCCCGACCTCACGCTGAGCCGCCTTGCGCGCCGCTTGGGGCTTCCTGTGAAAACGCTCTCAACGGCGATCAACAAGGTCACGGGTGAAAACGTATCGCGCTACATAAACGCTCGTCGCATTCGCGCGGCTTGCGCGGCGCTTGAGGCGGGTGAAACGGTGACCTCTGCGATGCTCAGCGCTGGCTTTAACACCAAATCAAACTTTAACCGCGAATTTCTGCGCATTACAGGACAGACGCCGCGCGCCTTTCGCGGATAGAAAAACGGCCCATGCATTGAATGCACAGGCCGTCTATTCACTATATCGCCGAACGATTTATTCCGCTGCGATCTTGATCACAGGTTCCATCTCGGCCAGTTTTTCATCACTCAGGTGACACTTCAACTGATGCCCATTTGGCAAGGTGCGCACGCTTGGAACTTCCTTGTCGCATAGACCATTTGGAACAGATGCTTTCCAAGGGCAGCGCGTTTGGAACGGACATCCGGACGGCGGATTCATCGCAGATGGAATATCGCCATCTAGAACGATGTGTTTCTTCTCCACGCTCGTATCGGCGATAGGAACGGCGGACAAAAGCGCCTCCGTATACGGGTGATAAGGCGGCGAGAAGACCTGATCCGTTGTGCCCAGTTCCACCACATGGCCAAGATACATGACCATAACACGATCACTGAGGTAGCGCACAATCGACAAATCGTGACTGATAAAGAGCAACGTCGTCTTCTCTTCGCGTTGGATTTCCATCAGCAAATCGGTGACAGCCGCCTGCACGGATACATCAAGCGCCGACACAGGTTCATCCGCCACAACGATGCGCGCACCACCAGCAAAGGCGCGGGCGATCCCCACACGTTGCTTTTGCCCACCAGAGAGCTGACGCGGCATGCGCTCCGCAAAGGCGCGTGGCAGTTTGACGAGGTCGAGCAGCTCCAACATACGATTGCGGCGTTCGCCTTCATTCGCGCCGATCTTAAAGATTTCCAACGCGCGAATGATCTGACGACCAACGGTCATGGATGGGTTGAGCGTATCAAAGGGGTTCTGGAACACCATCTGCACATCCGCGACCGTCTTGGTGTCGCGGTCCTCGATGGGCGTGTTTCCGATGCTCTGATTGTCCAGAAGGATTTGACCATCTGTAGCCGTCTCCAGCCCCATCAAAACCTTGGCAAAGGTGGATTTCCCGCAGCCCGATTCACCCACAATCGCCAGCGTTTCGCTTTCACGCGCTTCAAAGCTGAGGGTTTCGTTGGCTTTGACGACCTTCTTGTTAGCCCCGCCAAACAGCGCATTTGCGGAGACTTCGTAATACTTCTTAAGATCATCCATTTTCAGAATGACATCGCCAATCTCGCCCTTCGTTTTGACCTCGCCAACTTCCAAAGGTGCGCCCCAATCGATTTCCTTGAATTTCAAACAGCGCGTTTCATGATGGCCTTGCTCATCAGCAGGATACATCGGGATAAATCCCTGATCGCAGAGGCCCTCCTCGAAATAGTCGCACCGCGGCCCGAAGTTACAACCATTTGGCCGTTCATGCGGCAGCGGAAAGTTCCCCGGAATAGCAACCAAAGGGCGCGCGTTTTTGTCGGCCCCGGGCAGGGGGATCGAGCGGAACAAGGCTTGTGTGTAGGGGTGCTGCATGTCGTCAAACACCTCTTTGATGGAACCGCGTTCGACAGCCTCACCTGAATACATCACGCAAATACGGTCACAGGTTTCCAAAACGAGCCCGAGGTTGTGCGAGATAAACAGCATCGACGTGCCGTATTTCTTGCCAAGATCGCGCACCAGTTCAACGATTGCGGCCTCAACTGTCACGTCAAGGGCCGTCGTTGGTTCGTCCAAGATCAAAAGCGCAGGCTTTGACATCAGCGCCATCGCGATAACGATCCGCTGCTGCTGACCACCAGAGAGCTGATGGGGATAGCTGTTCAAGATGCGGGCAGGGTCGGGGAGTTTGACGTCCTTCACCACTTGCAGCGCGCGCTCTTTTGCTTCGGCCTCGCCAATCCCTTCGTGGATCATCGGGACTTCCATCAGCTGCTTGCCGATCTTCATCGCAGGGTTGAGCGAGGCCATAGGTTCTTGATAGATCATCGCGATTTCATTGCCGCGCACGTCGCGCAGCTCTTCGTCGCTCATCTCTGCCAGATCGCGGCCCTTGAATTTGATCGATCCACCAACGACGCGACCATTCTTGCCCAAGTCCTGCATGACGCCAAGCGCCACTGTGGATTTGCCGCAGCCAGACTCGCCGACGAGGCCGACAGCCTCGCCGGGTTGCACGGTGACCGAAAAGTCCATCACCGCCGGAATTTCACGCAGACGCGTAAAGAAGGAAATCGAGAGCTTATCAATCTCAAGGATTGGCCCGTCGTAATCTAGTTTTGCCATGTCTTCGTCTCCCTGTCGGAGAAAGCGCAGGTTGGTCCTGCTTCATCTTTCCAAATAAACTTCGGGGGTCGAGGGGGCTGGCCCCCCGTCCTCCCTCTCCATCAATCGCGCAAGCTTTCTTCGCGCAGGCCATCCGCCAAAAGGTTCAAACCCAAGACCAGTGACAAAAGCGCGAAGGCTGGTGGCAGTGCAGGGTGCAGGTAGATCGACAAGAGCTTACGGCCCTCATTGATCGTGCTGCCCCAGCCCGGGCTTTCTGGTGGCAGGCCAAGGCCAAAGAAGCCAAGGGTTCCAAGCAGGATCGTCGTGTAGCCAATACGTAGGCAGAAATCGACGATCAGCGGGCCACGCGCGTTGGGGAGTATTTCCCAAAGCATGATGTACCACGGCCCTTCACCGCGCGTTTGCGCTGCGGCCACGTAGTCCCGTTGTTTGATGTCGAGCGTGAGACCCCGCACGATACGAAAGACCGTAGGTGAGTTCACAAAGACAACCGAAACAAAGACCACCAGAACACCAGGGGCCGGGTTGAAGAAATCAAGCGGCCCAAGAATGTTGATCTTGCTATCCGGTGCGTTGATCGTGATCGCGTAGATGATCGCCAGTGGCACCAAAACGCAGATGAGCCACATTTGGTTCTTCGCCGGCTGTTGTTTCAAACGCGTGTTGATCAGGACCGCGAAGAAGATCAGCGGGAAGAAGAACAAAACTACCGCCATATACTGCGGCAGACCTGTTTCCACGATTTCTGGGGTTACCAAGAGGTAGAACAACAAGATCACAGGGAAGGCGAGGATCAGGTTGGCGAAGAATGACAGGAGCGTGTCAAACCGTCCGCCGTAGTATCCCGCCGGCAAGCCGAGCGTGATGCCGACCATGTAAGAGAACAAGGTGGCCAGCGGCGCGATCAAGATCACGATGCCTGCGCCCTTGATCATGCGGCTGAACACATCGCGTGCGAGATTGTCGCCGCCGAGCAAGTAATAAAGGTAATCGCCATCCTCAGCGCCGCGCAACGGCGTGCCGGGGACTTTGTTCTTCATGCCAGACACTTGGCTGAGGGGTTCATGCGTCAAGATCAGATCGAAAGCGCCGAAGATGGCGACAAAGACCCAAAACATGACAATGAGGAACCCGATAGTGCCGATAACGCTGTCAAAGAGTTTGCCATAGAGGCCAAGCCTACGTTTGTAGATCGAAGACACCGTTGCCAACACAACAAGGGCGATCCATACGGGGATCAGTTGGCGAGAGATGCCCCCAATGATTCCTGCGCCTGTGCCAAGCAAGGCACCTAAAATCAGGTACGCCAACACAATCAGGATCAAAAGGATACCCGCGACTGCGAGTGCCTTGTTGCTATGCTCTGTCAAACTTGCACCAGTCTTCCAGAACACTTTCGCATTCGATGCATCCCCTTCAAACGCATTCAGAACGAAGGACAAAACGAAGATGACGACCAATAAGCTGGCAAAAAACACGAACGGTAGGTTCAGAAAAGTGAGGGCTCCGGCCCAAGAAAGCGGTTCCATGGTGATCCCTCCTTAGCTGACGCTGATGCGTGGGTTGAGATAGACGTAACCGATGTCAGAAATCAGTTGCGTGATGAGAACGACGATGACGGAAACAACCGACACGCCAAGCAGAAGTTCGATGTCATTGTTGCCAGCCGCTTGGACAAGAACCCAGCCGAAGCCTTTGTAATTGAACAAGGTTTCAACGATAACGACGCCATTCAAGAGCCATGGAATTTGCAACATGATCACTGTGAACGGGGCGATCAACGCATTTCGCAGCGCGTGTTTCATGACGATGTTGGGAAAGCTCACACCTTTCAGACGCGCGGTCCGAATGTACTGCGCGGTCATAACTTCGGCCATCGATGCGCGGGTCATACGGGCGATATAGCCCATGCCGTAGAGCGCAATGGTCAGAACGGGTAAGAAGAAATTCTCGAAATTGGCGCTCTCCATGGCGGAGGTTGCAGTCCCTTTGAACCACTTTAACCCAACGGCGGAGGAGGCAAAGACAGCGATCAAGATCACCCCCGAGACATATTCAGGCGTGGCTGTCGTTGTGATGGCAACGGTGGACAGCGTGCGATCCGTGCGTGATCCCTCGCGCATCCCAGCCAAAACACCAAGGATCAGCGCAGAAGGCACCATAAGCATCATGACCCAGAACATCAGCTTGCCCGTTAAGGCGAGCCTGATGCTCACGATCTTCGCGACAGGTTCTTTGAAAACGGTGGAATATCCCCAATCGCCTTGTAAAACACCACAAAACCGCGGCGCATCCGCAGGGTCCACCCCGGGATCAAGGCAACGCCCAACCAATTTGCCATCGGCATTCTCGATTTGCTTTGACGGAAGAACCCCTAACCATTCGCCGTATTTTACGGGCAGTGGTTGTAGATAACCGCGGTTCCCAAGCCAGCTTTCGACCTGTTCGTCGGTCATCCGCATGTTGCCTTGGGTTTTGGCAAGTTTTTCAAGGTTTGGATAAAGGTTCGTCAAGAAGAAGACGATAAAAGTCAGGCAGAGCGCCGTGAGGATCATAACCCCAAGGCGTCGTAGTATGAACATTCCCATGTGTGCCCCTGTCGGTAGGCTGTGCGGATCATTGGCGACCCGTCTGATTTAGCTAGCACGCAATTCTTTGCGCTTAAAAAAAGGCCGCTCCTTTTTACAGGAACGGCCAAATTTTTTGAACGACACTTAGGCGGAGAAGCCGAGCGCGTGTGGGTAGATTTCAAACGATGGGTGCATTTCTGCGCCAACGATACCCTCTTTGTAGTGACGATAGAGCGACTGCCAGTAAGGCTGAATGATAACGCCTTCGTCCTGCATGATCTTCTGGATCTTCGCCATGACTTCACGGCGCGCATCTGCGTCCGCGATGGACATTGCTTCTTTCAGAAGTGTGTCGAATTCTTCATTGGCAAAGCCAGCTTCGTTCCATGCTTCGCCAGAGCGATATGCAAGTGCCAGAACCTGAACACCCAAAGGACGCTGGTTCCAGTTTGTGGAAGAGAAGGGGTACTTCGCCCAGTCATTCCAGAACGTTGAGCCTGGAAGGATCGTACGCTTCACATTGATGCCAGCGTCACGCAATTGCGCGGCAACAGCATCGGTTGTGTTCTTGCGCCAGTCATCGTCGATTGAGAACAGCTCGTGCTCATAATCGCCCATGCCTGCTTCATCCATCAGCGCCTTCGCTGCTGCGCCGTCAACTTTGAGGGCTGGCAGTTCTGCATATTCTGGGTGCAACGGGGAAACATGGTGGTTTTCAGCGACTGTACCATTGCCGGCAAAGCCAAGCTCTAGGCAAACCGCGTTGTCCACAGCCATCGCCAAGGCACGGCGTACGCGAACGTCTGCATATGGCTTCATGCCGTCAACTTCAGCAGCTTGGTTTGGACGGATAACAATCGTGTTCGCCGTTGGCGTTTCAGATTTTACCCAACCGTCAAGCGTGTCAAAGACTTCAACAAAGTCGCCATCAATACGGTATGTCATATCGATTTCTTCGGACTCAGCCGCTGCAACGAATGCAGATGGGTCTGTGCCATAATCGATATATTCGATGCGATCGAGGTATGCGCCTTCGCCCCACCAGTC
Organism: Planktotalea sp.; assembly: GCF_039984035.1. Taxonomy (GTDB): domain Bacteria; phylum Pseudomonadota; class Alphaproteobacteria; order Rhodobacterales; family Rhodobacteraceae; genus Planktotalea. The sequence goes on along the minus strand of NZ_JBDWVM010000432.1, from coordinate 27,740 downwards.
GTGATCTGTGTTCTTCACGAGAACCGCTTTCACGCCAACTTCGAGGCTTTCTGGAAGGTATGGGCCCGTGCCAACCGCGTTGCCCACCATGTCATCCGCATTGTGCGAAGAGTGTGTGATCGCGGATGGGTAATCGCCCATGCCTGGGATGATCGTGATGTCTGGCGCTGGCATCGTCAGTTTGACGGTGTGGCTGTCGACAACCATAACCGCGCCTTCGCGTGCTTTGTTTGTTTCAGGATCGATCAGAGAGTTCATACGACCCGCCATGGAATTGCCTTCCATGTCTTTGTCACACCAACCGATGATGTTGCGTGCAACATCTTCCGCTGTGAAATCGTCGCCATTGTTCCACTTAACGCCTTTGCGAACGTTCAATGTGTACTCTGTGGCATCATCATTCGCGGACCAGCTTTCCAGAAGGCGACCTTCAAAGGAACCATCTGCGTTGATCTGGATCAGATACTCGAGCCAACCACGTGAGAAGTTCGCGATTTGAGACCAGTCATATGTGCGTGGATCTTTCAATGCGCGCACTTCTTGCTGAATGCGCAATGTGCCACCGGCTTTCGCATGGCCCGCCGCTTGAACCGGCTGCGTTAGGCCAGCCATCGTGTAGGCCGTTGCCGTCGCAACACCCAAAGCAGACGCGCGCGTCAGGAATTCGCGGCGGTCCATAAGACCTGCTTTGAATTCGTCAGCATACATCGTGGCTGCCGGGTGGACCCGTTGGCTAATTTTTGTCTTGTGCGTCATCTTGTTCTCCCTGTGACACATTATCTTTTTTTGCATGAGCGTTTTGTTGTGGCGTTCTTTAAGGATCGCCGAACCAAAGTTCCCCAAGTTACTACATTCGGCACCAGAATTTTCTCTAGGTCAATTCATCCATTCGACAAAGTGATGTCTGAAAACGACACCTTGCTCGATCAAAAGCGACATTGGCTCAAAGTGCAACCAGATAAAGCGCTTGACGTAGGGTCGAGCGCGCTTTGTGGAAAACTGAGATTTTCTGTTTCGATTTAAAGCGAATTCAGTCGGTTTTCTTTCGCTGCGTTGCGCAAATCAGAGGGCGTTTCGCCGGTATGGGTTTTGATGAAGCGGGTAAAATATGCAGGAGTTGAAAAGTTCAAAATCCTTGCGATGTCGACGGCTTTCATCGCGTCATCTTCAAGCATGCGGCGCGCGCGTTGCAACAAATGTTGTGTCAGAATGTCGGCGGCAGTTTTTCCACACTCATCACGGCAAACGCGGGTGAGGTGGGTCGCAGTTACCCCGAGTTTAGAGGCAAAATCAGCCATACTTGCACCCGCAAGTTCGGAGCTTTCCGATTGAACCACCAGCGCAGAAAAGGCGCGCATCAAACGCCGCGCTGCAGTATTTTTCAAAGTCTGATTTTGCTGGCGATGGGCCCAGACCATCATCAATTGGGCATGCGCGCTGGCGGCGATATGGGCGAGGGGTTGGCCCTCAGTTGCTTCAATTTGAATCGCTTCAATATAGTGGGTGAGCGTCAGTTGCGCCTTGGGTTCGCGAACACGCAATAACAAAGGATCATCAGGCCAATCCAAACGATTGCTCACGGGCAGGGCGACCGTTTGGCCAAAGCATGAGGTTTCCCAAGTAAATGAAAACAGCGTCCCTGCCGGGATAAACAATGCGTTGTGACTGTTCAGTGCAGAGGCGCGTCCCTCAACCACCGAAAACGCCGCACCGCGCGTGACCCAAATTAGCAAATGTTCTTTGCGCGCATGAGCAAGTCCAAGACGCCAAGGCGCACCATTGGCGCGCTGCGCAATCGTCATGACCGAATTGGGGTCGATGCCTGAGATATCGTTTGTATCCATTTGCGTATTTGTGAAGAATTGTCAGTCATTTCCAAGGTAATTGGAAAATAGTTCCAAAAATACATAAGAAATGTTGTATTATCGCAAGTCAGGGAAGGTCGATTTTGCGCCAATTCTTCATCCGAGCACGAAACCACGTGCGTTGTCGCTTGGCAAATTGACGAGTCGCAATGCACGCCGCCTCGCAAGCAGCATCTAGCGTCGTTTCACCGCGCAAATGCGCGTCGAGTTCGGGCGCTCCAATGGCTTTGCAGGAAAGAAGATTTGGATCAAATCGGGCCAAGTTGCTTTCTACTTCTTCCAAAGCGCCGTCTTTAATCATCAGGTTAAAACGCTGCGCGATGCGCGCGTTCAGCCAATCGGTATCAGCCGTCAGGACAAAAGCATCACAGTCATTCAGGGGCAGCAAAGGGGGCGGTGTGCGTGCGTGCCAATCGGCCAAACCACGCCCAGTCGTGTGCTGGACTTCCCACGCCCTTTGAACGCGCATGGGGTTTTGCAGATCGATCTTGGCTAAGGTTTCGGGATCAAGCGCTTCGATCATCTCATCGATTTTGCCAGCCGTGCGCAATTCATCTGCTTGCCGGCGCACATCGCTCGGCGTTTCGGGAATTTCAGCAAGCCCTTCGGTGAGCGCAGAAAAGTAGAGACCTGTTCCGCCAACGATAATCGGGCGCGGCGCGTCTTTCGCAAGAAAGGGCGTGACATCGCGCAGCCACTGTCCGACGGAATAGGGTGCTTCAAATGGAACATGTCCATAAAGGGCGTGCGGCGCGCGTGCTTCATCCTCGATACTGGGGCGCGCCGTGAGAACGCGCCACCCCTCAAACACCTGACTTGCGTCAGCATTGAGGATCACGCCGCCCTGTGCCTCGGCGATTTCCAGCGCAAAGGCCGATTTCCCAGAGGCCGTCGGCCCCGCAATCAGGACAGGGCGCGCTGGATCAAGGTCGCTAATATCAATATTTACCAATAGCTTGCCCCAAAAGGTCTTGGCGTGCCTCGCATTATCTGCAATTAGCGCGCAAGAGTGATTGAACTATGCCTTAGATTTAGGCATTTTAAGTGCGATCCTACCTGACCTTTTGCGGAGTTCAACATGACCCAAGCCACACTTCCTGACGGAACGACGTTTAATCGCGTCATGCTGAAGATTTCCGGGGAGGCGTTGATGGGCGATCAAGGGTTCGGATTGCACCCGCCAACGGTCGAACGCATCGCACGTGAAGTGAAAACGGTTCACGATATGGGCGTTGAAATTTGCATGGTGATTGGCGGCGGTAACATTTTCCGCGGATTGCAAGGCTCCGCCCAAGGGATGGAACGCACCACAGCAGACTATATGGGCATGCTCGCAACGGTAATGAACGCGCTGGCGATGCAATCTTCCTTGGAAGGTCTGGGCATTCATACCCGTGTAATTTCAGCGATTACGATGAACGAGGTCGCGGAACCCTACATTCGCCGCCGCGCTGTGCGTCACCTTGAAAAGAAACGCGTTTGCATCTTTGCAGCGGGCACAGGCAACCCTTATTTCACGACGGATACAGCGGCGACGCTGCGCGCGAACGAAATGGCCTGTGAGGCGATCTTCAAAGGTACCAAGGTTGATGGTGTTTACGACAAGGATCCGGTGAAATTTGCAGATGCCAAACGTTATGACACAGTAACCTTCGATGAGGTTCTACAGCAGCATCTCGGTGTGATGGATGCTTCCGCGATTGCGCTGGCTCGTGACAATAACCTGCCGATTATCGTCTTTTCACTCGACGAACCGGGCGGTTTCAAAGGTATCCTCGCGGGTGAGGGAACATATACGCGCGTTCAAGGGTAACGCGCTGGAATTACTCTCTAATTGCATGTCGAACAGAGGTTTTGCGTTACGAAGGTGGCGCAAAATTAGCCTCTTTTGTTTCTTGGCGTGCGGGACGTAGCGCACTTTGCGCATGGGCGCGTGATCCAGCACCTCAGGCAAAATTTCCTTTAGTTCTTCAACAGCTTCGGGCGTGAGCACTTTCAACGCTTCCGGTCCTGGGAATAGTGTTTCAGCCCAAGCCCCGTTGGCGCAGACCAATTGATGCTCATCCGTTAGAATGTGCCAGTACCGCACGGCTTTGGTGTGATCGGCTTGGTTTACCTCATCCAGTTCAAGCAAGCGCAAGGCAGGAACTAGAGCTTCGCGCACGCCAAACATTCGACTGACAATCGCTGACGAAATAAGGACGCGGTGCTGAGGTGAGAGGCGCAGTTCGCGGCTGGGAAATCCCGCACCCAAGGCGTTGGCGGAAATGATCACAGGGGCATGTTTGCCCGGCTGTTTCAGAACGCCGCAACCAATCCAGCGAATGGGCTGATATCCTTTGTCTGCGGTCAAAACACGATTGCCGATCTGCAAACGTTCTACGTTGCAAGGTCCTTGATCCGTTTCGATCAATGTACCCTGCGCAAAACAGACAGCTTTGGTGTTTTCAATAGAATTACCAGTATATTGCCCCGAATACCGGCTGTTGACGAGCTGCGTCAGTTCGAAATCTTGAATGTTGTGATTATCAAGCTGATTGCCGACATCCCGAATGAAAACATCGCCATTTTCCATCTGAAGAACACCAACACTCACGGTGATTTGTGATCCATCTCCGAGCGTCAAAAGCGCTTTGTAGTGGCTCGTGCTATCCAGCTCTACGGTTGTTGCGCCGTTTCCGACGTCATAGCTCATCGAATCGCCGCCGGAGTTAAATTCATCGTCGGAAATCGTGCCGCTGTTGTTGGCATCGTTTTCGGTCAGACTAAAAACCTGTGGCTGTCCGTAAGACCCCAGTAGTTCGGCGCCACTTTCCGTATCTGCGTCGCTTTCGTCTGTATCAATGTCGTCAAAGTTCCCGAGATAGAACATATTGACCGTCGTCGTCGCCATTGCCCGTACTTTCTGCTTCTTGTTCGCCTATTGGGCGTGAAACTGCGGTATCGGGGTTTATGAAGTGCTAAGCGTTTTGGGCGACTTACGGGCAATATTCTTCAAATTGTCCCTGCCAAGCGCAGGCACCGTTCCGTTCAAGCCCATTGCGAATGATCAAGCGGCTGGTCTATAAGGCACAGAACGCCAATGAGAGCAAAAAGGTGAGCAGACTATGTCGGACGATTTCATGCTGGATACTGACGATCTTCAACGTCGTATGGATGGGGCGATGAGCAGTCTTAAGACTGAATTCGGAAGTCTGCGAACGGGTCGCGCGTCTGGCTCTATCCTGGAACCTGTGATGGTTGATGCCTACGGCAGCATGACGCCTGTTAATCAGGTTGGTACAGTAAACGTGCCAGAGCCGCGCATGGTTACGATCAATGTTTGGGACAAGGGATTGGTTGGCAAGGTCGAAAAAGCCATTCGTGAGAGTGGCCTCGGCATCAACCCACAGCTGAACGGCACGATTATCATGTTGCCGATCCCTGAATTGAACGAAGAACGCCGTAAAGAGCTGACCAAAGTTGCCGCGCAATATGCCGAAAGCGCGCGTGTGTCGTCACGCAACGTGCGCCGCGACGGTATGGATCAGATCAAGAAGGCGAAAAACGACGGCCTTTCCGAGGATGATCAGAAATTCTGGGAAGCTGAAGTTCAGGAGATCACGGACAAAGCTATCAAGGCGATTGATGCTGCTTTAGAAACGAAACAAGCTGAAATTATGCAGGTCTAAGAGAATGAGCTTGGCCACAGACGCAGCAGAACCGCTGGAAACAGCGGATACGACAAATGGCCCGCGTCATGTGGCAATCATTATGGACGGCAACGGTCGCTGGGCGCAAATGCGCGGGCGGCCGCGTTTGTTTGGGCACCATGCTGGTGCAAAACGTGTGCGTGAAATCGTCGAGGCGTGCCCCGATAGTGGGGTGAAATACCTTACGATTTTTGCCTTTTCTACAGAGAACTGGAAGCGCACGCAGGTCGAAGTCTCCGGTTTGATGAAGTTGTTCCAACGCTACATCACCAAAGAGGCCAAAGCGCTGTCCGACGAAGGTGTGCGTGTGCGTTTTATCGGGGATCGCGTTCGGCTTAACTCCAAATTGGTTGAGTTGATGGACAATCTCGAAACGATGACCGCGCATAATGATCGTGTTCATCTGACGATTGCGTTGAACTACGGTGGTCGGGATGAGGTTGCGCGCGCAACCAAACGTCTTGCTCAGGATGTTGCTACTGGCAAACTCGATCCTGAGACGGTGGATGAAGAAACGCTTCCAAGGTACTTAGATACTTGCGTTTTGCCTGATCCGGACCTTGTCATTCGCACGAGCGGCGAAGCGCGTATTTCAAACTTCTTGCTGTGGCAATCCGCCTATGCGGAATACGAGTTTATCGATACGCTCTGGCCAGATTTCACCAGAGAAGAATTCGCGCGTTTGACCGCGAAATACGGCACGCGCGACCGCCGCTTTGGCGCAGTTGCTACATGAGCGATGCAAACGCTAAATGGGGCGATCTGCTGCCACGCGTGATCAGCGCGATTGCACTTTTGATCGTCGGCGTCGGGGCCATCTGGCTCGGTGGGTTTTGGATGGTTGCGCTCATTGCAATCGCGAGCGGTTTGATGGTCTGGGAATTGGTCCGCATGTTGGGCGGCGATGACGCGGACAAAGCGATACCACTGGCTTTGATCAGCGGCGGCGCATTGTGCGCGGCGAGCTATTCGCCTTATCCAACGACGCTCCTTCCACTGCTTCTTGCGCCTAGTTTCGTGGGCTATTCGTTCTTCAAATCTGAGAACCGACCCAAAGCCGCACGCAGATTGTTTATGATCTATACGGCAGCCATTTTGCTTGCGGGATTTAGCATGATCGCGTTGCGCATTAACTTTGGGTTCAATTGGATGGCTTGGGTGTTGTTGGTGGTGATCGTCACCGACGTTGCTGGCTATTTTGCGGGGCGTATCATTGGCGGTCCGAAATTTTGGCCACGTGTTAGTCCCAAGAAAACATGGTCTGGGACTGTTGCTGGATGGATCGGCGCGGCGCTTGTTGGCGTTGCGTTTATGGGCACGCTCGGGGGCGGTTCGATGCTGGTCATCGTTTCCGTTCTGGCAGCTTTGGCATCGCAGCTTGGCGACATCGCAGAGAGCGCGATAAAGCGCCATGTGGGCGTCAAAGACAGCTCCAACCTCATCCCTGGACATGGCGGTCTGCTGGATCGCTTTGATGGTATGTTAGGGGCGGCGCTTTTGCTGAGCGTTGTCGGCCTTATCCTGCCATTTCCAATCATCGTTTTCGGGTAGAGCACAGACATGCGGCGCGTTTCCATCCTTGGGGCCACGGGCTCCATCGGGCAAAACACCATTGATCTGATCAAACGTGCCCCCGGTGAGTATGACGTTGTCGCGCTGACAGGCGCGCGCAACATCGCCCAGCTCGCCAAAGATGCCCGCGATTTGAACGCAGACGTGGCTGTAACCGCCGATCCTGACCTGCTGCCCGACCTGCGCGCGGCCCTCGAAGGATCAGGCGTCGAAGCAGCTGCTGGTCCGAGTGCAATCAATGAGGCGGCAAGCCGCCCAAGCGATTGGGTCATGTCAGCCATCATAGGCGCCGCAGGCCTCGCACCGGGTTTGAGCGCATTAGAGCAGGGCGCATCTCTAGCTTTGGCCAACAAAGAGTCGATGGTCTGCGCCGGCGCATTAGTCAAGGAGACAGCGAAAAAGCACGGTGGCCGGGTTCTGCCTGTCGACAGCGAACATTCGGCTGTGTTTCAGGGGTTGATTGGCGAAGATATTGACGCTGTTGAGCGGATCATCATCACAGCCTCTGGCGGTGCGTTTCGTGACTGGCCCATGGAAAAGCTGGCAAGCGCTACGCCGGCCCAAGCGGCGACCCATCCCAACTGGGATATGGGGCAGCGCATTACGATCGACAGCGCTTCGATGTTCAATAAGGCGCTGGAAGTCATTGAAACGCGAGAGTTTTTCGAGGTTGATCCCGATATCATCGAAGTTTTGGTGCATCCGCAATCCATGATCCATGCGCTTGTCGGGTTTAACGATGGGGCCTTGATGGCACATGTGGGCCCGCCTGATATGCGCCATGCTATTGGCTTCGCGCTGCATTGGCCCGAGCGGCGCAAGCTGCCCGTTGAGCGCCTTGATCTCGCAGCGCTGTCACAGCTCACCTTCCGCGATCCTGATGAGACGCGCTGGCCTGCACTGCGCCTTGCGCGCGAGGTGATGGCAGCGGGTGGTTTGACGGGCGCTGTGTTCAACGCCGCCAAGGAACGCGCCTTGGATCATTTCATCGCAGAGCACATCGGCTTTATGCAGATGGGCGAGGTGGTGGAAGAGGTACTGACCCGCCTTTCTACGCAGTCTAGTCATACAAATGCCGAAATGACCCTTGATAGCGTGCTCACAATGGACCATCTGGCACGTAAGACGGCCGACGATGTTATCGCAGCACTAGAAGTCTGATTAATAAGCCACCGGAACAGGCGGCATGCAGGAACAAGGACGACACACATGGATATTCTGGGGCTATTGCCGCAATTTGGCAGCTTGATCTGGACGCTTATCGCCTTTGTTTTCGCGTTGTCTGTGATCATTTCGATCCATGAATACGGTCATTACATTGTGGGTCGTTGGTCAGGCATCCATGCTGAGGTCTTTTCGCTTGGTTTTGGTCCGGTGATTTACAGCCGCGTGGATAAACGTGGCACGGTCTGGCAACTGGCGGCGCTGCCGTTTGGCGGCTATGTGAAGTTTCTGGGCGATGCCAACGCAGCCAGCGCCCCCGATGGCGAAGCTGTTCGCGAAATGAGCGCGCAGGAGCTACGCCGCACCATGCCTGGTGCACCGCTTTGGGCGCGCGCAGCGACGGTTGCGGCGGGGCCTATCTTTAACTTTGCGCTGTCCATCATCGTATTTACCGCGATCTTCCTTAATCAAGGCGTGGCCAAAGATCCGCTATCTGTCGGCAGCCTGCGCGCCATGCCTGCGGTGCAAGAATTGCAGGTTGGCGATGAGTTCATTGCCATCAATGGCATTGATATTCCAAGCGAAGGCGGCTTTGGCGCACTTGAAGAGCAGTTGGAAAAGACCGCGCAAGTTACTTACACGGTAAGCCGCAAGCACGCAGAAATCGATGTGCTTGGCCCTTATCCATTTCCTGCATTGATCACTCAGGTTGCACCGCAATCTGCAGCCGTGTCTGCAGGGCTGCGGGCAGGGGACGTCATCACAGCGATTGACGGCACGCCTGTATTTGCATTCGGCCAACTCAAAGCCACAGTAGAAGGCGGCGATGGCGCGCCTATGGTGCTTGATCTGTGGAATGAAGGCGAAGTTCGCCAAGTGACGCTGGCCCCGAAACGCGTGGATGAGCCGCAAGCGGACAACAGCTTTGTCACGCAATGGCGGATCGGCGTTGCTGGCGGTCTTTTCTTTGAGCCAGCGACCGAAGCGACGAGCTTTGTGGACGCTTTTGGAAATGGCGTGTCCCAAACCCGCCGTATCATCGAAAGCTCGCTTTCAGGCATGTATCATATGGTGACCGGCGCGATCAGCTCTTGCAATTTGTCTGGCCCGATTGGCATCGCTCAAACCTCTGGTGAAATGGCGAGCCAAGGCGCGATGGACTTCATCTTCTTTATCGCTTTGCTGTCCACGGCTGTTGGGTTGCTCAACTTGTTCCCTGTGCCTGTACTGGACGGTGGGCATCTGGTGTTCTTCGCCTATGAGGCGGTTGTGGGTAAACCACCAAGCGAAAAAGCTTACGGTATGTTCATGACAGTTGGTTTGGTTTTGATCCTTAGCTTGATGGTCTTCTCGCTCGGCAATGACATCTTCTGCCCATAAGGTAACAGTCTAAGCGTAAGGGTCATGATCCTAACGTTTAGCCAAAGTTGGCAGGGGCCGTTACGTAAACGAAACATGTCTCATTGTGTCAATATTTTGCCTTAATTGCTTGGTAAGCACGTCCTCAATAGAGATTTACCACGCGCAATTGCGCCTAAAACGAGCGATACAATGCAACATATCCAAGCAGGCACACGTGCCTTGGGCTTTCTGATTGAATTGAATTGGGACCGTTTCCTCTATTTCGGCATGCTTGCTTTGTGCCTTGGGCTTTCCGCCTATGTAGCGTCAGCAACATTTGCCAACCCCTTCATCTTGTAGAAACTTCTAACGTCGGGTCCGCTCGGCTATCTGCAAAAAACAGCCTATCCGCTTTTGACAACATCGCCCAATCGGGCTACTCAGACGTTAACTGAGATGTCTGTTGGATAGCTGCAATGACCAATAATAATGCGAGTGGCGGTAAACGTCACGCGGGGCGCTTTTTACGATCAGGTGTTCTAAAATCAAGTGCGGCCGCAATTGCGGTAGCCTTTACAGTGGGTTACGTCGCTCTGCCAAGCGCCGCGCAAGCCCAACAATTCCGCTTTAATGCTGTTACGATTGAAGGCAATCAACGGATCGAGCCTTCGACAATCCTGTCCTACGCAGGAATCGCTCGCGGTGCGAGCGTCTCTGGCGCGGACCTGAACAGTGCATATCAGCGTATTTTGGGCAGTGGCTTGTTCGAAACCGTTGAAATTGAACCGCGCGGCAATCGCTTGGTGATCAAGGTCACGGAATTCCCAACGATCAACCGGATCAACTTTGAAGGCAACCGCCGTATCAAGGATGACGCGCTCGAAGCTGTGGTTCAAAGCCAAGCACGCCGCGTGTTCAACCCGACAACGGCTGAGCGGGACGCATCCCAGATTGCTGAAGCATATTCTGTCCAAGGCCGTGTGACCGCGACCGTGAACCCGCGTATTATTCGCCGTTCTGACAATCGCGTCGATCTGGTGTTTGAAATCTTCGAAGGTGGTCTGACCGAAATCGAACGCGTCGGTTTCGTTGGCAACAAAGTCTATTCCGATGGCCGTCTGCGCCGCGTGCTTGAAACCAAGCAAGCGGGCCTTTTGCGCGCCTTCGTCAAGAAAGATACGTTCGTTCCAGATCGTATTGAATTTGATAAACAAGTCCTGAGCGATTTCTACTTCAGCCGCGGTTATGTTGATTTCCGCACGACTGGTGTGAACGCAGAACTCGCGCGTGAACGCGATGGCTACTTCCTGACGTTCAACGTGGAAGAGGGACAGCAGTTCAAATTCGGTGCGATTACGACTGTGTCCGAAATCGCGGAAGCGGATGAGCTAGAGTTCCAAGCCGCGCTGAAAATTCGCCCTGGCGTCGTCTATTCACCGTCTTTGGTAGAAAACTCCATCGCCCGTCTCGAACGTTTGGCGATCAAGAAGGGCTTGAACTTTGTTCGGGTCGAGCCGCGCATCACGCGCAATGATCGTGATTTGACGCTGGACGTCGAATTCGCCCTTACACGTGGCCCACGTATCTTTGTTGAGCGTATCGACATTGAAGGCAACGCAACGACGCTTGACCGTGTTGTGCGCAACCAGTTCAAGATCGTTGAAGGCGACCCTTTCAATCCACGCGAAATTCGCGAAAGCGCAGAGCGTATTCGTGCACTGGCCTATTTTGCCGATGCGGACGTTCAGGCGCGTGAAGGATCAGCGCCGGACCAGGTCGTCGTTGACGTTGATTTGGAAGAAACCACAACAGGCTCTTTGACCTTTGGCGGGACGTACTCCACGACAAATGGCCCCGGCGCCGTGATCAGCTATCGCGAGCAAAACTTCCTTGGCCGTGGTCAACAGTTGAACTTTGCGATCACCACAGGCACCGATAACCGCGAATACACGCTTGGGTTTGCGGAACCTGCCTTCTTGGGCCGAGATCTGCGCTTTGGTCTGAACCTGTCGTTTGTCGAAACCGACAACGCGAACGCATCTTATGATACGACGCTGGGCACGTTCCGCCCGTCGTTTGAATTCCCTGTGTCTGAAAATGGCCGCGTCCAACTGCGCTATACACTCGGTTTCTCTGAGATGACGGATTTGACCAGTACTGCTGGTGCATTGGTCACTGCAGAGGCCGCGCGCGGGCAGGAATGGTCCAGTGCTCTGGGCTATACCTACAGCTACGATACACGCCGAACGGGTCTGAACCCTAACGCGGGTGTTTTGCTTGAATTCGGTCAAGATTTCAGTGGCTTAGGTGGCGACAACCAGTATATTAAAACCACGGCGAAGGCGATTGCCCAGACCAAGATTTTAAATGAGGAAGTCACGCTACGCGCCAGCCTTGAAGGTGGCATGTTGAACTATATCCAAGGATCGAGCCGCTCTACAGATCGCTTCTTCCTTGGCTCCAGCGTGATGCGCGGCTTTGCAGCTGACGGCATTGGCCCACGCGAAGTGAGCGGCACAACCATCAATGACGCGCTTGGCGGTAACATGTTCGCAGTCGCGCGATTTGAAGCGGAATTCCCCCTCGGCTTGCCAGAAGAATATGGCATCGCTGGTGGTCTGTTCTACGATATCGGATCGCTCTGGTCGCTTGATTCAACGAATGCGAATGTCATCAACGAAGGCTTTGCTGCACGTCAGGTGATCGGTGCATCGATCTTCTGGGACACGCCTGTTGGGCCGCTGCGATTTAACTTCTCTAAAGCGCTGTCCAAGCAAGTTGGCGATGAGGAACAGACATTTGACCTCTCCATCTCGACAGAATTCTAAAGAACCACGTCTGGCGCGCGCATTCCGCGCGCTAGGACTTACACTCTGTGTCGCATTCACGGCTCCCATCAGTTTTGTGGGGCAGGCGTCGGCGCAATCGTCTGGGTTTTCGCTGCCCGATATTCCTGTTTTGACGATTGAACCTGATTTGCTCTTTGCCAACACGCGGTTTGGCCAGCGTTTATCGAAAGATATCGAAGCGCGCGTTGCGCAGCACGCAGGTGAAAACCGCCGCATCGAAAAAGAGTTGGCAGACGAAGAGAGCGAATTGACGGGTTTGCGCGAGACGATGGATGCCGTGGAATTTCGCGCGCTTGCCGATGAATTTGATCAACGCGTTATGATGGCTCGTAACGAGCAGGACGTGAAAGCGCGAGCGATTGCGTCGCTTTCAGAGCAAGCCCAGCGTGGCTTTTTACAAGCGATCGCACCGATCTTGGAAGAGATGATGATCGAAAACGGAGCGAGTGTTATTCTTGATCGCCGTGCTGTTTTTCTCAGTGCGGATGTTTCAGACATTACGACAGAAGCGATCATTCGCATCGATCAAGGTCTCGAAGATGGCGATGCGTTGAGCGAATTGCTCCCTCAGGTCGAGGGTGACGCAGAAGAACCCCAGCAATAGCAAATCACGCGTAAACAACCGCAAGTGGCTTGCCCCGCTTGGACCTGCTTGCTAGGACCAATGAAACATAATGAAAATTGCCTAAAGGGTGACCGATGACCGAGCTTTTGAGCGCCGATATCCAGCTGATCCAACGTATCTTGCCACACCGTTACCCGTTTTTGTTGGTCGATAAGGTCGAGGACATTGATGGTACGCAAACAGCCGTTGGCATCAAAAACGTCACCATGAACGAGCCGCATTTCCAAGGGCATTTCCCTGGGTTGCCGATCATGCCGGGCGTTACGATTGTCGAAGCTATGGCGCAGACGGCAGCTGTGATGGTTGGCACGGCGCTTGATATGGCTGACAAGGAAATGAAGGTTTACTTCATGGCCATCGATAAATGTAAGTTCCGCCGCAAGGTCGGTCCGGGCGATGTTTTGAAGATGAACCTGACCACAGTGCGCGGCAAACCGGGCGGCAAAGTCTGGAAGTTCTCTGGTGTTGCGACCGTTGAGGGCGAAATGGCTGCGGAAGCGGAATTCACAGCGATGATGGACCTGCCTGCATGAGCATTCACCCAAGCGCGGACATCCATCCCAGTGCGGTGATTGAGGACGGTGCAAGCATCGGTGAGGGCTGCTCAATCGGCCCATTTTGCTATGTCGGTGCAGACGTTCAAATGGGTCCGCGCTGTACATTGATGAGCCATGCGATTGTCAAAGGCAAAACCGTTATGGGCGAGGAAAACACTGTTTTTTCCTTCGCTGTGGTTGGAGAGATCCCGCAGGACAAGAAATTCGGCGGTGAAATCACCCGCCTTGAGATCGGCGCGCGCAATCGCATCCGCGAGCATGTGACGGTCAATACAGGCACGGAAGGCGGCGGAAGCCTGACCAAGATTGGCGATGATTGCCTGCTTATGGCGGGCTGCCATGTGGCCCATGATGTGATAATCGCGAACAATGTCATCGTGGTGAATAGCGCAGCGGTTGCAGGGCATTGCATCATCGAAGATGACGTCATTATCGGTGGTCTTGCCGGTATCCATCAGTTCGTACGCATCGGTAAAGGCGCGATCATTGGCGCGGTTACGATGGTGACTAATGATGTAATTCCTTATGGCCTCGTACAGGCGCCGCGTGGGCAACTCGACGGGTTGAACCTCGTGGGGCTTAAGCGTCGCGGTGTGGATCGCTCTGATATCATGGCGCTGCGTGCAGCGTTCCAAATGATGGCGCAGGGCGAGGGCACGTTCCAAGATCGTGTGAAACGCATGGGTGAAGATACGGACAGCGAATATGTGCACCGTATCGTTGAATTCGTGAGCGGATCGACAGACCGTTCTTTCCTGACGCCGGGCGGTTAAGCGATGTCGCGCCTCGCAATTCTGGCCGGCGGCGGCGATCTTCCGCGCCGCCTCGCCGATCTGCGCAGCGATGCGGTTCGGATAAGTTTTGCAGGTGTGGCCCATGATCTGGGCGACAGCGCACAAGAACATTCGTTCGAAAAGATGGGCGCGCTCTTTGCCGCGCTCAAGGATCAGGATGTGACTGAGGTCGTGATGGCTGGCGGCATGTCTCGTCCGCCGCTTGACCCAAACGCCTTTGATCCTGTGATGATGGCTCTTGCCCCGCGTTTGATTGCCGCGATGCAAGGGGGCGATGATGCGCTCTTGCGTCTGGTCATTGCGATTTTTGAGGAACAGGGTTTTGCCGTGCGCGGCGCGCATGAGATTGACCCAAGCCTGACGGTTGCGGCGGGTGTATTGTCTGGCGATCCTTTGACGGCCCAGGGTATTGCAGATGTGGCGCGCGGCGCAGACATCCTGAACACGCTTAGCCCGTTAGATGTCGGGCAGGGTGTTGCGGTTGAAAACGGTCTCTGCCTCGGCATTGAGACGCTGCAAGGCACTGACGCATTGCTTGGCTTCGTTGCGCAAACGCCAAAACATCTGCGCAAGGGCGGCGGTGTTTTCGTCAAAGCGCCGAAACTGGGACAGGATTTACGTGTCGATATGCCGACCATCGGCCCCGATACCATCGACGCGGTGGCCGCTGCTGGTCTGTCCACTATCGCCTTGGCCGCTGGGGCTGTCATCGTGCTCGCTCAGGATGAGACGATGAAACGCGCAGCAGACGCAGGCATCACGATTATTGCGCAGGACCTCTGATCATGCGCGTCTTTATCATTGCGGGTGAACCTTCGGGCGATAAGCTTGGTGCGGCGCTCATGGATGGGCTGCGCGAACTTATGCCTGATGTGCAATTCGACGGCATCGGCGGCGCACGGATGATTGAAGCGGGGCTAAGCAGTCGGTTCCCGATGGAAGAGATTTCCATCATGGGAATTTCGGAAATTCTATCGCAATATCGGCACCTTAAGCGTCGCATCTCGGAAACAGCGGATCAGATTGTCGATACATCGCCTGATGTCCTGATCACCATTGATCTTCCCGAATTTTCATTGCGTGTCGCCAAGCTCGTGAAAGAGAAATCGCAAATCCCTTGCGTGCATTACGTCGCTCCAACGGTTTGGGCATGGCGCGCGGGACGGGCTGCGAAAATGGCCCGCCATATCGACCATGTGCTCGCGCTTTTCCCGTTCGAGCCGCCCTATATGGAAGCCGCTGGAATGCGCTGCGACTTCGTCGGCCATCCCGTGGTGACGGATGTGCAAGCGAGCGAGGAAGACGCGAAAGCCTTTCGCACAGAGCATGGCATCGGTGATGCACCCCTTGCGCTGATCTTGCCCGGATCGCGGCGCGGCGAGGTTTCTCGCCTTGCGCCGATCTTTGGGGACGCTTTAGCGCCTGTTGTTAAGGCGCGCCCTGATTTGCGCATGGTCATACCAGCAGCCGCGCCCGTTGAAGAATTGGTGCGTGAGGCCGTCAAAGACTGGCCTGTGCAGCCTTTGGTTATCCGCTCTGAGGACAAAGCGCTGAAACGCGCAGCGTTCAAAGCGGCGGATGTGGCGCTCGCTGCGTCGGGAACAGTATCATTGGAGCTGGCAGCAGCAGGAACCCCGATGGTGATCGCCTATGACATGAATTGGCTGTCGCGCCAGATCATCGGGCGCATGCTCAAGGTCGATACGGTGACTTTGGTGAACCTAGTGTCCGAGACGCGCGCTGTGCCTGAATTTATCGGCGCTGATTGCGTGCCAGAGCGGATTGCCGATGGTTTGCTCGACCTCATCAAGGACCCGAGCAAACAGAGCGATGCGATGGCGCTGACGATGCAGCGGCTCGGGCAGGGCGGTGAAGCGCCAGGTCTGCGCGCCGCGCGCGCTGTTATCGATGGGTTAAGCGCAGGGCGCACGCAGCATTAGAACGCAAAACGCCGCCCCTGTGAAAGAGCGGCGTTTCAGTCTTCATCTCGTTGAATAAATTAGCCAGCGACAGAGGCTGCGTGGATTTCACCGATTGTCACGTCCAGCGTTGCGTCGAAATCAGCATCCGCTTGTTGCGCGGACAGACCTTCGGTCAATGCGCGGCTAAAGGATGCGATCATGCCTGTGTTTTTGGACAGACGCGCGTTCGCTTCATTGCGCGAATACCCACCTGACAGAGCAACCACTTTCATCACGCGTGGATCATCCACCAGCGATTTGTAGAGGTTTTCTTTCTCTGGCAATGTCAGTTTCAACATGACTTGTTGACCCGCGGGCACGGTGTCGAGCGCGGCTGTGATTTCTTCCAGCAGGATTTGCTCTGCTTCGGCTTTGTCTGCGATAGAAATTGTCACCTCAGGCTCGATAATCGGGACAAGGCCCGCTGCAAGCACTTGGTTGCCCAATTGGAATTGCTGCTGAACCAAGGCACGAATGCCGCGCGGGTTTGCCGCCTGAACGACGGAGCGTTCTTTGGTTCCGAAAATTCCATTTTGCACAGCGCGCGCGAGCAGGGCATCAAGACCTGGAATAGGTTTGAGTAATTGAACGCCGTGCTCTTCATCCTCAAGACCCTTGTCGATCTTAAGGAATGGCACGACGTTGTTGTCTTCCCAAAGCGCCTTCGCAGAAGGTTTGCCGCCGATCTCACGATCCATGGTCATTTCAAAAAGGATCGCACCAACGACGCGTTCACCTGTGAAAGATGGGGAGGATACGATGCGTCCGCGCATGCCGTGGATAAGATCGAACATTTCCGCGTCTGAGCTGTAGGCATTCTCTTCGACGCCATAGAGTTTGAGCGCTTTTGGCGTGGAGCCACCAGATTGATCGAGTGCTGCGATGAACCCTTGTCCTGCACGAATTTTGTCAGCCATTTGGGAGTTTGTCATGGGAGCACACCTTGTAAATATTTGCTAATTTACCTCGGTGTAGGGCAGCTCCCGTCAGCGCGCAATATTGATGGCGCTAACGGTTGCGCTAACAGTTAAGATGTTCGAAACATTTAGCTATTCTTGAAGCGCGGTTGGTAAATCACGCCCGACCCAATCACGCAAAACGCCGTTCTCTAGGCTCGTTTGCACTTCGCTCCAAGCCGCGTTTGCACCGCGCAGACGCATGATGGTGTTGATCTCATCACGGATCGCGACAGAGGCGACATCGCCCGCCGCAGCGCCAACTGAGGCCCAGTAGTAGGCGGCGCGATAGGACCTGATCCGCGTTGTGCCGAGCAGATGCGCACGGGCCGCGCGGCGCACGTCGCCAAGGGATGCGAAGTCGGAGGCGACAGGTCCGCCGCCGCCCAGCAGATCATCCTGCACATTGAGCAGCTCCATCAAAGGCAGCTCATCTTCGAGATGGTTCATCAGTGCCAAACTACCAGATTGGCCATTGGAACTGGCATGCAAGGCAAGGCGATAGGCAATTGGCGGATTGCTGTCTTGCATTGCATTGGCCATCAGCGCGGTTGCGGCAGGATTACCTTCTTTTGCCAATGGATCGAGCAGGCGTAGACCCAGCGTCGTATTGCGCGGTGCGCCGACGCCAGTCAGCAAGGCTGTGCCAACTTCTAGATTACGTTCTGTCGGCAAAAGCCCGTCGATGGCTTGCTTTAACTCAGCCGCGCTGATGCCGCCGCCGATGGCTTTGGGCGCGGTGCTGATTGTGGGGGCCAGTTTGCTAAAGATCGCATTGGGGTCTTCAAAATCGCTTTCCCCAAGGCGCACAGGCGTTGCAGGCGCGCCTGTCTCGATCACGATTTGCGTGGCGTTCGCGACAAAGGTCTGGGCCGTATCAACCGCCTGTGCGATGAACGCCTCTTGTTCTGAAGATAGGCCTTTGGATTCAAAACCATTCATCTCACCAAACATTTCAGCCAATGCGCCCGGGATGATTTGTTCCAGCGCGGCAGGGTCCAACATGCCTGGAGGGGCCATGCGCGATCCCGCAGCATAAGCGCCGCGATCTTCCAGCGTTACTTGGATGTGGTTCACGTAAGCGGCTGGCATAACTTCTTCGGTGTCCAAATCCATACGGTAGCTGATGTAATCAAGATCAGCCGTGCCAGAGAGCGAGGCAAGATCGTCGATATCAGCGCCAAAGTGCACCATCGCGCCGCCAGAGGCGAAATCGTAATTCACGTTGACGGTCATGCGGTCCATGCGAATATTTTCGAGACCGAGCAGCCCGACGACGGGCCGCGCCTCTTGCGGGAGGCAATCAAAGCCAAGCAGAGCGCCTTCGAGAGCAGCGGAAATGCGGTAGCCCTGAAGACGGTCAACGGGTTGTCCGCTAAAGACGATTGAATCGGCAGTGATCTTGCAGGAATCGTCTTCCACATAAGGAAGGAACGGGCGAATATCGACGCCGACCAACGCCATGCGGTTGCGCACGGGGTCCACATCGATTTGATCGTATCTTACATCCGCCAGAACGCGCAACATGGGCATCGCGCTTTGCACGGCCATGGTTAAGAAATTTTCGAGCGACAGCGCGTCCCAAATTGTGACTGGCGTTTCAATGGGTTGCTCCTGAGCGTGGAGCGGAACTGCGAGAACACAAGTCAGCGCAGTCGTCTGGGTCAATCTTCTAAATAGGGACATCACAAAATCCTAAGGCTGCTAAAAAAAGAGCCTTAGGGTACTCAGTTTCCTATTTCGATCAAGGGTGGGGAAACCTGACCCTTGATCGAAAGCTTTGCTCTTAGCCTTCGAGCGCAGCAACACCTGGAAGCGTTTTGCCTTCCATCCACTCAAGGAACGCACCGCCAGCGGTGGAAATATAGGTGAATTTCTCTGCAGCGCCCGCTTGGTTCAGCGCGGCAACCGTATCGCCGCCGCCGGCGACAGAAATCAGTGATCCCTTTTCGGACAGGGTCGCGGCATAAGCGGCGGCTGCGTTGGTTGCGGCATCAAACGGTTCGATTTCAAACGCGCCGAGCGGGCCGTTCCAGATCAGGGTTTTGGCGCTGTCCAAGATGTCTGTGATCTTTGCGACGGTTGCAGGACCCGCATCAAGGATCATCGCATCCGCGGGGCAAGCGTCGGCAGCCAGCGTCTCATTTGCAGCGTTTGCCTTAAATTCACGCGCGACGACGATGTCAGAGGGTAGAACAATGTTGCAGCCCAATGTTGAGGCCTTGGCGAGGATTTCGAGCGCCGTGTCTGTCATATCGTGCTCGGCCAATGATTTGCCCACATCGATGCCTTGCGCGGCGAGGAAGGTGTTTGCCATGCCGCCGCCGATGACGAGGTGATCGACCTTTTCAACGAGATTGCCGAGCAGTTCCAGTTTGGTAGACACTTTCGCGCCGCCCACAACCGCAACAACAGGGCGCTTTGGCGTGCCAAGTGCACCTTCAAGCGCGCTCAGCTCTTGTTGCATGAGGCGTCCAGCACAAGACGGGAGCAAGCGCGCCAAACCTTCGGTGCTCGCATGGGCGCGGTGCGCGGCGGAGAAGGCATCGTTGCAATAGATATCGCCCAGTTTTGCCATCTCGGCAGCGAACTCAGGATCATTCTTCGGCTCAGCCGCGTGATAGCGGGTGTTTTCCAGCAATAGCACCTCACCCGCCTGCAATGCGCCTGCTGCGGCCTCAGCGCCTGCACCGATGCAATCTGCAGCGAATACAACATCCGCGCCAAAACCGGCCTCAAGGGCTGGAACGAGTTGCTGCAGGCTCATCTCTGGAACGCGCTCGCCTTTGGGGCGACCGTAATGCGCCAAAAGGATCGGGTGGCCGCCGGCAGCCAGAATGTCTTTCACAGTCGGTACAATGCGTTCAATGCGCGTTGCATCCGTGACGACGCCGTTTTCCATTGGCACGTTGATATCAACGCGCGTCAGCACGCGTTTGCCCTTAAGGTCCATCTGATCCAAAGTTGTCCAGCTCATGGTGCTATCCTTAGGTAAAGGTTGTTTTCAGCCTGTCTTTGCCGCCTTGAGGGCCTATCGTCAATGCCTGCCTTGGCAATCGCGACTTTGCGCCTTAGGTATTGCACCAATTAAATCTAAGGAGCGCCCCATGGCCGAGATCAAAGACCCCGAAAACACAATCCTGCTGGAACTCAAAGACGGCACAGTCACAATCGAATTGCTGCCAGATATCGCGCCAAAGCACTGCGATCGTATGAAAGAACTGGCGCGTTCCGGTGCCTATGACAATGTTGCCTTCCACCGC
This sequence comes from Planktotalea sp., assembly GCF_039984035.1. Taxonomy (GTDB): domain Bacteria; phylum Pseudomonadota; class Alphaproteobacteria; order Rhodobacterales; family Rhodobacteraceae; genus Planktotalea. The sequence continues at coordinate 7,101 of NZ_JBDWVM010000432.1, read as the reverse complement.
GTGATCGATGGTTTCATGGCGCAAACAGGCGATGTTGCGAACGGCAACATGGAAAACAACTTCAACCTGCGTATGGCGGGTACGGGCGGTTCTGACCTTGGCGATCTGCCTGCAGAGTTTTCTGGCATCCCACATGACCGCGGCACAATCGGCGCGGCGCGTAGCCAGAACCCAGATTCTGCGAACAGCCAGTTCTTCATCAACTTCTCTGACAACCACTTCCTGAACCGTCAGTACACAGTCTATGGCCGTGTCATCGAAGGCATGGAGCATGTCGATGCGATCACACGCGGCGAGCCACCTGCGAGCCCTGACCGCATGGTTTCTGTGAAAGTTGCTGCAGATGCGTAAGCTCGCAGCTGCATTTGCTTTGATGGCCAGCCCAGTTTTGGTAACTCCGGCGCTGGCCACAGGTCTTCAAATCGAAGTCGCAGGTGAGGGCGCCAATGGCACCATCACTATCGATCTTCTTGAGGATCTGGCCCCGAACCATGCTGCGCGTTTGGCTGAGCTTGCTGCTGAAGGCGCGTATAATGGCGTTGTCTTTCACCGCGTGATCGAAGGCTTCATGGCGCAAACGGGTGATGTTGAGCACGGCAAAGAAGGCGGCAACCTGCGCCGCGCCGGTACTGGCGGATCAGACAAGCCTGATCTTGCCGCTGAGTTCACATCCGAACCGTTCAAGCGCGGTATCGTGGGCATGGCGCGTAGCCAGAACCCGAACAGCGCGAACAGCCAGTTTTTCATCATGTTTGATGACGGTGAATTCCTGAACAACCAATATACGGTCGTTGGCCGTGTCACGGGCGGCATGGATATCGTGGATCAAATCAAGCTCGGCACAGGCGGCAATGGCGCCGTTGTTGGCGCGCCCGATGTGATGAAAACCGTCACGGTGACAGAGTAATATCATCTGACATCTGCGTGTGCAGCCCTATGCATATGCCTAAAAATAGAGCACCCTTCGGATATGTCTGGAGGGTGCTTTTATGTTTAAACAACTGCTTTTGACGATTGGCCTAAGCTTGGCCGCCGCGACTGTGTCTGCGAACCCAAGTCAGTGGCAACACGAATGGCCAAAGACCAACTTCTCAAAGTCTGCGATTTCCAACTGGGGCGAAATCCTTTCAGGTGGCCCGCCCAAGGATGGTATTCCTGCGCTGAGCGATCCCAAGTTCAAACGCGCGTCCAGTGAGAGGCGCATCAAAGGCTCCGAGCCGGTTATCACTGTTGAAATCAACGGCGACGCGCGGGCCTATCCCGTGCGCTATTTGACTTGGCATGAGATCGCGAATGACACCGTCGGCGGCGTACCTGTCGCGGTGACCTTCTGCCCGCTTTGTAATTCTGGCATCACCTTTGATCGTCGCATCAAACAGGGCACGCTGACATTCGGCGTCTCTGGCAAACTGCGCAATTCGGACATGGTGATGTATGACCGTGAAACCGAAAGCTGGTGGCAGCAAGCCATTGGTGAGTCGATTGTTGGCGATCTTCAAGGGGTTAAGCTAAAGCAACTGCCCACATGGATGGAAAGCTGGGATGAGTTCCGCACGCGCCATCCCGAAGGCTTGGTCATGGCCGAACCTGACTTTTCCCGCCAATACGGCCGCAACCCCTATGTGAGCTATGACAGCTCGACCAAACCGTTTCTCTATAATGGTGAACTGCCACCCCATGACATTCCCGCCTTGGTGCGCGTTGTGCGCGTGGGCGATGCTGCATGGCCTTTGACGCGGCTTGCCGAGCTTGGCACCGTCACAGAAAACGGCGTCACGCTGTCGTGGACATCAGGGCAATCATCGGCGCTGGATGCATCGCAAATCAGCAAAGGGCGCGATGTGGGGACGGTGCGGGTCAAAAACGCAGCTGGTCGGGATTTACCCCATGACGTCATGTTCGCCTTTGCCTTCCATGCGTTTTGGCCAAACGGGACATGGATGCTCGGGGGCTAGGCCGCGCTTATTCTAGGATGCCGCCTGTGTTGCTCAAATAGGGTTCAAGGTAACCAAGATTGGTTGTCTTTGGACCCTTGCGACCAAAGCGATAGGTGATGCCGGCCATGATCGTTGTGGTGTCGGTGATATCATCAAGTCCGACGATCTCTTTCTGATGGCTTTCACCATATTGCGCGGCGGCAAAGACGGAGAGGCCCGGCACAGACGCGATGTCATAGTCGACGCGCAGCTCCAGCGTCCAAAGTTCAACGACAGTGCTCGGCGCATCCATTTGTGCGTTGAGATAGCCGATAGATGTGCCAAAGCTCAGTGCGTCATTCGCGGCTAAGGTGATGCCGACGCCAGTGAATACACCATCCGTGACAGTCGCCACGCTATCGCTGCCAGAATCGCCTGTGAGATAGCCCAGATGAGCGTTGAACGACCAACGCTCATTCAGCGCCCAAGCGCCCTCAACACCCGCGAGCAAGCGCATAGCATCGTCGGTTGCATCGTTGTCATGATCCGATTGTAGCGCGCCGACAAAGGCACCGTAGCTGAAGCGATCCGCCGCGCGACCCGCGCGCAGCACAAGGCTGTTGCTGGTGTTTGCTGTATTGGGTGCTGCGTTGCCGTTGTCAGTCGCTGTCAGGCCAAGGTCGGCTTGTAGATAAAGACCATTGTCAGAGAGACGGCCAAAGCTCAGCTCCGCGCGACCCGTGCCCAAGGTCCCATCTGCCCCTTGCAATCCGACAGGTGTACCCACGGTGTCGCTTTGACCAAAGGACAGGGTCGCTTGGCCATAGAAGTCTTGCGCCGCCAACGGGCTAGCACAAAGAAGCAGGGCGGCAGTGGCGCGGAGCATGATATTACCCTTTCAGAACGATCAGAGCATGACGTTTCTTGCCTGCGCTCAGCTTGATGGGCGAAGACAGCGCAGCCGCGTCGAGCATAAGGCCTGCATCGCTCAGCGGCGCATCGTCTATCTTTGCGCCGTTCTCATTGATCAGGCGTTTTGCGTCTTTACCAGATTTTGCAAGACCCGCGCGCACGATGGCTTGCACGATGGACAGACCATCGCCCAGCTCTTCGCGCGTGAGTTCCAAAGTCGGAAGATCATCGCCTACGCCGCCCTTTTCAAAGACTTCGCGCGCTGTGGCTTCGGCCGCTGCTGCTGCGTCTGCGCCATGGCACAGCTTAGTGATCTCATTGGCGAGGATGACTTTGGCCGCGTTGATTTCAGAGCCAGCAAGCGCGCCAAGACGATCGCATTCATCCACAGGCATTTCTGTGTAGAGCTTTAGGAAACGGCCCACATCCGCATCCGTCGTATTGCGCCAGAACTGCCAGAACTCGTAAGGCGAGCGCATATCAGGGTTGAGCCAGACCGCACCATCGGCGCTTTTGCCCATCTTTTTACCATCAGAGGTGGTTAGCAAGGGAGAGGTCAAACCGAAAATCTGATTGTCCAACACACGGCGCGTGAGGTCGATACCGTTAACGATATTACCCCATTGATCCGATCCACCCATTTGCAGAACACAGCCATAGCGGCGGTTCAGCTCAAGGAAGTCATAGGCCTGCAAAATCATGTAGTTGAACTCAAGGAAGCTCAGCGATTGTTCGCGATCAAGGCGGGATTTCACGCTTTCAAACGCGAGCATACGGTTGACTGAGAAGTGTTTGCCGATGTCACGCAGGAATTCGAGATAGTTGAGATCATCCAGCCATTCAGCGTTGTTAATCATCAGGGCATCAGACGGGCCATCGCCGTAATCAAGGTAGGCGCTGAACACTTTCTTAATGCCCGCGATGTTCTGATCGATCTTTTCAGGCGTCAACAAAGGGCGCTCATCGGCGCGAAAGCTCGGATCGCCCACCTTCGTCGTGCCGCCGCCCATCAGGGTGATCGGCTTGCCGCCGGTTTTTTGCAGCCAACGCAGCATCATGATCTGAATAAGCGATCCAACGTGCAAAGATTCCGCCGTCGCATCAAAACCGATATAGGCTGGCATGCCACCTTTGAGGGCAGCGTCATCAAGGCCTTGATAGTCGGTGCAATCGGCCAAAAAGCCACGCTCCATCATCACTGCAATGAAATCGGATTTGGGATGGTATGTCATATCTTGCTTCCGCCGTTAGCTCTGGGCAAAGCTCATACAGGGCAGACGCGCAAAGGAAAAGCCTATGAAAGAGCTCGGGCTCATGAAAGCAGTCGGATTAATGTCAGGAACATCGCTGGACGGCGTCGATGTGGCTGAACTGACAACCGACGGTCTGCGCATCGAAGCATTCGGCGCAAGCAGTTATCGCCCCTATAGCGACACCGAGCGCGCGGTTTTGCGCGGCGCTTTAGGGCGCTGGCAGGGGGATGATCTGAGTGATGCGCTAGAGGTGACGCAGCGTGCGCATTTGGAGGCGCTTGATGGATACTCCGCTGAAATTATTGGGTTTCACGGCCAGACCCTCGCGCATGATCCACGTGGCCGCGGCACACACCAAATGGGCGATGGCGATGCGTTGAGCCAAGCCACGGGCTCACCTGTCGTTTGGGATTTTCGCAGCAACGATGTGCAAATGGGCGGCGAGGGCGCGCCGCTTGCCCCGTTCTTTCATTTTGCCTGCGCCAAATGGATCGCTGCACGCGAACCCATCGCTTTTTTGAACCTTGGGGGCGTTGGGAACATCACTTGGGTCGATCCGCGCAAGGAGAACGCGGCAAATGAAGGGGCGCTGCTGGCCTTTGACACAGGTCCCGCCAATGCGCCGATTAATGATCTCATGCAAGAACGTCGCGGACTGCCGTTCGATAAAAACGGCGCTTTGGCGCGCGAGGGCAAGGTCGAAACCGGCGCGCTGGAGCTGTTCTTGGCTGAAACCTATTTCGCGCGAATGCCGCCTAAGTCATTGGATCGGGATGATTTCTCTGTGATGCTCGACCTCGTTCGCGAATTGTCGGATGCCGACGCCGCCGCAACGATGACTGCGATGAGCGCGGCAGCGGTGATGCAAGGCATGCAGCATTGTCCTGCGCCGCCTGCAAAAGTCTTGGTTTGTGGCGGTGGGCGACATAATCCTGTGATGATGAAGATGCTCAACGAGGCTTTGGATTGCCCCGTGGAACCTGTCGAAAACGTCGGCCTTGATGGAGATATGCTAGAGGCGCAAGCCTTTGCCTATCTCGCCGTGCGCGTGGCGCGTGGATTGCCGACAAGTAGTCCAACAACCACGGGCGTAAGCGCACTGATCGGTGGTGGGAATATCAGCTATCCTACATGAGGTAAGGCAGGTAACCGCTGTTTTTAAATTGAATTTACGCAGAGCAACTTGCGCCGCCCAAAACGCAGAACTTCGCGCAATGGGGATGGTTCAATTGGACCGAACCCTCGGCTTCTTCCAAGCTGTTGCCCAGTTCGAATTCCGGTGAGTAAGGCAGCAAGGTGCAGGCCAGAACAGCAGGCTTTTCGGCACCCTTGCGTTTGACCACCATGCGCGAGGAGGCGCACATCATGGCATCGGGTGATTTGTCCAGAATTCCCCAACAAGCGGTGGTGATTTCAGGCACGTCGACAGTTTCATCCATTTCGGGGAACAGGACAGTTTGACCCGGATTGTTGGGATCAATGTCAAATCCATGCTCAGCAAAGAGCGCACCATAGCCCGCGCGCGACTCAAGCTCGGTTTCGCCCCAAACGGTGCGACCAGCAACCGCCATCGCAAAGCCGTTTTCTTGCAGCCACTTCATGCCTTCGATGGTTTTCGCAAAGGTGCCATCGCCGCGTTCCGTGTTGTGGTTTTCTTCGGCCCAGTGATCCACTGAAATGCGCATGGTCAATTTGCCAGGGTAGGCTGCGTTCAGCTCCAACAGGCCTTTTTGCATAGATTTACGCATCATCGGGCGCATCGCATTCGTCAGGATCAAAACGTCATAGCCGCGCTCAAGCGAAGCGCGGGTGATGTCGATCATCTGTGGGTTCATAAACGGCTCACCGCCGGTAAACGCAATTTCGCGCACGCCCCATTTGCGCGTCTCGAGTTGATCGAGGTAGTCTTTCACCTCATCTGCCGTGATATAAACCAAGGCATCATTCTTAGGCGAACTCAGGATGTAGCAGTTCACGCATTCAATGTTGCACAGCGTTCCCGTGTTGAACCAAAGCGTCTGAGGGTCGCTAAGAGCAACGTGCGCGCGTGTTTCGCCTTTTGCCGTGACCATTGGGTCTGTAAATTTTCCACTCAAGCGCGGTGCTTCGGTCAGGTCTTTCATGGAACTTCCTTAAGATTGCGTTTTTAAGGGTTTACCCCGTGATCATGGTGCAGAAAAGTGCTGTTGAAAAGCCTGACACCATTGTGATGTGACAAAGCAGTGTTAGACATTGGCAAAAGGTCACGCTATTGGGTCCTTGAAAAGCCGTTAGCGCTAACGGCATCGCAGTATTTTAGGAGCATACCGATGGTTTCTCGCGTTATTCCCGTCTCGCCCTTTGATTTGGTGATTTTTGGCGCCACAGGAGATTTGGCCCGCCGAAAAATTTTACCGGGATTGTTTCGCCGCTATTGTGCAGGGCAGATTCCTTCTGACAGCAAGATTGTCGGCGCAGCGCGCGGCGAACATGATGCAGATGAATTCCGCGCGATTGTTGCAGATGCGATCCGCGAGTTTGATCCAAACCGTTCTTGCGAGGATGGCACGCTCGATGAATTCTTGCAGCGTTTGGACTATGTGACTGTCGATGCACGCGGTGAAAACGGCTGGGTCGAACTGGCTGGCAAAGTGCGCAAAGAGCTGATCAACGCCTTCTATTTCTCTGTCGCGCCCAGCTTGTTCGGCGATTTGGCGGAACGTTTGCAGCGATTTGACATGGCGGACGATGACAGCCGTATCGTTGTGGAAAAACCCTTTGGCCGTGATCTTGCGACTGCGCAGGCGCTAAACGAGTCGCTCGCGAAGCACTTCAAAGAAACGCAAATCTATCGCATTGACCATTATCTTGGCAAAGAAACGGTTCAAAACCTGATGGCCGTGCGTTTCGGCAATATGCTGTTTGAACCCCTTTGGAACAGCCAATATATCGACCACATTCAGATCACGGTTGCCGAAACCGTCGGTGTTGGTGGTCGCGGCGGCTATTACGATCAATCGGGCGCAATGCGCGATATGGTG
>NZ_JBDWVM010000431.1:0-6469 GCF_039984035.1 Planktotalea sp. | reverse complement strand
AGCGGGCCTCAAGCGGGAAAGTATAGCGAAACAGCCAGTCTTCTAGCGGGACATCAAGCGCAGTGCCAAGTTGCGGAAACTGCGGAGCATGGATGTGAAGATCGACCAATCCGGGGATCAACACCCCCTGTCCGCGTAAATCAATTAGGTCGTCTTTAATTTGTGTGGCGCCACCATATGGCGCCACGTTCGTGACCATTCCATTGCTATCGACAGAAACGAGCGCATCAGGAATGCGCTCGATCTGGCCCCGTTCAGGGCTTTGTAAAATATCTGCCCGAAACTGAGGCATAGATCTGGAAACCCTACTGCGGGATGCGGGTTTCGACACCCGTGACCAGCCAGTCGATGCCAGCCATTGCAGCGTCGTCAATGACTTCACCATCAGCCAGACGTTCTGTTCCGTCCTGATCCATAAGCGGACCCGTCAGAGGATGAAACTCACCAGCGCGCATCGCCGCCTCGGCCTCTTCGATCATCGCCATCGTCTCTGGTGAGATCGACGACGACCAGCTCTTAACCTCCACCGTATCATCGACATAACCACCCCAGAATGCTTCGCCTTTAAAGGTGCCGTCAATCGTGGCTTGTGCGCTGTCCACAAAAAAGCTCGACCAATCGGCGATTTGCGATGCCAACAACCAGTTGGGCGCGTATTCTTTCATGTCGGACGAAGTATTGATGACCCAGACGCCTTCTTCCTCTGCGACCGTCACAACAGATGGTGTATCCTGATACAGTGAATAGATCACGTCCGCGTCTTGCGCCATCAAGGCACGCGCGCTTTCTTGTGCCTTGGGTGGATCGAACCAAGAGTTCAGCCAAACGACTTTGACGGTCACATCAGGATTGACGGCCTGAATGCCCAGCGTGAAGCCGTTGATCATGCCCACGACCTCGGGGATCGCGAAGGCCGCAACAATGCCCACGGTGTCAGTTTCGGTGACGTCAGCGGCGGCCATACCCACAAGATAAGAGGTTTCGTAATTGCGGCTTTGGAAGTTACTGAAATTGTCTGCCAGCAGATAACCTGAGGCATGGATAAACGTCAGGTCGGGACGCTGCTCAGCCAGAGATATTCCATCGTTCATATAGCCAAACGATCCCAACATGATCATGTCAGCCCCTTGTGCAGCCATCTGGTTGATAATGCGCGCAGCGTCTGGACCCTCGGGTACGTTTTCTACAAAGAATGTCTCAACCTTATCGCCAAAGGCCTCTTCAATGGCCAATCGCCCAGCGTTTAATTCGGCTGACCAGCCGACATCCGCCACTGGTGACGGATAGACAAATCCGATCTTCAATTGGTCGTCGGCGTAAGCAGGTAAAGCCAGCGACGTGGCTGCTGCAAGGCTAAACAGTAGGTTTCTTCTCTTCATTTTATATCCTTCGTTTTCAAGCAGGTAGGTTCACTAAATTTTCAACACCGCGCCGAGGCTGGCGGGGCTGTTGCGGCGGATGAAAGAGAGATTTCGGGAGATCGCCGCGAGCATGATAATTGTAACGACGTAGGGCAAGACGGACATCGCTTGACTGGGAATGCTCCAGCCAAAGGCTTGTATCGACAGTTCCAGCAACGACATCGACCCGAATAGATAGGCTCCAAAGGTCACGCGCGGCACAATCCATGTACCAAACACAGTCAACGCGACGACGATCCAACCGCGTCCGGCAATCATTCCTTCGGCCCAAAGCGGTGTGTAAGCCGTGGACATATAGGCCCCGCCAATGCCTGCCATTGCGCCCCCAAAGCCAACACAGCTTGCGCGGATCAAGCGGACTTTCAGTCCCAGTGCATGAGCATTTTCAGGGCTTTCGCCAACCGCACGGATCACCAACCCAAGTTTGGTCCGTGTCAGAACGTACCACGTGGCAAGGACCAGCATGATGGAAAGATAGACCATGATATCTTGCGAAAAGAACATCTGCCCAATGATTGGGATATCCGACAATGGGCCAAGGTTGAGCTCAGGCAAACCGGCGACAGTGCGCCCCTCATAGCTCTTGCCAATTGCAGATGACAGGCCAAGACCAAGGATGCCAATGGCGAGCCCAGATGCCGTTTGGTCCGCGCGAAACACCAGCGTTAATACCGCATGTATCAACGACAGCAGGCAGCCAAGAACGGCAGCGGCCAGGAATCCCACAGTATAGGACCCCGATTGCGTTAGTGCCACAAAACCCATCGCAGCTCCGGTGGCCATCATCCCTTCAACACCAAGGTTCAGGACGCCGGATTTTTCGGCGACAAGCTCTCCCATCGCGGCGAAAATCAGGGCCGTCGCGGCGGCTAAAGTGCCGCTGACAATAAAAATCAAGACCTCCATCAGTCAGGCGACGCCTCCTGAGCCAAGGCATTCGGTTTGATCCAACGGATGCGCGATGTCAGCAAGAACGAACAAGCCAGATAGAACGTCAGCAACATGCCTTGAAAGATGCCCGTGACCGCATTGGGCAGGCCCACGGATAGAAGTGCGAAATCGCCACCCACATAAACCAGCGCCATCAAGGCGGCTGCAAAGATGATACCGATAGGGTGCAATCCACCTAGCACAGCCACAATAATTCCCGCATAGCCATACCCGGGCGAGATGTTACGCTGGAGCATGCCAAGCGGCCCCGAGACCTCTCCCACGCCAGCCATGCCCGCCGCTCCACCAGAAATGAGCAGAGCCAGCCAAATGGCTTTCTTTGATGAATATCCCGCATAGGTGGCCGCCGCAGGGGCAATGCCACCGACGGACATTTTGTAACTCACAAGGGAGCGCTGGACGAAAATCACGGCAACCGCCGAGGCCACCAACCCGATATAAAGCGATGCATTCGCGCGGGTTCCCTCAATCAGGATCGGGAACTTTGCGGCGGCCCCAAACCGTATCGACTGCGGGAAATTGAAGCCAGACGGATCGCGCATAGGCCCAGCAATGAGGTAGTAGAGCAATTGCAGCGCCACACTGGTCAGCATGAACGTCACGAGAATTTCATTGGCATTGAACTGCGATCGCAAAAACGCGGCAATGCCCGCCCAGATCATGCCGCCAATCATGCCAGCAAGGACCATCGCGGGAAGCAGCAGTGGTGATGTGGTTCCATTAAACTGGATCGCCAACGCCGTGGCCGCAATTGCCCCGACAATCAATTGCCCCTCTGCCCCGATATTCCAGATTTGCGCTCGAAACCCGATGGCAAGCCCTTGTGCGATCAACAGCAGTGGTGCCATCTTGAGCAGAATTTCCCCGATCCCGTAGCTCGTGCGCAACGGATCAATGAAGATCGCATCGAGCCCTTTTATCGGCGAGACACCGTAGATCATAAACAGGACCGACCCGCCCAAACAGGTCAGCAGAACCGCCAACAGACTGACTTGAACCGGAGCCCAGATGGAGCGTTCGGGACGCGCTTCTATGACAAGCCTAGACATGCGCCGCCTCCCGCCCTGACAGGGCCGCAAAATCGCCTGCCATAGCCAGACCCACCTCATCAATCGATGTTGTTTGGATTTGCGCGGGTGGCGATAACTGGCCACGGAACATCACTTGAATATCGTCGCAAATCTCAAAAATTTCTTCGATTTCTTCGGATACGATCAGGATCGCAGCGCCCTCGTTGCGCAAATCGATCAGTTTCTGGCGGATCGCAGCCGCCGCGCCCACGTCAACGCCCCAAGTGGGCTGTGATGCGATCAACACCTTGGGCCGCAACGCCAATTCACGACCGACGATGAATTTTTGCAGGTTACCGCCTGACAGGCTTTGCGCAGTCGCATCCGGCCCTCCGCAGCGCACGTCCATGGCGTCAATTGTGCCTTGCGCCAAAGCACGGCGTTTCCCTAGCTTGAGCATGCCCCAGTTCACCAAACCGGCATGATGGGTCGTCAAACCCGCATTCTCGGACAAGGTATGAATGGGCACAGCGCCCCGCCCAAGTCGCTCTTCAGGGACAAAATGAAGCCCCTGCTCGCGGCGCTGATCAGGTCCAAGCACCCCTATTGCTTTGCCGTCCAAAACAATCGCGCCTGCATCCTGCGGACCTTGCACAAACTCACCCGCAAGCGCGCGTGTTAACGCGTCTTGTCCATTGCCTGATACACCTGCAATTCCAGTGATCTGTCCACTGCGCAAGGACAGCGTGATATCTTTGAGCGAAGGCGCAAACGGGTCTTGTGGTGTATAATTCAGCCTCGAGACGTCAAGAACTGCGCGCCCAGCGCTCCGATCGCCACTATGGGTTGGGGCAGAAATCTCGTGCCCGATCATCAGCCGTGTCAGGCTGCGGGCATCTTCGACCTTGGCATCCACTACGCCCACAACGCGCCCAGCGCGCATAACCGTGGCCGTGTCGCACAGCGCCTTGATTTCATCCAACTTGTGAGAAATGAAGATGATACCGATGCCTTCGCTGGCAAGACGCCGGAGGGTTTCGAACAATTTGGCGATGCCTTGCGGCGGCAGGACAGACGTTGGCTCATCCATGATTATCAGTTTGGGTTCTTGCAAAATGCAGCGCAAGATTTCGATCCGTTGACGTTCGCCGACCGTCATCGCTTGCACACGGCTGTTTGGTTCAACGTCCAGCCCGAATTGTTCCGATGCTGCACGGATGCGGTCCGACAACTCCGCAATTGTCCCAGGCACCGCGAGAGATATGTTTTCTGCGGCTGTCAACGTTTCAAACAACGAGAAATGCTGGAACACCATGCCAATGCCGAGCTCGCGCGCTACCAGCGGCGATTGGATATCGACCTGTTCTCCATTCCATTCCACAGTGCCCGCATCTGGGCGCACCGAGCCATAGATGATCTTCATCAGCGTCGACTTTCCGGCGCCGTTTTCACCTAGAACCGCGTGAATTTCGCCAGGCATCACGTCTAGATTGACCGCATCATTTGCCAAGACCGCTGGGTAAGATTTGCTTACGCCGCGCAAACGCAACAGAGGGGTATCAGCCATCGGCCCCCTCCTCGCTCAATTCGTGCAGCGGATGAATGCCCGGCATGGTTACAAACCCTTTCAGACCGCGCACTGCATAAAGCCAGTTGCGGATCGCGGGGTATCTATCGTGTTCAAATCCAGCATCTGGGCTGAGGGCAACATACGGAAAAACCGCGATATCAGCGATGGTCGGCCCATCACCCACGAGCCACGTTTGCCCAGCGAACACACGATCTGTCAAAAGCAACTCGAACGCATCTAGGTCTTTGCGCGACGCGGCGCGCACGGCCTCTACATCCACGGGCCAATCGAGCATAGCATTCAAACGGGCCGCCCCGAGGCTCGTCGTTAAACGCGCTGAAAACCCCAACCATTGCAAGGCCTGCGCATGCAGACTTGCATCTTCAACCGGATACCATGTGCCACTGGAATCATATGTTGTCGCCAGCCATGCCAGCATAGCCTGCGTTTCGGACAGCACCAGATCACCAGCCACCAGCACCGGCAACGTGCCTGCGGGGTTAAGCGCCAGCATGGGCTCTGAACGATGCTCTAGTCCGGGGTAAAAGTCGACCGCGACTGTATCATAGCTCACGCCAAGCAGGCCCGCCATCAGCCGGATTTTGTAGCAATTGCCAGAAAGCACGTAATTATAAAGGGTAAACTGGCTCATGCGTCCTCGGTCAATGCGCCGTAGAATGCGCCTTTGGATTTTAGCCAACGGCGGTAGGCAATTGATGTTAAATCCGCACGCGTCGGAATTTCCATTTTCGGATCCAGCGGTAGTTTCACGGGCCTCTGGTTTTCCAAGATAGAGCGATCTTGTAGAAAAATTTCCTGTTGAAATTGCACCAATCCGGCGAAATCGGACGTGTCATCATAAAGCGCCATCCACGGCCAGACGTCGCATTCCGTCTCCGAGCGAGGCTGGACAAAAATCGCGATCACATCCATCGCTTCGGGCTTGGGCGGGCAGGTTTTGTACAAAACTGCCGAGGTGGGAGCAGCGACACGGTATTGATAGTCTGTGTCGCCCCCAGATTGCGCACTCTTGGCGGCTTGAGGTTGGTAAAAACTGATCTTTGTGGCCCAAACCTCGTCCACGTCATCGCGGATTTCAGCCTTATACGGCGCAACTTCGGTGTGCGGCTCGCTGCCCAAGATCCCAGTATGTACAAAAGGAAAATGCGCGATATCGAGAAAATTTTCGACCGCCCGCAAAGGGGAGCATTTCACGCGGACACTGCCGCAAGGCACCAGTCGTCTGCCAACTTCATCCGCTTCGGGGATGGCAAACAAGGCGTGCGGGGCATCGCCCAGACAGGTCCAGACATGTCCGTATTTGAATTGCGCCGGATAGGCGCGGCCAGACTCGTCAATGACCTTTGGTGCTTCAGGCGTGCCCGACACAGTCAGTTTTTGATCAAGCAACATCGTGCGGCGTGATCCGCGGACCAAAGTTTGTGCATCGCCGACGGCGTACCAATCTTTCAAAGCATAAGCGCGGCTCATGCAGCGACCATTTTGGTCTGGACCGT
>NZ_JBDWVM010000430.1:0-7816 GCF_039984035.1 Planktotalea sp. | reverse complement strand
CCAAATGAGCATCGATTATTTGACGAATGCACATGAGGGCGCAACCAAAAACCCCCGCCTTGTAGACAAGGCGGGGTCAGTAGGTGCCGTGAAGTCAGGACACAGGCACCGGCGGTGTTCGAATAAATTTAGGGTAATCGCTTAGTTAGGCTTTTCTGCCATTTCAGAGCGAATTTGTTGACGCAGGACATCAATCGGGACGGTCTTGCCATCGCGCTTGAAGCTCCAGTAGGTCCAGCCATTACAGCTTGGCGCGCCTTCCAGCGCGGCGCCGACCTGATGGATCGAGCCCTTTACATCGTCCCCAATGAGCGTGCCATCTGCACGGACCTTGGCCTTGTGACGGTTGTTCATAGAATAGAGGTTCTCACCCGGGCGCAGCATGCCGCGTTCAACCAACTGGCCGAACGGTACGCGTGGTTCTGCGCGCTTAGATGTAGAGACTTGCAGCGCTTCACGATCAAACTTGCGAACGCTTTTAATGCGCTTCTCTGCAACTTTGCGGTAGGCCGCTTCGCGCTCAATGCCGATGTATTCACGGCCCAGCATCTTAGCCACTGCGCCTGTCGTACCTGTGCCAAAGAATGGATCAAGAACCACATCGCCTGGGTTGGTTGAACCGACGATAACGCGGTGCAACAAGCTCTCTGGCTTTTGAGTTGGGTGCGCTTTTTCGCCTGCTTCGTCTTTCAGACGCTCATGACCTGTGCAGATCGGGAGAACCCAATCGGAACGCATCTGGATGCCTTCGTTCAGGGATTTCAGCGCTTCATAGTTAAACGTGTACTTCGCGCCCTCGGATTTGGAGGCCCAAATCATTGTTTCATGAGCGTTAGTAAAGCGTTTGCCACGGAAGTTCGGCATCGGGTTAGACTTGCGCCAAACCACATCATTCAGGATCCAGTAGCCCGCATTCTGAAGCGCAGAGCCCACCCGAAAGATGTTGTGATAAGAACCGATCACCCAAATAGCCCCATTGGGTTTGAGCAATCGGCGTGCAGCTTTGAGCCAGTCTTGGGTAAACTTGTCGTAGGCTGCGAAAGAAGAGAATTGGTCCCAGTGGTCATCAACCGCATCAACGCGGGAGTTATCAGGACGGTGCAGGTCACCTTTGAGCTGCAGGTTATAGGGCGGATCGGCGAAAATCAGATCGATGGAATTCTCTGGAAGAGAGTTCATGATCTCGATGCAGTCACCAGATTGAATCGTGTTTAGGGGAAGCGTGGCTTGCGCCTGCGCCTTTGTTTTTACTGTCATATCGTGCCTCAATGTCCCGGCGCTTTTGCGCTCTGTGGTTGAGTACCAATGTGAGTCAAACGTGATTCGTGGTCAATTTCTTTTTTGAATCAATAGGTTGGTTATTTCTCTTGATACAAGATGTTGTGTATGGGTTTGAACGAACGTCTATGGTGTGGGGTCACCCCAAGTTCCACGAGTGCATTTTTGTGACGCTTTGACGGGTATCCGGCGTTCGTTTCCCAACCATAACCGGGGTACTGTTGCGCCAAATCCCACATGACATAATCTCGACAGATTTTGGCCACAATTGAGGCCGCCGAAATCGAAACTGATCGGTTGTCTCCCTTTACAATGGCTTCTGATGATCCGGTCAAACCACGCGGAATCATATTTCCGTCAACTAACAGGTGATCTGGCACTTGTTTTAACCCCGCGACCGCGCGTTCCATCGCGAGATGAGAGGCACGAAGGATGTTCAACTCGTCGATTTCCTCAACCGAAGCATGAGCAATCGACACGTCAGCGCATTGGAGTAGTTCATCATGGAGCACTTGTCGCTTTTTCGCCGATAGCTTTTTACTATCGTTGAGCCCGTCTGGGATGTTTGCTGGATCGAGGATCACAGCTGCGGCCGTGACGGGACCAGCCAAAGGGCCGCGCCCGACTTCATCCACACCAGCGACAAGAGACAGGCCGCGCGCCTGAGCTGCGCTTTCAAAAGAATAGTCGGGTCCAAGAAGGGTCATTTGTGATCTATCCTCTTTATTGTCTTCGCAACCCTCAATTACGATCTTGTTCAGGATTCCGAAAGCGCAGAGTGTTACTGCATCTTTGGAGGGCCTTGCCACTATGAACCCAGATTCGAATTCTGCCGCGCTTCAGTCCGCTGACAAAGCGCTGCGCAAAAGTATCAAGCCGATGTTGCGGCTTATTCCGTCACAGCGCGTTATCAACTGGCTGACCTATCTCAGTGCTAAGGTGACGGGCATTACACACAAAGCTGCGCGCGCCGAATGGATCGATCAGGGCGGGGTCGCAGTGCTGCGCATAACGCCTGATGTGGTAAAGCACCCCGATGCGGCGATGCTTTACTTTCATGGCGGGGCTTATGTGATCGGCAGTCCAACATCTTCTGAAAATGAAGCGCGTCGCTTGGCGATCAGCAGCGGAATGGCCGTCTATTCAGTGAAATATACGACTGCGATCCATGCGCCCTATCCTGCGGCGGTAAATGATGGGGTTGCCGCCTACAATGCGATTGTCGCGTCTGGTGTTGCCCCCTCTCAGATATTGCTGACTGGGACGAGCGCAGGAGGTGGGCTGGTTTTAGCGATGCTGCAGCGGTTGATTAAAGAAGGTGGATCACTTCCTGCGGGTGTCGTTACGCTGTCTCCATGGCTTGATCTGACGGCATCGCATCCATCGATCGACACGCTCGCAGAACGCGAGGCCATCCTGACCCGTACTTGGATCAGTCGCGCCGCCAAAATGTACGCGGCAGATACGAACTTGCGCGATCCTGAAGTATCACCGGGGTTTGGTTCGTTTAAGGGCAGCCCGCCGCACCTGGTTTTGTATAGCACAGCAGAAATCTTCCGGGATGAGGTGGAGGCGTTTATTGAAAAGCTGGTGGAAGAAGAGGTGTCGGCGCACGTGGGTGTGAACAATCATGCGCCTCATGCGTGGCCCGTGTTGGTTGATGAAGCGCCGGAAACTGAAGTTGCATTTAAAATGATTGCTGCGTTTGCAGAGCAACATTTGAGTTGATCAACAAGAAAAGAGCGAGAGCAGTTATCCTGCTCTCGCTCTTGTTTGCAGCGTTTCGGGGGAACGCGCTGCTCACTGCTCGTTTTTGATTAGTGACGGTGACGACGGTTGTAACGACCATGTCCGTGGCCATGACGGTGCCCGTGTCCACGCGCTGCGTGCTTGTGTCCGCGGTGGCCGTGACGGCTCACGTGTTTTTTAGGGCTAGGCGAACTGCGTTTGAAGCCACCATTATTTTCGATCGCCTTGCCAATGATAAAGAGCGCGGCTGCCCCTGCAAGAACGCCTGCGATGGCTTCATTGCCGTGGTTTGGATTGGTTTGAGCACGCATCGGAGCGCGGTATTGTTCAGCTTGAGCCATGGATGCGGACACGCTTGTAATGGCGATGGCTGCTGCGATTACGGTAGAGATAAAAGTACGGTGCATGAGTTAAGTCCTTACTTGGTTGAGGCGCCCTCCAAGACTTGGTGGGCTTGATGGGATCAACTTGGGCTGGACCGCTTCAGGCAGGCAATATCATCGCATTGTTATCCAATAACGCCGTTAAAAACCTCTATTGTTATTGAAAAACATCGCGCTTGGGCGCAGGTTCTGGGTCATGAAAAATCACATTACACACATCATTGCCGCAGGCGCGCTCAGCCTTTTTGCGAGTGCTGCCGCAGCGGATTGCACCGCGACCTATAAGGCGAAAAAGGACAATCCTTTGAAGCTGGAGCATGCAAGCATGTCGGTCTCCGGGCCCTGCACAACCGCCGCCGCGACGGGTCAGGTCAAAGCGGCCCTTGCGGAGCGAGGGTGGACATTGCTGAAGGTTTTGTCAGTCTCTGACAAGTAATCGGGAGACAAACCTTGCTAGAAGACACTGCAAACGCCGCCGACGCGCGGCGCACAGGCAATCGGATCGTCGTCATTGGTTTGGCGGCGATTGTTGGCATTTTATTGGTCGCGGCGATTATTCTGTTCGCCAACCTGCCGGACGCGAACGCGTTCAACATGCGCGTAGAGCGCATTTTTATCGAAAACGATGATTTGACGAGTCAGGCAGAAATCAAGCTGCTGGAAATCTTGGCGCAGTCTGGGACGTCGTTTTCTGAAACCTTGGCATCCTACCGATTTGTGATTTTCGTTTTGTTGGTCTTTGCGACGGCTTTGCTAATCGCAGCTGTTGTTTTCCTTGTGATGCTCGTCGTTCTAAATCGCCGCATGGCGCAGATTGAACGCTCTGGCATTCAGGTGTCATCGCTGTTGATCAGCCGGGATGAAAAGACAGTTTATCTCAATAATATGGGTTTCAAGCTGACGGATGCTGCGATGGAGACGTTGTCAGTTTTGGCAGAGGCGCGAATGGATGATGACGTTATGACTGGCGTTGAGATTGAAGCCGTCATTTCGGGCCGAAACTCTGCCGATTGTGAAGAGGCCGCTGGCGCGACACGGATCAAGCGCTTGCGCGATGGTCTGGGCAATCAAATGGTCAGTGAGTTGTTGGTGAAAAACATCGCGCGCAAAGGATATATGCTTGCGATTGATAAGGACGTGATCAAGGTTCTTTGAGTGTTTCGGATCGCTTTCGCGATCCGCCCGTCTGGGGGTTTCACCCCCAGACCCTGAGGATATTTGGAAAAGGTGAAATGTACAGTTTTTGCGAGTGACTCGCAATTTGGTGTTTCGTACCTATATCTCTTTCATGGATAGAAGAACGTTTCATAAAGGTCTGGTTGGTGGAGCAGTTGCTGCGGGCTTGCCGATCCCGTCCGCTGCGGCGGCCACAAAACCTGTGACGAGTTCGCTCTATACTTGGGCTGTTGCGATTGCGCGCGCGCAGAACCGCGTTTCACCTGAATTGCTTACGCGCCAATTAAGAATATCTCAGGCCGCCGCAACAGAGCTGTATGCTTCACTGATCTCAAACGGAGTCGTGCGCGCGCCGATGTTCGGTGGGATAGCGCGTGCGGTTGAGCCCTTGTTTAAGCATGGTCGTTTTCGCGTTGTCCAACCGTCCATAAGAGCGTCGACCGAGCATTCACTCGAAGACTTAAAAGGCAAATTGGATGCAGCGCTGGAAGATGATGCGCCCGAGGAAGAGACGGACGCATCTTTGGATCAAGCGACCTGATCAAGATTGCGTGCGATGACGAGGCGTTGAATGTCGCTTGTGCCTTCGTAAATTTGGCAAATGCGCACGTCGCGGTAAATGCGTTCAACAGGGTAGTCCGAAAGATACCCGTAGCCACCGTGGATTTGGATCGCGTCAGAGCAAACCTTCTCCGCGATCTCTGATGAAAAGAGTTTCGCCATGGAGGCTTCATTCAAGCAAGGAATGCCTGCCTCTTTGAGCGAAGCCGCGTGCATGACCAATTGATGGGCTGCTTCGACTTGTGTCGCCATATCAGCAAGTTTGAAACCGATGGCCTGATGGTTGGCGATAGGCTTGCCGAATGCCGTGCGTTCAGCTGCATAATCGCGCGCGACCTTAAGCGCAGAGCGCGCCATACCGACGGCTTGCGCGGCGATACCGATGCGGCCACCTTCCAAGTTCGCGAGGGCGATTTTGTAACCTTCGCCTTCTTCGCCAAGCAGGTTTTCTGCAGGGATGCGCATGTCTGTGAATGCAAGCTGACACGTGTCAGAGCAATGCAGGCCAAGCTTTTCTTCGACGCGGACGACCTCGTAGCCGGGTGTGTCGGTTTCGACGATAAAGGCGCTGATGCCTTTCTTGCCTGCTTCTTTGTCTGTGACGGCAAAGATAATGATCATCTGGCCGTTCTTGCCGGACGTGATGAACTGCTTTGCGCCATTGATCACATAGTGATCGCCATCGCGTACTGCGGTGGTCTTGAGGTTAGAGGCATCAGAGCCAGCTTGTGGTTCGGTCAAGGCAAAGCCGCCGATCCATTCGCCGCTGGCGAGTTTTGGCAGGTACTTTTTCTTTTGTGCCTCATTACCGTAACGCACGATTGGCACACAGCCGACAGAGCTATGCACAGAAACGATTGTCGACACTGGTCCATCGCCTGCCGCGATCTCTTCGAGCGCGAGCGCATAAGCCACAGCGCCAGTTTCGGAGCCGCCGTATTCTTCTGGCACCAACATGCCCATCAAGCCGAGTTCGCCCATTTGAGTTAACTCTTCGCGCGGAAACTCTGCGGATTTATCGCGTGCTTCCGCACTGGGCCAAAGCACGTCTTGCGAAAACTGCTGGGTCATTTCGCGAATAGCGGTCTGAATTTCGTTCAAGATCATTGCATCATCTCCAATGCGACTGCTGTTGCTTCACCACCGCCAATGCAGACAGAGGCAACGCCGCGTTTCATATCACGCGCTTGAAGCGCACCAATTAGGGTAACCATAATGCGCGCTGCGGACGCGCCGATGGGGTGACCAAGGGCACAGGCACCGCCGTGCACATTCACCTTGTCATGGGGCAAATCTAGGGCCTGCATCGCGGCCATTGGCACGACAGCGAAGGCCTCGTTGATCTCAAAGAGGTCCACATCTTTCAGATCCCAACCCGTCTTTTGCGTGAGCTTGTCGAGCGAGCCGATGGGCGCAGTTGGGAAGAGACCGGGCTTGTCCGCATAGCTTGCATGACCCACCATGCGCGCGATTGGGGTGAGGCCACGTTTCTCTGCCTCGGATGCACGCATCATGACCATCGCCGCAGCGCCATCAGAGATAGAAGAGGAGTTGGCCGCAGTCACAGTGCCGTCCTTGCGAAACGCTGGGCGCAGATTGCGGATTTTGTCGCGCTTGGCTTTTGCGGGCTGTTCATCCGTGGAGATCAACGTTTCATCGCGACGTGTTTGAACGGTGACTGGCGTGACTTCACTCTCAAAATGTCCACCATCGATAGCGGCTACAGCACGGTCGAGCGATGCAATGGCATAATCGTCCTGAGCTTCGCGGGTGAATTGGTAGGATTCTGCGCAATCTTCAGCAAAGGTGCCCATCAGGCGACCTTTGTCATAGGCGTCTTCCAAACCATCAAAGAACATATGATCTTGCAGTTGAGCATGACCCATCCGCAGACCAGCGCGCGCCTTTGGCATCAGGTATGGAGCGTTGGACATGCTTTCCATACCGCCGGCGATGATGACGTCTGAGGAACCCGCAACTAACATATCATGGGCGTACATCGCAGCTTTCATCCCAGAGCCGCACATCTTGTTCAGTGTGGTGCAAGTCGCCGAAAGCGGCAGGCCAGCGCCCAATGCGGCTTGGCGCGCGGGCGCTTGACCCTGACCTGCGCTGAGCACGTTGCCAAAGGCGACTTCTTCGACGTCTTCTGGTGCGATGCCTGCACGTTCAACTGCCGCCTTGATCGCGGCTGATCCAAGATGGGATGCAGATACAGAGGCAAAATCGCCCTCAAAACCGCCCATGGGCGTGCGTACTGTAGACACGATTACAATAGGGTCTGTTGCGGACATGGGGCGCTCCTCAAGAAATTCTCGTGGTAGTGATAGACGAAGTTGTACTGGCAAACTATGCTCAAAGGTGACTAACGATTGAGCTATTTTGCCATAATGCCTGATACGTCCATGCCAGAGAAATTCATTTCTAGTGCTTTCGTCAGCGAAGCGCTTGAGTGCGCACGTCGTGGCGGCGTTGATATCGCGCGGCTGTTAGAGCGCGCTGAGATCGACGCGCCCGGTGGCGGCAAGGTGAGCGCACAAGCCTTCGGTCGACTCTGGCTCGGGATTGCTGATGCGATGGATGACGAATTCTTCGGCAACGCAGCGCGCCCCATGCGGCCCGGGAGTTTTGCGTTGATGGGACATAGTACGCGGGGTGCGCAAACGCTT
>NZ_JBDWVM010000429.1:0-7722 GCF_039984035.1 Planktotalea sp. | reverse complement strand
CCACGCGCCGCAGTGATATTGATTTCCGCCGCTTTCATCGCGCGCGGCATTGTGAGCGGATGATCAATCTCGTTTGGGACTGATGACATGACGACGGCGCAATAGCCAAACAGGCGGTTCGACCAGACAAATTTAAGAAATGCGTTCGTGACGAAGAACAACGTCACTATCAGTTTCACCTCCCAAACAATTTCGGGCACGTGATCAATGCTCAAATCGCCGGCAATACCGATCAATTGTTCTGTATTCCCAACCAGAGCAAGGATTCCGCCAATGGAAATCATACTTGCCGACGCAAAGAACGCCGTCCCTTGTCGCAGGTTTCCGAGAATGGTTGCGTCATAGATGCGCGGGTCGCGCGTGATCATCTGGCGCATCCATTCACGGCGGTATTCGGCCATGACCACAGAGACTGATGGGTTCTTTTCTGAGGGATGTTCAATCCGCCAACTTATGAGCAACCAAAGCAGGATCAACCCAATTATTGCGGAATAATCCAAGGGTGAAAACAGGGTAAGGCGGTCTAGCAATTCCATGCTTCTGTCATAGTCGTAAAAAAGACAGCTTGCCAATCTCATAAATTGGTTATATTTTATTACCAATTAGCCAAGGGAGCGAATTTCATGGAAATGCCAAACCCCAGCGACATCGTTTTGTCACGCAAGGACGAGCTGGTCGCGCGCCTGTTGGCCGTGCTCCCTGAAGATGCCGTGATTCACGAAGAATCCGAAACCCGCGCGTATGAGTGCGATGCGTTGACCGCGTACAAGTGTCCGCCGCTCTTGGCCGTTCTCCCCCGCAGCACTGAAGAAGTGTCGGGTGTCTTGCGCATCTGCCATGAGATGAACGTACCTGTTGTACCGCGCGGCTCTGGAACATCGCTTGCTGGCGGCGCGCTGCCGACGTCAGATTGCGTGATCCTTGGCATTGCGCGCATGAATGACGTGCTGGAAACAGATTATGCCAATCGCATCATTCGTGTACAAACGGGGCGCACAAATCTGAGCGTGTCTGGCGCCGTCGAAGAAAACGATTTCTTCTATGCGCCCGATCCATCAAGTCAGCTCGCCTGCGCGATTGCTGGTAATATCGCGATGAACTCTGGCGGTGCGCATTGTCTGAAATATGGGGTGACCACCAATAACCTCATGGGCGTGAAGATGGTGATGATGGACGGCGAGATCGTCGAAATCGGCGGTGCGCATCTCGACAGCAGCGGGCTTGACCTGCTCGGCGTTATTTGCGGTTCAGAAGGGCAGTTGGGCGTCGTCACCGAAGCCACATTGCGCATCCTGCATAAGCCCGAGGGTGCGCGCCCTGCCCTTGTTGGCTTTGACAGCAACGAGGTGGCAGGCGCCTGTGTGTCCGACATCATCAAAGCAGGCGTTCTGCCCGTCGCGATCGAATTTATGGACCGCCGTGTGATCGAAGTCGTCGAGAACTACGCGCAGGCGGGCTATCCCCTATGCGAGGCATTGTTGATCATCGAGGTAGAGGGGTCCGATGCGGAAATTGATGCGCAGCTCGCCTTGATCCGCGAAATCGCAAGCAAACATAACCCTGTTGAATTCCGAGAAGCGCGCGATGGCGATGAAGCCGCGCGTATCTGGCTGGGACGCAAGAGCGCCTTTGGTGCGATGGGGCAGATCAACGACTATATGTGTCTCGACGGAACTATCCCCGTTTCAGCCTTGCCCATGGTCCTAAGACGTATTGGTGAAATATCCGAAGAATTCGGGCTCGACGTCGGCAACGTCTTCCATGCGGGGGATGGCAATATGCATCCGCTGATCCTGTTTGATGCCAATAAGGATGGCGATCTGGAAACCTGCGAAGCGATGGGCGCGGAAATTCTTAAGCTTTGTGTGGAAGCGGGCGGCTGCCTCACGGGTGAACATGGCGTCGGCATCGAAAAACGCGATCTGATGCATGTGCAATATGACCCTGCGGACCTCGCGGCACAGATGGCGATCAAAGACGTGTTCGATCCAAAGTGGCTCTTGAACCCTGCTAAGGTCTTTCCGCTCGATGCCTCTGACAGCCGACGCGCTGTGTCAACGGCTGCCGAATAAAGCGGCGTCTGCTCAAGCGCTTTGCGCTCACCCAAGATTTTAAGGATCAAATAAGATGACCCCAACGTCTGAGGCCGAACTGGCCGAACTGATTTCTGCCGCGACGACCCCATTCGCCATTCGCGGTGGTGGAACCCGCGTTCTTAACGCTGACGATGGTCCTATTCTGGACACCACGGGGATGTCAGGTATCAGCCTTTATGAACCGGGCGCTTTGACCGTGGTTGCAGGATCAGGCACGCCTGTTCAAGAAATAGCCAATGCTTTGAAAGCAGAAAACCAAAGGCTCGCATTTGAGCCCCCGAATTTGAACGACGCTTTGGGCACAAGCGGCGAAAGCACTATTGGCGGCGTCGCAGCAAGCAACGCTTCTGGACCACGCCGTATTGCCGTCGGTGCCTGCCGCGATTTTATGCTTGGCGTCAGATTTGTGGATGGCGCAGGTAACATCGTTAAAAACGGTGGCCGCGTGATGAAAAACGTGACTGGCTATGATCTGGTCAAACTCATGAGCAGCGCACATGGCACGCTGGGTGTTCTGTCCGAAGTGTCCTTGAAAGTGCTGCCAAATGTGGAGTTTCAGGTCAGCCTTCGCTTGGCCGATCTTTCGGCACAACAAGCTATAGATGCCATGTCCTCAGCGCTTGGTTCTCCGTTTGAAGTGTCTGGCGCGGCCCGCGATGCCGATGGCAGCGTTCTACTGCGCTTTGAGGGTTTTGAAGCATCGGTGCGCTATCGCGCCGAAAGCCTCATGAAAAACTTAGCGGCGTTTGGCGCAATCGAGCAGATTGAGGATCAAGAAACATGCGAAGCGCTGTGGAGCGATATTCGCGATGCGCGCGCCTTTGCAAAGGGGCAAGGCGATCTTTGGCGCATTTCCGTCAAGCCAAGTGATGCTCCTGAATTCCTCGAGCAAGTACAGCCCAGCAAAACATTGCTTGATTGGGGCGGTGGGCTGATTTGGGCAGAATTGCCTTCTGGGACAGATATACGGGCGAAGATGACTGTCGCTGGCCATGCAACTCTTATGCGCGCAGGTACAGATAATTTTGCCAAGCTTGGACGCTTTCACCCTGAACCTACACCGCTCGCAAAGATCAGCGCTGATCTGCGTGCCCGTTTCGACCCAAAGGGTCTGTTCAATCCCGGATTGATGGGAGACCTCTCATGAGAACCGAATTCACCGATGCGCAGATGCAGGACCCTGCGATCAAGCGCTCTAACCAAATCCTGCGCTCCTGTGTGCATTGCGGATTTTGCACCGCGACCTGCCCCACCTACCAAGTCCTTGGTGACGAACTCGATAGCCCGCGTGGGCGCATCTACCTGATTAAGGACATGCTGGAAACGGGTCGCGTTCCCGATGCAAAGACCGTTGGCCATATCGACAAATGCCTTGGCTGTTTGGCCTGCATGAGCACCTGTCCCTCTGGCGTGCATTATATGCATCTGGTCGATCACGCGCGAAACTACATTGAAGAAAACTACAAACGCCCCTTGAGCGAACGGGCACTGCGTTGGGTTTTGGCGCAAATCCTTCCTTATCCGATGCGCTTCCGTGTCGCTCTACTTGGCGCGAAAATAGCGCGCCCCTTCTCAAAAATCATTCCAGACAAACGCCTGCGCGCAATGATTTCTATGGCGCCCAAACAGGTGCCGCCGGTGAGCCGCAATGATGACCCACAAAGCTTTGCGCCGGTAGAGCCGCGCAAGAAACGCGTGGCATTGATGACGGGCTGCGCACAACGCGCGCTCGACACGGATATCAACGACGCCACGATCCGCTTGTTGACGCGTTTGGGATGTGAGGTTGTTGTCGCCAAGGGGCAAGGATGCTGCGGCGCGCTGACCCATCACATGGGCAAACAAAGCGAAAGCCATGCAGCGGCCGCCAAAAATATTGCCGCATGGACGGCAGAAATGGACGACGGCGGCCTCGATGCGATCGTGATCAACACATCTGGCTGCGGCACGACGGTAAAAGACTATGGCCACATGTTTGCAGGCGATCCACTGGAAATCGACGCAAAACGCGTCGCATCTATCGCCAAGGATGTCAGCGAAGTGCTGAAAGACCTCGATCTGCCTGCTGGTGGGGCGCCTGATTTAACCATCGCCTATCATGCGGCTTGCTCGCTTCAGCATGGCCAACAAATCAAAACAGCCCCCAAAGATTTGCTCAAACGCGCTGGGTTTCGTGTGGTTGAACCAAAAGACAGCCATCTCTGCTGTGGCTCTGCGGGAACCTACAACCTGATGCAACCAGAGATTTCAACGCAACTCAAAGACCGCAAAGTCACTGAATTAATGGCAAAAAATCCAGATGTGATTGCGGCGGGCAACATTGGGTGCATGATGCAAATCGGCTCTGCAGCGGGAGTTCCTGTGGTTCATACTGTGGAGCTTTTGGACTGGGCAACAGGCGGTCCAAAGCCTGCAAAAATGTATGCAAACTACATCGCGTCAGACGTTCCTGTTTTGCGCTAAACGCCTTATTCTTGCCTCAACCTGTCCTTAGGACAGGCTTAGCATTTCGGAGGCAGCAATTTTGCGGATCGTATTTCTGGTCTTATTGTCACTGGCTGTCGCGCAAACGGCAGCCGCACAATCCAGCCCGTTGAAGCGTCTCAATACAGGCGATGAATCACGTGGTTGGGAAGCCGTTGGTCGGCTCGACGTTGAAGGTAAGGGTTTTTGCACAGGGGCGCTCATTGCGCCTGATCTTGTGCTGACAGCAGCGCATTGCCTGTTTGATCGAACCTCTGGCGAACGGGTAGATCATAATATCATGGAATTCCGCGCAGGGTGGCGCGACGGACGCGCTTCAGCCTATCGCAAGGTACGTCGCGCAGTCGTGCATCCGGACTATACATATGATGGAACGGCATCGACCGATCGGGTGCGCAATGATCTTGCCTTGATCGAGCTCGACAGCCCTATTCGCAATACTCAAGTTATCCCCTTTGAAACCGCCGAACGCCCTGCAAAAGGCGATCAAATCGGCATCGTGTCCTATGCTCTTGATCGTTCTGAAGCGCCGTCTCTGCAAGACACGTGCCATGTCATGGCACGGCAAAAGGGTGTTCTAGTCATGTCATGCGATGTGAATTTCGGCTCATCGGGCGCGCCAATTTTCAGCATTACGGACGATGTTGCCAAGATCGTTTCAGTCGTCTCTGCAAAGGCTGAGGTAAAGGGGATCCCCGTCTCTCTCGGCACCGCATTGGAAAGCCCGCTGGCGCGTCTGCGCGCCGAACTTGCCGCAGGACGCGGACGTTTTAGTGTTGCTGGAAATGCGGAAAGCCGTAGCTCGATTACGACAGAAGGGCGTGCAATATCGGGCGCTAAATTTGTCAAACCATGAGGCGGCTGATTGCTCTTATTTGCATCGCTTTGATGCCTGTTGCGGCACATGCCCAAAAGAGCACGTCGCTCACATCCCTAACCCAACGAGACGATTTCCTTGGGCTAGAAGCGGTAGGTCGGCTCGACACAGGTGCGAGCACCTGTAGCGCGACTTTGATCGCGTCGGACCTTGTCCTGACCGCCGCACATTGCGTCTACAAGAGCGGCACAAAGGAACAGTATCGCCCCGACGAACTGACCTTTCGCGCAGCGCTGACCAATGGCGAAGCCTTGGCAGAGCGCCGTGGCTATCGTCTCGCAGTCGACGCAGCCTATGACTTCCCCGGTCCATTGACGCGGGCGCGGGTCATTTCGGACATTGCCTTGATCCTTTTGGATGATCCCATTCCAACGTCCATTGCATCGCCATTCGCGCTCCACTCTGGCGACGCGATTGACGGACCCGTCAGCATCGTCTCCTACGGGCGCGGTCGCAATGAACAGATGTCATGGCAGCGTGCCTGCAATATCCTACAACGGGATCGCGGACTGGTCATTATGGATTGCGATGTCACGTATGGTTCGTCTGGCTCCGCCATTTTTGCACGTGAGAATGGTCGCTATCGCGTCCTCTCTTTGACGTCTGCTATCGGTCTATCAAACGGCAAACGCGTCGCTTTTGGTATGGAACTTGGAGCACGTGTCGAAAGCCTGAAACAACAGTTGCGCAATGCGCCTGTACGCAGGTCAACGGCCGAAAAACGTATCACCGTTGACAGCAGCAGTCGCCAAACGTCACAAGCGCGATTTTTGCGTGTAGGCGACTAAAAATTAGAAAAGGCTCTTGAAACGCCTTTTCACCGTTCCCACCTTTATTCCAACGCAGCGCCAAATCTGGGCTGCGTCACACTGGTCGGTCCCGAATGGGAAGGCCGCTAACATATTGTTATTGCTCAAGTGAGGATGACCCATGCGTACTTTTGACTTTGCGCCTATGCACCGCGCGACTATTGGTTTTGACCAAATTACTGACATTATGGACCGTGTTATGTCCAAGGACGTCAGCGCCAATACATACCCCCCATACAACATCGAAAAGACCGCTGATGACGCTTATCGCATCTCGATTGCTGTCGCCGGGTTCTCGGACGCTGATTTGTCCGTCGAAGTGAAGGAAGGCGCGCTCTTTATCTCTGCGCGCAAGGCCGAGGGAGACAGTGTTGAGCGCAGCTATCTGCATCGCGGCATTGCGACCCGCGCATTTGAGCGTCGCTTCCATCTCGCCGATCATGTGCGCGTCACCGGAGCCAGCCATGAAGACGGCATGCTCCACGTAGACCTGACACGGGAAGTCCCCGAAGCGCTAAAACCGCGCCAAATCGAAATTGCCCGAGCGGGCAGTGTCCAGAAAGATGTAGTCGAGGCAAAAGCCGTAAACTAGAAGGTTTCGATTTTAACTTTCAAAACGAGCTGCCACTTATCGCGTTGAAATCTTTGATTTCAGGCAGTGTTAAGTGGCTCAGATTAAATCTGACAACGCTTCAACGGTTTCTCCTACATCCCAGCGAAAGGCCCGAGCTCCTCCCACTCGGGCCTTTTTGCGTTTTACTGATCAAGCGAAGCCGCAAGGCGCATCAAGCGGATCGCCTCTGCGCGGTAGCCAAACGGATCATCTCTGCGTGATGTATTGGCGAGCGCGACCGCATTGTCGTAGGTCCATTCACCCAAGCGATCACTCTTGCGGAGCAGCTCAGCAAAACCCGCGATCGACGCCGCAAAGCGAAGCTCGCTATCGCCCTGCAAATCCGTCGCAATTGCTTGCTCGATCAGAACGCTATCTGTTGCGCCCGGTGCTTTGAACCGCAACTTCAGAAAGCCTAGCTCGTCCGACGCACCGCCAGTCACAACTTCACCATAGCGCAGCTCATCGATTTGCCCCGCATTGCCCACGGGCGTGATTTCATAGAGCGCCGTCACCTGATGGCCTGCCCCGATATCGCCTGCATCTACCTTGTCATTGTTGAAATCTTCACGGCGCAACGAACGGGTTTCATAGCCGATCAAACGATATTCAGACACGGTCGCAGGATTGAATTCCACCTGCACCTTCACATCATTCGCAATAGGGAAGAGCGCACCCGTCAATTGGTCAACTAGAACCTTCTGCGCCTCTGGAAGGCTATCGATGTAAGACGCATTGCCATTGCCGTTCTGCGCCAAGGCCTGCATCGTTGCATCATCCAGATTGCCACGACCAAAACCCAGGACTGACAGGTAAGTCCCGCTTTCACGTTCTTCGAAAATG